>JBOHGH010000003.1:0-85995 GCA_050699975.1 Pseudonocardiaceae bacterium | reverse complement strand
GCCGCAGTCTGCATCCAGAACGCGCACCAGGCGTCGAGCCGTCACGACCAGAGCAGCGACACGGGTGCGGCGACTAACTTGGGCCCGAACGACACGACGTCGGTCCCGGTGTACAACACGACGCCCCGCCGGAAGCGGTGACCGGCGATCTCTTCGAGCACGCGCAGGCCGGCGAAGTCGTCGGTGCGGACCGTGGCCGACGACTTGACCTCGACTCCGACCACGGTGCCGTCGCGCGCCTCCATCACCAAGTCGACCTCGTCGCCGTTCCTTGTTCTGAAGTGGGCTAGGCCGGGCCGAATCCGGCTCCAGCTGATCTGCTTGCGGAGCTCCAGTGCCACGAACGCCTCGAGCAGTCCACCTGCGAGGTGTGGCTCGGTCGCCAAACGTTCACGCCCAACTCCCAGGAGGTGCGCAGTCAGTCCGCTGTCGATCAGGAAGAGTTTGGGTGCCCGAACAATCCGTGTTGTCAGGCTCGTGGTCCAGGCCGGCACATCGACCACCAGGAATACGGCCCGGAGCAGGCCGAGATAGTTGCGGGCCGTGCTGTGCGGAAGCTGGGCACCCCGCGCCACGTCAGCGAGGTTGAACAGCGACCCGGCGCGCGCGGCGATCAGCCGGATCATCACCGTCAGTTCGGCAACGTTGCCCACATTGGACAGATCGCGAACCTCCCGCTCGACCACCGCGGTCAGGTAGGACTCGAACCAGTCCGCTCTCCGGTCCGCCGAGCGCTGCAACGACTCCGGAAATCCCCCGCATAGGACTCGGTCGAATAGCTCGCCGCGGGAGACCCGAGTGACTATGACTGCGGGCAGCACCGCCTCGAAGAGCGCGTCGACGAAGCTCTCCGGTCTGTTGTCGATTTCGCCCTGGGACAGCGGCCACAGTTCGACGATCTCCATCCGGCCAGGCAAGGCATCCGCAACCTTCGGCAGCATCAACACGTTCGCCGAGCCGGTGAGCAGGAACCGGCCCGGATGGCGGTGCTCATCAATCTCGGCCTTCACCGCCAGCAGGAGATCCGGTACCCGCTGCACCTCGTCGAGTGTCACGGGAACCGGCAGGCCGGCCACGAACCCGTCAGGCTCCACGCCGGCTCCGGCGCGCACAGTCGCCCGATCCAGCGTGACGTAGCCGTCCTGCCGAATGAGGCGGACCAGCGTGCTCTTGCCCGACTGCCGGGGCCCGGCAACGAACACTGCCGGCGTGTCGAGCAGCGCTCGTTCGATCCGGGGGCGAACCCATCGGGGATACACACCCGAACTCTAGCGAAAATTTCGCAACACCGTCGCGATATTTTCACACTGTCGATCTCCCCGCTCAGTGACGATCCGGCCGAGCGCCAACGCCTGCGCAGCATGGTCCCCAGCCAGCCCAGCAATGGCGTCGGACCTTAGGTAGCGCCCAGCTCACCGGCCTGCGTGATGTTGTTCAGCCTGACACGCTGCGCCACACCACGCTGCGTTCATTGGTGACCAGTGAATCGACGCGTCGGTGGAGCTCGTCGCGGGCAGCAGGGTTGGTGGCTGCGCGGCGGATATAGCCGGCGAGGGAGTGCAGTTCGGTGAGGTCGCGGACCAGCGTCCAACCGGTCCAGGTGGTGATGTCGTAGCCGTAGGTGGCGCTGAACTCGGTCATGTCGCTATCAGACTCGTGGAAGTGGTCGGGGATGGCGAAGGCAAGGTCGAGTTCACGGGGGCCATGGCTGGCGCGGTCCCAGTCGATGAGTAGCCACCGCCCGTCGCGATCCTGGAGCAGGTTGTCGGGCTGGACGTCGGCGTGGATGAGACCGCGTCCGAGTGGCGGCGCGGTCGTGTCGTAGGCGTGTTGGAGCTGTGCGGCGCGGGTGAGGAGCCACTTGCGGGTGTTGGTAGGCAGCGCCGGCTGGTCTCGTGTGATGTCAAAGTCGAGGGCCTCGTGCAGGCGAGCCATCGGCTTGTGTTCGGGCAGGCGTGGCGGTTGAGCGTCGAGATGATGCAGTTCCCGCACCGCACCGGCGAGGTCTCGAGCCCTGGGGATGCTCACCGAGGGTAGATAGGGCCAGAGCGTGGCGACCGTGCCGGCTGCCCGCACCGGCTGCGGGTGGGGTGTCGGAGACAGCGCGGGTCCACCGTGGTCGGTGATCCAAGTGGTCAGCGAGACGACTCGGGCGGCGCGCGCTTCGTTGGTTGGGGTGGCGCTGCTCAGGCGCACCACGACGCCTTCGGCGGGGAGGTGGAAGACGGCGTTCGACCGGGATGGCAACATCCGCACGCCGGAAAGGTCGAGGCGCAGCGCGTCGCAGACAGCGCCCAGTTCGTGGCGGTCGGGTAGCTCCCCACTGTCGCGGCGGGTAATCACGAGGCGGCACAGGCGGTCTGGATGTCGTGTCGCAGCTCGGCGACGTGCGCAGTCTGGTGTACCGCGAGGCAGTCATCGAGCATGCGCAGCCGCTGGTAGGCACGCCGGGACGAGGTCCAGCTAATTTCCTCGAGTGCGTGGCATCCGACGTTCACGGCGGCGTCGAGGTCACCGGCTGTGGCGTGGGAGCCAGCGAGACCGGCGAGGTTGACCGCGCGGGTGCGGGCGTAGTCGCTGCCCTGAGCACTGGTGGCTGCGGTGAGCAGCGGCACAGCCCGAGCCGCGGCATTGGGCTGGGTGGCCGAGAGCAGGTACCAGGCGTGACCTTGCTGAGCGGTGAATTCGGCCGTGTCGACGTGAGCCGCCCACGGCAGCGCCGTGCCCGGATCGACGGCGGCGAAGTGCCGCTCAGCTCGGCCGAGGGCCCGCTCACACGCGGTGGTCTCGCCTAGCACGGCGTAGCTCCAGCTCTGCACGCTGGCCAGGTAGCTCCGAGTGGCATCGGAGACGGCGGTGGGAGAGTTGTTCTCGATGACAAGCCCGAGTCCGGCCAGCCGGAGCGCCTCATCGGGACGGCGGAGGTGCAGGGACTGGTGCGCCATGTCCAGCAGGACGTCCACAGCGAGGTCGGCTGCACGGGGGTGGTCAGTGTTCCGGCACAGTTCCAGCGCGACTGTCCACAAGCGTTGCGCCTGGTCGTGCTGCTCGACGTCGTAGCTGCACCACGCTGTGAGCATCGCCAGATCAGCCGCCGCGATGTCGAGCCGGACACGAATCGCAGGGGTTGCGGCCGCCTCACGCAACCGCAGAACCGACCTCAGCTGGGCAATGGTGGCCGCTCGGGCCAGGCCGCCGCCATGCGCGAAGTCGCAGCACCGCAAGGCCTCGCTGGTGCGTTCGATGGCATCGACGTCTGCGGCACCCACCTGCTGTGGCGGTTCGTCGGCGTCCAGGCGCGGTAT
The DNA here is from genome assembly GCA_050699975.1 of Pseudonocardiaceae bacterium. Lineage (GTDB taxonomy): Bacteria > Actinomycetota > Actinomycetes > Mycobacteriales > Pseudonocardiaceae. The sequence continues at coordinate 82,690 of JBOHGH010000003.1, read as the reverse complement.
CAGTCTGTCGAGCCTGTCCAGGTCGAACTCTGCCTGCCCCACGCCGAGGGTGATCGCGGTGACTGTCTGCCAGAGGTCGGATGAGGCAGCAGCGGTAGTACCCCGCTTCTGCACCAGTTCGCTGGCAGCAAGAAGTGAATCCCCTTCGGCGCCGGTAATTGCCAGCTCGTCAAGGAATGCGCCGAGCCCACTGGCCGATAGCGCCTCAACGTCGAACTCTACGAATACCAGGCGGCCGTTGATCACGACCGGCAACATCGCGCCTCGGACTGTCGGCCCGGATAGTTGCACGGTCTCGTGGTCGGGCGCGGCAGCGCGCGTCGCGGCAGCGAACCGAGCTTTGCCCTCATCGGAGGCCCGGGCAAGGGCGGTGTCCAGCACTTCTTGCATGTACGGCAGCGGGGTGATGTCCGCCTGTCGTGCTTCCCACTTGTTGACCGTTCGCACGCCGACCCCGAGGCGTGCGGCGAAGTCGCGGACGCTCAGCCGCAGCGCCTGTCGCAGCAGCTTCGCTTCACGACCGGTCCAGCGGTCGACGGTGGCCACGGGCACCGCACCCCCTCGATCAGGAACATCGCACGCAGCGTAGTACCGGACAACCGCGCCACGAGCGCACCGCCAACGCCAGCCGTCACGGACGGGGTGGCCCGGAGGTGGAAGACGGAGTTCGAGGGATATTCACCAGTTCGTCAAGGAGTGTGTCGAGCTCACTGGCTACGAGCTAGGAGAGCCTGGTAGAAGGTGAGTTCGGCCTCGATCGCACGGTGGATGCTGTCGGGACGGCGCAGTCCATGGCCCTCGTCGGGGAAAGCAAGCTGGGTGACGGGAACACCGCGCTGGCACAGTGCCCGGATGATCGCTTCAGCCTGCTCGGGCGGCACGATGTCATCGTCGAGACCGTAGATGACCAGGACGGGTTGGGTGATCTGAGCGGCGTTGTGGACGGGTGAGCGCTCTCGGTAGCGGGCGGCCACGTCGGGCCATGGGCCGACGAGGTGATCGGTGTGGTGGCGTTGGAATCGGGGGACGTGGGCGCGGAACGTGACGAGGTCGGTGATGCCATACCAGCTTGTGCCGCCGGCGAACCGGTTGGTGGCGGCGGTGAGCGCTCGCAGCGCGGTGAACCCGCCGGCGCTGGCGCCGCTGATGATGGTGCGGTTGGCGTCGATGGTGCCGCGCCCGGCGAGGAAGGCAGCGACGTCGACACAGTCCTGCACGTCGAGGACGCCCCACTGGCCGTCGAGGGCGGTGCGGTAGGCGCGGCCGCAACCGGTGCTGCCTCGGTAGTCCACGGCGGCGACGGCGAAGCCGCGGCTGGTGAAGAACTGGGTGCGCAGCTCTAGCCGGAGGGGCGCGTGACTGGTCGGGCCGGGATGGGGTTGCACAATCAGCGGAGGGCGCTGCTGGACAGGCCCGGTGACGGCGTGGTTGGTGGGCGGGTAGTAAGAAGCGTGCACAACCCCGCCGTCAACGGCCGGAACCCGGAGAAGCTCGGGCACGGAGATGTCGCTGGCATGCAGGCCGGGGTCATCGCTGGCGAGCACCTCAACACAGCGGTCATACAGGCACAACGTGACCACAGTAGGAGTGGCGGTGGGACTGGCGGCGATGAATGCGAGCCGGTTACGGGTGGCGCGCAGGTAGGGCTTGATCGACGTGAAGGGCACCGACACCGGCTCCAGGTATCCCTTGGCGGGGTCGATGATGCCAAGATGGTCGAACCCCTGCCGGCGGTAGCGGCAGGCAATGCGCCCGTCGGACAGAAACGTGTACGTGGAGTAGTCGAGCTCCCAGGCAGCGTCGGCGAACTCGGCTTGCATGGGTAGCAGCGGCTCCGCCCGATGGTCCCGCTCACGGTGCAGGTTCCACCAGCCGCTACGGTCGGAGATGAAGTGCAGCGCGCCGTCCGGACCCCATTCGGGTTGGGTGACGGACTCTTCTGGGCCGCCGGCGACATGCCGGGCTGGTTCGAGGCGGGCGTCCGGGCCGGCACCGATCAGGTCGGCGACCCATAGGTCACTGCCGTCCCAGGGGAGGTTCGGGTTGTCCCAGGTGACCCACGCCAGCTGCCGCCTGTCGCGGCTGATCCGGGGGAAGGCGTAGAAATCATGTCCGTCGTGCACTGGCCGCGGTGGTGTGGAGCCGTCGAGGGGCAGGACGACGAGATCGTCGGGCCCGCCAGGTCGCTCCCGGACACAGATCAGCGAGGTGGCATCCAGGGGCCGTAGGTCGCCGTACCTGTCGTCGCTGGGTGGCGTGATCGGTTGTGCCTCCCCGTCGCGGTCGATCAGGTGCAGGCGCTGGTCCTCGGCATCCACGACGACCAGTCCCGCTGGTGTGTAGGTGTAGGCCCCCCCGCCGTAGGCATGGATGCTCGTGCCGACGTCGACGCCCTCCGGTGTGGCGTCCCTGGTGCCCTCGCCAGGTGCCCACGTCGCGACCACGGTGCAGCCATCGGCGGGACGGGTCTCCAGCCAGGCGACGGTGTTTCCGGTGGTGTGCACGGCGTCGTAGCTGGTTGACCGGGCCGCGACCATGTCGGCACCTACCGAGGACGGCCACCAGCCATAGGGGACCAACTCCGGCCTGTCGTCAGATGGCATCGGTGAGCTGTTCGTCCAGCGCCGTGACTGCTCGGGTGCCGTTCCATCTGGCAAGTTCGGGACGGAAGCGCCGAACGCGCTGGATCCCGGCCCTCGAGCCGGTCTCGACTGCGATCTCCAGAGCCTCGCCAGCCAAACCGGTGGCTTCCTCGGCGTCCTGCTGCCTGGCGCGCGCTCTAGCCAGGTCGACGAGCACCTCCGCGCGGCGCCGAGTGCGCTTCGGGCCGAGTGCCTTCAGTGCCTCGCGCAAAGTCCGCTCGGCGGCTGTGGTCTTGCCTAGCCGCCCGTAGCAGGCCCCGGTGAGTGCCAGCAAGCGAGCGTGATCAAACTCGTACATCCAGGCTGGGTCTTCCTCCCGCCGTGCCTGCCCCATTACAGTTCTGGCTCGGCGAAGCGCGCCAAAGCAGGACTTCGCATCGCCCACCGACGCCAGCGCCCGGGCTTCCACACTGATCAGCCACGACCTGGTCGTTGCCGTCGCGCTACGTTGCGCGATCTCAACAGCACCCCGGGCAAGCCCGAGAGCTTCTCGCGTCTGTCCATGGCTGCCCATCACCAGGCTCCGGAAACCATGAACATAGGCGTCCAGCGCTGGGTCACCAGCCTCTCGGGTGGCGACGTCCGCAACGGTGTAATAACGCTCCGCACTGTGCTGGTCGCCAAGATCGTGGAACAGCCAGGCTGCATGCCCCGCGGTCTCCCCGGCGATCGCAGCCAGGCGTCGTCGCAACGGCAAACGCTGAGTGCCCCCGAGCAACAGGGTGGCGACCTGAAGGTGCCCGGTCACGGCAGAAATCAGCTCGACAGAGCTGAGGTCCTGGTAGAGGCTCCGGTGTGTCTGGGTCACTAGTTCGAGATGCTCGACGGCAATAGGGTCGACACGCGAGGGCTGACGGGCCGCAGATGCGAGCCGCTCCAGCGACTCCCTATCACGGTGACCGACCAACGGTGCGATGGCTACCGCGCTGGCGTCGATCGGCATGAACATCAGGCGGCCGTTGACCACGACTGGCAACATCGCACCTGGGACGGGCTGCCCTGATAGTGGCGTGGTCTCGTGTTCGTGCACGTCAGCGCGCGCCACGGCAGCGAACCGGGCCCTCGCCTCGTCGGAGGCTCGCGCAAGGGCAGTGTCCAGCACTTCTTGCATGTACGGCAGCGGAGTGATGTCCGCTTGCCGTGCTTCCCACTTGTTGACCGTTCGCGCACCCACCCCGAGGTGCGCGGCGAAATCACGGATACTGAGCCGCAGCGCCTGCCGGAGCAGCTTCGCTTCCCGACCAGTCCAGCGGTCAACAGTCGTCATGGGCACCGTACCCCTCGATCAGGAACATCGCACACAGCGTAGTACCGGCAGCTGCGCCAGGAGCGCACCACCAGGGCACCTGATCATTCCAGCCAGATCCCGCACTAAGGCAGGATTCCACCCAGGCACTTCGCCGGGATGCGCCCCGTGGGACGGCGTGCAGGATCTGAGCGGACTAGAATCCGCGCTTGTCTTCGAGGAACTCGACCAGAATTCCGCTCGGGTCCTTGATGAAGAAGTAAGTTACACCAGTCCTGCCTTGTTGAACTTCGACGTTCGACGCGAAGCCGCGGTTCTCGACGAAATCCTTGGCGTCGTGCACCGAGTTGACTTTGAGGGCGAAGTGTTTGACTCCGATCCGGGGCAGGTCTGTCGCTAGGGATGCCGCAGTCTCGGGCGCGGGAGCTTGATCCCGATACCAGAAGATCTCCAGGTAGTTCGCGCCGAGCTTGAGATGTGCGATCTCCAGCTCGCCGTCTGGATCCTTCCAGTGCAACACGACTCTAAACCCGAACTGTTCGTAGAACGCTACGGATTCCGTCATATCGATCGCACTGATGGCGGCGTGATGAATCGCGAAGTCCACTGGTAACTCCCTGCGTATCTCGACTGATGCGGCCACCGCCACGCCGCCAGAACCCCTCTGGCCCGTTCTAAAGAGGCTTTCGCCTCGGACTACCGAGCCGGGGTCATCTTGATCGGTAATGCGGTGAATCTGACGTGGCCGAGCCCCTGAGTGCGCCGCCTATCCGACACATGATCACCATTTCGGAAGAACGAGCCGCGATCAGCGCGGTTGATCCTTCCGAAACGACGATCATGAACGGCCGCCGACTGTCGCTGATCGACTCGATCTTGGGCAAGCTCCCGCCGGGACCTGCGGTCATGATCAGCAGACCGCCGCCACCCGCTGCGCCGAAGTCCGGCCACCGAAGCGACCGGCCGTGCCACCTCAAAGTGGCTGGCCAGACCTACTGCCTGCGAAGTTTGGAGCGGGCAACTACCACGATAAACGTGCCCAAAACTCTGCTCAAGTGTCAACGTCTCAGCGATCAAGGATCCCGAGGAATCGCCTACGGCTGGGACCGACGCGTGCGCCTGCATCTTCCTGTAAAGATCACGGAGGCAGTCGCGAGTCGAGGTCAGACCCTCGGCAAGGTGCACCGCCGCCAGCCCCCGGTCTGCGGCTGCGTCCGGCTTATACGCCAGTCCCGAGGCGTGCGGCGAAGGTCGCGGACGCTGAGGCGCAGCGCCTCCCGGAGCAGCTTTGCGGCACGACCTGTCCAGCCGGCAGCGGTCGTCACGGACACCGCCCTCCTCTATCAGCAACATCGAACGCAGCGTAGTACCGGGCAGCTGCGCCGGGAGTGCACCGCCAGGACACCAGCAGATCATTCCCGCCAAGCCCAGCTCCGAGCAGGCTCCTACTCAGCCTCCAGTGGCTCGCCCCGGCTCTGGGTGCCAACCATCAGCCAGCGAGACAAGCACGAAAGCGGGTCCGACAGGTGCGTGAACGAGTCGGCGGGAAGGCGACGCAATCGTGATCCGGGAAGACCGGGAGCTGCTGACTGAGTTGGCACGAGCGAACCGCGATATGGCGTCGTTGGCTCTGCGCATTATGGATGGAAGCGCCAGCGTCGTCGAGCAGCGAAATTACGCACAGCGTCTTATCGCGGTGGGTGAGCGGTTGCAGCGCCGGGCGGACGGGATGGGAGGAGCGGTTATTGAAGGGGAGGTCGTCAACGGGTCGATTACTCTTCCAGCATGCACCGTTGCGCCTGACTGGAGATCGTGAGCAACGTTTGGGAGACGCGGTCTCGGCTGTTTATGGAAGAATTTGAGAAACTGGTCGAGTGGCTCAGCAGCGATGCGCCAAGAGCACCTGCCGTGCTTGAAGAGCAAACGGTGCGACTCTTGGCGATGGCCGTCGTGCTACTGCGACAGCACCAAGTCACCATGCGGGGGCAGTGTCACTATTGCGACAGACCGCCGTGGACGTCGCAGTTTTGGCGCAGACGGCGAAAATGCACTGTGCATCAGGCGCTGGATCTTGGAATGGGTCAGAGCCTGGACGTGGTGTGGTGGCGCATGTTTGAGAGCGTGGGACGAACGTGGAGCCTAGCGGAAGTGCGGGTCTGGGTCGCGGGACGAGCAGCTGACGATCGTGTTGGAAATGCTAAGACTTGAGATAACTGGTAATTGCGCACTCACGGGTGGGGGTGGCGGGGGCGGGGCTGGCAGCGGGGGCAGGTGTAGGAGGAGCGGTTCATGAAGGACTCCCGCCGGATCGGGGTGCCGCAGCGTGGGCAGGGCCGACCCTCCTGCCCGTAGACGGCCAGCGAGCGGTCGAAGTAGCCGGAAGCGCCGTTGATGTTGACGTACAGCGCGTCGAACGAGGTGCCACCGGCGGCGAGTGCCTCGGTCATCACCTCGGTGGCGGCGGTCAGCGCGGCCCGAGCGTGCGGGCGGGTCAGCGTCTCAGTCGGCCGCGCCCAGTGCAGCCGAGCCCGCCACAGTGCCTCGTCGGCGTAGATGTTGCCGATCCCGGACACTAGGGTCTGGTCCAGCAATGCGCGTTTGAGACCGGTGCTACGCCGCCGGATCCCGGCAACCACCGCATCAAGATCGAAAAAAGGGTCCATCGGGTCTCGGGCGATATGCCTCACCGGGGTAGGCAGGTCGTCAACCAGATCCTCTACCGAGAGCCCCCCGAAGGTGCGCTGGTCGATGAAACGCAGCTCTGGCCCGCCGTCGGCGAAGGCCAGCCGCACCCGCAGGTGGGTTTCGTCAAGGGCACCAGGAGGTTGAATGCGCATCTGCCCGCTCATCCCCAGATGGGCCAGCAATGCCTCGCCGTCACCCAGGTCCAGCCAGAGGTACTTGCCTCGGCGCCGGGCCGCGTGCACCTGCCGGCCGGCCAGCCGGGCGACGAAGTCCAGCTCACCAGCGAGGTGGCGGCGTACCGAACGGGGGTGGCGCACCTCCACGGCGCCCACGATGCGCCCGGCGACGTGCGCAGCGAGGCCTAGTCGGACGACCTCCACCTCGGGCAGCTCCGGCACGATGCAACTATCCCGTCGGCGGGGCGCTTCCGCTGGCCAGCTCGGACAGCGAGCGCCAGGCCACCTCGGCCGCCCGCTGCTCGGCTTCTTTCTTGGTCCGACCCTGCCCGGTCCCCCGCTCCACCCCGGCTATCACGGCGGTCGCGGTGAACTCCTTGAGGTGGTCGGGTCCGTCCTCGACTACCCGGTACTCGGGCACCCCCAGCTCGTTGCTGGCGGTGAGTTCCTGAAGGCTGGTCTTCCAGTCCAGTCCGGCGCCCAGCAGCGGAGCCATCACCAGCAGCGGATCGAACAGCCGGTGTACCACTTGACGGGCGGCATCCATCCCATGCTGCAGGTACACCGCGCCGATCAGTGCCTCGACGGTGTCGGCCAGGATGCTGGACTTGTGCCTGCCCCCGGTGAGCTCCTCCCCCCGGCCCAGCAGGATGTACTCGCCCAGGCCACGTTCCCCCAGCCCGCGGGCTACGCCAGCCAGCGCATGCATGTTCACCACGCTGGCGCGCAGCTTGGCGAGCTGCCCCTCGGGCAGGTCGGGGTGCGTTCGAAACAGGTGGTCGGTGACGACGACGCCGAGGACGGCGTCGCCGAGGAACTCCAAGCGCTCATTGGGCTCGAGGCCACCGCTCTCGTAGGCGTAGGAACGGTGGGTGAGCGCAAGAGTCAGCAGCTCGGCGTCGATCTGGACGCCCAGCGCGGTAAGCAACGGGGCCCGATCCGGTCCGTGCCCCCGCGAGGTCCGGTCCCCCATGGCTTCGTCACGCCGCCGGCGGTCAGGCCGGCTGGACAACCTGGCGGCCGTCGTACTTCCCACAGTGCGGGCAGGCCACGTGCGGGGGCTTCGGCTGCCGGCAGGCCCGGTTCGAACACGCCGCGAGGGTCGGCGCGGTGGCCTTCCACTGAGCCCGCCGCGAGCGGGTGTTCGACCGCGACATCCGGCGCTTCGGGACGGCCACGTCAGTCGTTCTCCTCTTCGCTACCGCTGAGGTTATCCGGGGTAATCGTTACCGCGCCATTGCGTGAGCGCGGCCCAGCGCGGGTCCATTGTGTCATGCCGGTGATCCGTACCGAGTTCGGCCCGCTTGCCGCCGCACTCCGGACACAGGCCGGGGCAGTCGTCGTGGCATAACGGCGCCTGCGGCAGCGCCAGCAGCACCGCATCGCGGACCACTGACTCGAGGTCAACCAGGTCGTCGACCACCCGGCTGACCTCGTCAGGATCCGTGCTCTCATCGGTCGTGGTATCCGGGTAGGCGAACAGCTCGGTCAGATCGACCTCCAGCCGTTCCACGATCGGATCCAGGCACCGGGCGCACTGCCCGGCCAGCGGAGCGGACGCCGTGCCAGAGACCAGCACACCCTCCACGACGGATTCCAGCCGCACGTCCAGCGCCAGCTCGTCGCCCTTCGGAATCCCGATCACGTCCAGCCCCAGCCCGGCCGGTACCGGGACGGCACGGTGATAGGAACGCATCGCCCCGGGACACCTGCCCAGCTCCCGGGTGTCGATCACCCATGGTGCGGACGGGTCAGGACGGGTGCGATAGGCGTTTCGTGGCATGAGGTTTAAGAGTAGTTCACGGTGCCCCGACGCCGAAGTCAGGCCGATTCAGCTGTGTTATTCACCGGGCGTATTCGCCCGCACCCGCCGGCACCGGTCCGCCGTGGTGGGTGCGGCCGCGCCCGACGGTACGCAACGTGCGGTTGAGCAGGTCCTCGAACTCCGCGAGCGTGCGTTCGACATAGGCGTCGCATTCCGAGCGAAGCCGGTGAACCTCGGTGCTCACCTCCTCGTGGATTCGGGCCGCCTCAGCTCGAGCAGCCTGCACCACCTGGGTCTGGTCTACCAGCCGGGCCTGCTCAGCACGGCCGTCGGCGATGGCCCGCTCGTAGGCCGCCCTCCCGGCCACGGTCATCCGCTCGGCTTCGGCCTCTGCGCGCCCGGTCAGCTCCTGGTACTCCTGGCGCCCGGTGACCGCGACGCGCTCGGCCTCGGCCTGCGCTTCGGCGACCATCGACTCGGCGCGGGCGCGGGCCTCGGCGACCAGACGCGTGGCCTCCTCGCGAGCACCGGTTACCATCTGCTCTGCTTCAGTGCGGGCTTCCGCGCGCTCGCGCTGCGACTCCCGCTGCGCGGTGTCCACCAGCTCGTCACGATGATCCAGCACGTCCTGGGCATCGTCGAGCTCGGCGGGAATCGCATCGCGAACGTCGTCGAGCAGTTCGAGCACATCCCCGCGGGGCACCACGCAGCTCGAGGTCATCGGCACCCCGCGGGCCTCCTCGACAGTGGTCACGAGCTCATCGAGCGCCTCGAAGACCCGGTACACCGGCCCCCCCTTGGTGTCGTCAGCCACGGTGGCTAGTGTGCCCGCTCGCGCAGCTCAGACGCGGGAGCAGGCGGCGCGCGGCGTGTCACTGTGAGTGGACTCAGGATGGTTGGTCGTCAGGTGGGAGGGCGAGCCGGCTGATCAAGCGTTGGTGCACTGTGGCCGGAAGCAGGTGTCCGACGTCACCGCCGTAGGCGGCGACCTCCTTGACCAGCGAGCTGGACAGGAAGCTGTAGGTCGGGTTGCTCGGCATGAACATCGTGTCCACCCCGGACAGCTGGTAGTTCAGCTGAGCCATCTGCAACTCGTAGTCGAAATCGCTGACCGCGCGCAAGCCCTTGACGATCGCCGCGATCCCATTGGCACGGCAGTAGTCCACGAGCAGCCCATGCCAGGAGTCGATCCGGACGTTGGGCAGGTCCGCGGTGATCTCCTTCAGCATCGCCATCCGGTCGGAGACCTCGAACAGGCAGCTCTTGGTTTTGTTGATCAGGACAGCGACCACGACCTCGTCGAACTGGGTCGCGGCCCGCTCGATGATGTCGAGGTGACCGTTGGTTGCGGGGTCGTAAGAGCCGGGACACACCGCGCGCCTCATGGCGCGCAACCGTAGTACACCGCGGTATCGCCGTACCGCCGATGCGTGAGCGCCGACACACCATCCGGCCAGCTCGGCGGGAGCGCCTTGGCCGGGCGCTCCACGACGAGCAGCGCCAAGCGAGCGAGCCAGCCGCCACTGGCCAGGGTGCTCAACACACTGGCGACAGTGGCGTCGTCCAGCGCGTAGGGCGGGTCGGCGAGCACCACGTCGTAGGGTTCGCCGGGATCGCCGCGCAGCACCGCCTGCACTGTCCCGGTCGTGACCTGCGCCCCAGGCAACCCCATCGCCTCGACGTTGCGGCGCAGCACGGCGGCCGCACGCCGGTCGGACTCCACGAACCGGACGTGCTTCGCTCCGCGGGACAGCGCCTCCAATCCCAGCGCGCCGGATCCGGCGTAGAGATCGAGCACCCGGGCACCGCTGAGGTCCCGCCGGGCCTGCAGTGCGCTGAACACCGCCTCCCGGACCCGGTCCGACGTCGGCCGGGTGCCGTGCGGCGGTACAGCCAGCCGCCGCCCCCCAGCCACCCCCGCCACGATCCGCGTCACGTTCCCATGATGACGCCACGCGGCGTGTGAGTGGCGACGCAGAGGCCCTCACAGCGTGCCGATGACACGATCGTATGGGTCACGATCATTGCGGAGGTGGGAGCATGGAACGTCGCACGTTCCTCGTCACCGGAACGGCTGCGCTAGCCGCATGTTCGTTGCCGGGCAGCGCGTGCACGACACAGGTCCCCGAGGCGGCTCCCGCTGGGGCCGGACCTGACTGGGAATGGGTGCGGGCGCAGTTCGATCTCGCCCCCGACCACATCCATATGAGCAATTTCTTCCTCGCCTCTCATCCACGCGGCGTCCGGGACGAGATCGAACGGCACCGGCGGGAGATCGACCGGAATCCCTACCTGGCCCTGCACGACCAGTCCGACATGCCGGCCAAGGTTGTGGCGGCGGCCGCCGAATACCTGGAAGGGCGTCCCGGCGAGGTGGCGGTCACGGACAGCACCACCATGGGGCTGGCGCTCATCTACCGCGGCCTGCCGCTGCGCGCCGGCCAGGAGGTGCTCACCACCGCGCACGACCACTACTCACACCATGAGTCCATCCGCCTGGCCGCCGGGAGCGCTGGAGCAACCGTGCGCAAGATCGCGCTCTACGACGAGCCGGCGGCCGCGGCTGAGGACGAGATCGTCGATCGCCTGCGCCGCGCGCTGCGGCCGCAGACGCGCGTCGTGGGAGTCACCTGGGTGCACTCGAGCACGGGCGTGAAGCTGCCCCTGCGCGCGATCGCCGCCGCGCTGGCCGAGCACAACACGAGCCGATCGGACACCGACCCCGTGCTGCTGGTGGTCGACGGCGTGCACGGGTTCGGCGTGGAGGACGAGGCGATCGCCGCCATCGGGCTCGATTTCTTCGCCGCCGGCACGCACAAGTGGATCCTGGGACCGCGCGGCACCGGCATCATCTGGGGACGCGACGGGCGCTGGGCCGACGTGCAGCCCACGATCCCCGCCTTCCAGACGGAGCTGTCCGCCGCATGGAAGCAGGGCCAGCCTCCAGCGGGGCCGACGCGCGCTACCTGGGTCACACCCGGGGGATTCAAAGCCTTCGAGCACTTCTGGGCGCTGCCAGCCGCGTTCGCACTCCACCGCCAGCTCGGCCGCGCGCGGGTGGCCGAGCGCATCCACCAGCTCAACACCCAGTGCAAGGACGGCCTGGCCGCCATGAAGCACGTCCGGCTGCACACTCCGCGCAACCCGCGGCTGTCCTCGGGGCTCGTCTGCTTCGAGGTGGACGCGATGACCCCCGACGCCGCCGTGGCCCGGTTGCTGGAGCAGCGCGTCGTGGCCTCCACCTCGCCTTACGCCCAGTCCTCCGTACGGCTGGCACCCAGCCTCGTCAACTCCCCGGCCGACGTCGACGCAGCCCTGGCCGCCGTGCGATCACTTAATCGAGGCTAACGCCTCGTGAGTGGGAAACACTGTTATAGCTCGCATTCCCACTCACGAGGAGCGCAGCTCCAGGATCAGGTCGCCGCCTTCCACCTGCGCCACGGTCTTGATCGCCAGCCGGGCCACCGTGCCGGCCTTGGGTGCAGTGATCCCGGCTTCCATCTTCATCGCCTCGATGGTGGCCACCGGCTGCCCGGCAGACACGGTGTCCCCTTCGGACACCAGCAGGGTGACCACGCCGGCGAACGGCGCCGGGACATGGTTTGTGTTGGACCTGTCGGCCTTCTCGGCAACCGGGATCTCCGAGTCGATGGAGCGATCCCGGACCTGCAGCGGCCGCAGCTGCCCGTTGAGCGTGCACATCACGGTGCGCATGCCGCGTTCGTCGGCGTCACCGATCGCCTGGAGCTTGATCAGCAGTCGTACCCCCGGGTCGAGATCCACGGCGTGCTCCTCGCCGGCCCGCAGCCCGTAGAAGAACTCCTTGCTGGGCAACACCGAGGTGTCCCCGTAGGACTCGCGATGCTCCTCGAATTCTGCCGTGGGGCCGGCGAACAGCAGCCGGTTGAGGGTCCGTGCCCGGTCCTCCCGCAATCCTTTGCGGTCCTCCGCCGACAGCTCCGCGATCCCCTTGGGACCGCTGCGCCCCTCCAGGGCCTTGCTGCGCAGGGGTTCGGGCCACCCGCCGGGAGGATCACCGAGCTCGCCGTGCAGGAAGCCGATCACCGAGTCGGGGATGTCGAAGCGAGTGGGGTGGGCCTCGAAGTCCTTCGGCTCGACACCGGCACCGACCAGGTGCAGTGCCAGATCCCCGACAACCTTGGAGGACGGGGTCACCTTCACCAACCTGCCGAGCATCCGGTCGGCCGCTGCATAAGCCTCTTCGATCTGCTCGAACCTGTCTGCCAGGCCCAGCGCCACGGCCTGCTGGCGCAGGTTGGACAGCTGGCCACCAGGGATCTCATGGTGGTAGACCCGCCCGGTGGGTGACGCCAGGCCCGACTCGAAGGGCGCGTAGACCTTGCGCACCAGCTCCCAGTAGGGCTCCAAGTCGCAGACCGCCTGCAGGTCCAGCCCGGTGCTGCGCTCGGTGTGGTCGGTGGCCGCGACCAGCGCCGACAGCGACGGCTGGGAGGTGGTCCCCGCCAGGGAAGCTGTGGCCGCATCGACAGCGTCCACCCCGGCGTCGATCGCGGCGAGCAGGGTGGCGAGCTGCCCGCCGGCAGTGTCATGGGTGTGCAGGTGCACCGGGAGATCGAACCGGCTGCGCAGCGCTGCCACCAGCGTCCGGGCCGCCGGGGGCCGCAGCAGGCCGGCCATGTCCTTGATGGCCAGCACGTGTGCACCGGCCGCGACGATCTGCTCGGCCAACCGCAGGTAGTAGTCCAGCGTGTACAGCTTCTCCCCAGGATCGGACAGGTCGGCGGTGTAGCACAGCGCCACCTCGGCGATGGCCCGGCCGGTCTCGCGCACCGTGTCGATGGCCGGGCGCATCTGGGAGACGTCGTTGAGCGCGTCGAAGATCCGGAAGATGTCCAGGCCGGTCTCGACGGCCTGCTCGACGAAGGCCGCGGTCACCTCGGTCGGGTAGGGGGTGTAGCCGACGGTGTTGCGCCCGCGCAGCAGCATCTGCAGGCACAGGTTGGGCACCGCCGCGCGCAAGGCGGCCAGCCGTTCCCACGGGTCCTCGGCGAGGAACCGCAGCGCCACGTCGTAGGTCGCGCCACCCCAGCACTCCAGCGACAGCAGCTGCGGGGTCATCCGGGCGACGTGGGGCGCCACCGCGACGAGATCCCTGCTGCGTACCCGGGTAGCGAGCAGCGACTGGTGAGCATCCCGGAAGGTGGTCTCGGTGACGCCGACCCGGTCAGCGGCCCGCAACCAGCCCGCGAACCCCTCCGGACCCAGGGCCAGGAGCTTGTCCCGGGATCCGGCAGGCGGCGGGGAGTCCAGGTCGATCAGCGGCAGCTTCCGTACCGGGTCGACCAGCTCGGGGGGCTCACCGTGCGGCCGGTTCACCGTCATGTCCCCGAGGTAGGTCAGCAACCGGGTACCGCGGTCCGCGGACTGCCGCGCGGCGAGCAGGTGCGGCCGCTGCTCGATGAACGAGGTGGTGACCTTTCCTGCCACAAAGTCCGGCTCGTCGAGCAAGGCAAGCAGGAACGGGATGTTGGTGTGCACCCCGCGAATCCGGAACTCGGCGATCGCCCGGCGCGCCCGCAGCACGGCCGACCCGAGATCCCGTCCCCGGCAGGTCACCTTGACCAGCATGGAGTCGAAATGCGGGCTGATCTGCGCACCCGGATACACGGTGCCGCCGTCCAGCCGGACCCCTGCACCGCTGGCGGAACGGTACGCGGTGACCGTCCCGATGTCCGGGCGGAAGTCGTTGGCCGGGTCCTCGGTGGTGATCCGGCATTGCAGCGCGGCGCCGTGCGGCACGATCGCGTCCTGGGACAACCCCAGGGAGGCCAGGGTCTGTCCGGCCGCGATCCGCAATTGGGCCGCAACCAGGTCGATATCGGTGATCTCCTCGGTGACCGTGTGCTCGACCTGGATGCGCGGGTTCATCTCGATGAACACGTGGTTTCCCGCGCGGTCGACGAGGAACTCCACGGTGCCCGCGTTGACATAGCCGATGTGTCTGGCGAAGGCCATCGCGTCGGCGCAGATCCGGGCCCGCAGATCGGGATCCAGGTTCGGCGCGGGGGCGATCTCGACGACCTTCTGGTGGCGCCGCTGCACCGAGCAGTCCCGCTCGTAGAGATGGATCACCTCGCCGGTCGCATCACCGAGGACCTGCACCTCGATGTGCCGGGGGTCGATGACGGCCTGCTCCAGGTACACGGTCGCGTCGCCAAATGTCGATTCGGCTTCGCGGCTGGCGGCCTCCAGCGCGTCGCGCAGGCCGCGCGGCGAGGTGACCCTGCGCATGCCGCGCCCACCGCCACCGGCGACGGCCTTGACGAAGATCGGGAACCCGATCTCCTCGGCGGCGGCCACTAGCTGGTCGATGTCGGTGGACGGGGCACTGGACCGCATCACCGGCACTCCGGCCTCGCGCGCCGCGGCCACGGCCCGCGACTTGTTGCCGGCCAGTGCCAGCACCTCAGGTGGCGGCCCGACGAAGGTGATGCCGGCCTGCTGGCAGGCGGTGGCCAGCTTCGGGTTCTCCGACAGAAAACCGTAACCGGGGTAGACAGCGTCGGCCCCGGCGCGCTCGGCGGCCCGGATGATCTCCTCCACCGAGAGGTACGCGCGGACCGGATGACCTTTCTCACCGATCTGATAGGCCTCGTAGGCCTTGAGCCGGTGCTCGGAGTTGCGGTCCTCGTAGGAGAACACCGCGACCGTCTGGCAGCCCAGTTCGTAGGCGGCGCGGAACGCCCGGATCGCGATCTCCCCGCGGTTGGCGACCAGCAGCTTGCTGAACACGTGCCAGCTCCTTTCCCCACCGCCGCGGCCGGCCAGGATCGCCTACCGGGTCTTTGAAGGCATCATCGCAGGTGATGACGTGCTGCCGAGGATGCTGACGCAGCCTGGGCGCCGGAACCCTCCTGTGCGGCGTCGAACCTAGGTTCAAGGGGCGGTATCAAACCGGTGCCGCATCGCCGCGCTACACGTCAGCTCCCCGCGCCGATGGCACCTATTTAGGCCGGCTTAGCCACCCCCGATCTGGGCAATGATCATGTCAGCGGCCTCCTCGGCGGTCCGCCCATCGGTGTCAATGCATAGGTCGCCGATCGCGGCGCGGTCCAAGGCATGGGCGTCTGCTACCGCCTTCTCGGCGGTCCGGAGCAGGTGCGTGGTGGAATGTCCCTTCAACGGGTCGCCCGGTTGTGACCAGCTGCCGAAGTTGCGGGCTTTCCCTCCACGTAGCCCAGCCACTCGGTGAGCGCCTCGCGCAGCGTGTGGGCGCCCACCTCATCCAGTGTGAGCACGCACGCGCCGACGGCGTGGGGGTCGAGTGTGATCTCACCGCCGAACTCGCTCACGACGAGATTCACGTACCCCACTGGGCCTGGGTGCAGCGCGCAGGTTGCCTGGATCACCCAGTGATTGCCACCGTTGGTCACCGGGCACCGCCAGCGCAGTCGACGATGATCATACGAGAACCGTCGACCACAGCAGCCGACCCACGGTAGGACGCGCTGCCCTACCAGCACTAGCCGCGCTGATGCTACGGGCGGCCGCCTACGACATTCAGGCGGTGAGACAGCTCACGCAACCGCGCCGACGGACGTCCCCTCGTCATCAGCTCACCCACGAGCAGTCGCGGGAGCCGGTGGTGCGCAGACCACTCCGGCGCGCTCCGCTCCATCGTGAGCAGTGCCGACTCCGCAGCTTGGGCATGGCCCAGCCGCAGCTGTGCGTGCGCAACGTCGACCAAATGCCGGGAACGAGCTGCTAACGGCAGCGCCGAATCTCGCGGCATCTGCCGCGCGACGTTGGCCGCTCCCAGGTAGTCTTCCGCGACCACAGAGCAGTCCGCGGCCTGCATCACCACGTTGCTCGGTCCGAAGGGCACCTCGTAGTCGACGCGATCCACCCCGACACGCTCGGCGGCCTCAGCCGCGTCCCCCAGCAGTTCAGTGGCCACGCCGGTGCGTCCCTGCCGGGCCGCGGAGGTTGCCCCCAGTAGTAGTACGCCGCCGAACACCGACAGCTCCGCCGGGCTGGTCTCCCCCCGGGGCTGCACGTCCTGCGCGGTGGCTACCGCGACCCGCTCGGCGTCGATGAACCGACTTTGGGCCATGAGCACGCTCCCCAGCGTGCAGCGCGCCGTCGCCTGGCGCAGCGGGTCAGGTGCGGCGGTGGCTAAGCGCAGTGCCTCCCGGGCCGCGGTGTGACCGAGGTCGGCCGCACCGAGGCGGACCAGCGCATTCGCGGTGAGCTGGTGAACCTGGCCCGCGAGATCAACCGCTAGGTCGTCCCCGGCCGCGGCGGCGTGCGTTGCGGCCTTGGCTTCGGCCAGCAGCCGGGGCAGCATCGCCGACAACGGCCCGTAGCGACCCGCCCAGTACAAACCCCAGGCGTAGGTCACGGCACGGCCCAGCTCGGTCAGATCGGGCGCATCGGCGTCGTCCAGTTCGCCCAGGAGATCGTCCACGTCGGTGAGTGCGTCGCGAATGGCGCACACCCTCGCCTGGTCCTCGCCCGCAGCCGGAGCGGGACGGGGGCGTCCCAGCAGGTCGGCGATGTCGACGTCCAGCGCGCGGGCGATGCGGGCCAGGGTGGCGATCGAAGCGGTGTGCCGACGATTCTGTTCCAGCTTGCGGATGACGTCCACGGAGACGTCGGCGGCCACGGCCAGGTCGTGCTGGGTGTAGGTCGGTCGGCGCAGCTCACGAATGCGCTCACCAATGGTCGGCTCGGCCATCCCGCGGCACCTCCGGCATATGGGACCTTGGGCGGAGTTCCACTTCCAACGGTAGCGCCCGGGTCGGGCGGCTGCGGGGCGGGCACGGTCGGGTTGGTCTCTAGCTTCGGCTTGAGGGTTCGGCGCCAGCCGAGCCCGCTGACCTGCCGGCGCCGACGACGTCGCCTAAGAATGCCCGATGTACCTAGCACGCATCATCGCAGGTGATGACAGGCTGCCGAGGATGCTGAGCGCGCCGGGCGCCGCGCGGCGTCGCACGGAGGTATCAAGGGGTGGTATCAAAGATGTGGCACCGAAAGGACGCGGCCATGAGAAGACAGCCGTACGGTCGTTATTACCGCTGGGGTCCGGCACGGCGGCCATCCGGTCCGCTGCTGGTGCTGCTGTTCGCAGTGCTCCTGGCCACCGTTGGTCTGGTCGCCGTGACGCTGGTCACCCTCGTGCCGCTGATGCTGGTCGGGGTGGGCGCGGTGACCGTGGTGCGGCACCTGCACCGCCGCAGGGTGGCACGGGGACTGCAACCGGCGGTGGGGCCGTCTCGACCAGCGTCACCCGTACCCGGCCCTGCGTCAGTTCCGGACTGGCGCGCCAGCCGGGCCCGGTTTGCCCAGCTGCGCAGTGAATACGGCCAGTTCGAATGTGACCCGCTCGCAGTGCTGCGGCTACCCGCGCTGACCGACGTCACCGTGCCATCCACCGGCCGGTTCGTGAACGCCTTCGCCGAGGCCCAGGCATTGGACACCGACACCGAACCGGCGGCTGCGCACCTCGCTCGCTTCGCCACCGCAGTGGAGCAGGCGTGGCGCGCCTGGCACGCCGCACGCGACGCGGCGGAACGCATCCGGCTGGCCGGCATCCCGGCGCCGGAGCGTGCCACCGTGCAGCGGGCGATCAAGCTGCTCACCATGGCCCGGGACTCCGATCATGACGCCGAGCGCATCGCGGCCTACGCAAAGGCCCGAGCGGAGCTGGCGAAGCTGGACCGCAGCGGCACGCTGCGGTTGCCACCCGCCGCAGCCGCCGCGCTGGACGTCGCCGCCCGCGGCCAACTGCCCCCCAGCTCCACCAAACAGGCAACCGCCTGATTCGGGTGCGGATTCAGCCGGCGACTCCCAGCTCAGCGGCAACCTTGGCGGCACCCTCGGCATCCAGCCGGGCGCCGAGCCGCTCGAAGCAGGCTCGGGCAGCAGTCAACTCGACCCGCGCCGCCTCCGGCCGGCCGGCCCGGTCCAGCGCGGTTGCCAGCATCATCTGGGCCCGCGCACGCTCGTAGGGCGACCCGGCCTCGTGCCACAGTTCGACGCTGCGGCGCAGCGAGGGCAGCGGGTCGTCCTCCCCGGTGGCCAGCGCCAACGCGCCGCGAGCGGCCTCCGCCGCCGCGAGCAGCGCCGTGCTGCCGTAGGTCTGCGCCGACTCGGCTAGTTCGGCCGCGCCACCCCGGGCGGTGTCGAGATCATCGACGGCCAGTGCGATGGTCACCTGGTCGGGAAGCAGCCGGGAGCGGTCCAAGCGGTCCCAGCCCTCGCCGGCCAGGGCAGCATTGATCAACGCTGCGGCCTCGGCGGGACGGCCGCGCAGCAGCTCGAACCGGGCCCGGCCGGGCAGTGGACTCGCCCCTAGCTCCTCGGCCTTGGCGAAGGCCTCTTCGGCGCTGGTGAGGTCGCCGATCCGCAGCCGGACCTCACCAATGCTCGCGAAAGCGAGGCCGGGGTGGGCTCGGTCGAAGCACTGCGTGCGTGCGCAGGCCCGGTAAGCCTCCTGCTCGGCGAGTGTCCAAGCACCGCGACTGATCATGATACTGATGCGGTGGGTCTCGCAGTCGCCGGGAAAACTGGTCAGCCCGGTGCGCACGAAGCAGTCCTCGATGGCCTCGGTCCATTCGTCTGCGCGACGGTAGTCACCCAGCTCGTAGCAGGTGCGGATGACTTGGCAGTAGATCTGCACGGTGGCAAGCTGCGAAAGATCCCCGCTGACGGCCATCGCCATCCCCTCGTCATGCAGGGCTAGTCCCTCCGCGACCTGTCCGCGGCGGATGAGAATCGCCCCTTGGAACACCATCCCGATGGCCTGCAGATCGGCGACGCCGTGTCGTGCACCCATCTCATAGGTCGACCGGGCGGCAGCCAGGCACTTCTCATGGTCGTCCATGATCAGAGCGACGATTGTGGCGCCCCAAGACAGGTAGCCGTGCTCGGCGCAATCGGGCTCGGTCTCAAGCAACCGCTGCGCGCGCTGGAACCAGCCGCGGGCCACCGCGAACTGCTGAAAAGCTCCGTGCTGGATCGTGAGCATGACCGCGGCCACGGCGGCTCGGCGGTGGTCACCGGCCTGCAGGTAGGCATGGTGGGCACGCTGCCGCGCAGACAGCGCCTCCCGGTATCGCCCCGACCAGTAGGCCGCCTCGGCCAAGCCATCGAGGTCCTCCGCGGTCAGCTGCCCCGCCTGGTCCGCAGCAGACAGCAGCTCGAAAGCAGGTGGCCAGTCGTGCGCAGCCAGCGCGGCATGGGCGGCAGGCAGCAGCTGGTCGGAAGCCGGCACGTGCACCGCCGCGAAAGGCTCCACCGGCCGGTGCAGGGGCTGGATCTGGATCTGGATCTGGGGCGGTGGCGGTCGCCAGTCCAGGTCCGGGCGCTGAGCCAGCACGGCCTCATGCAGCCGAACCAGCTCAGGGCTCGGTTCGATGCCGAGTTGCTCCACGAGCTGCTCACGCAGCCGCGAGTAGGCGCCCAGCGCCTCGGCCTGCCGCCCGCAGCGGTACAGCGCCCGGATGAGTTGGGACCACAGCCGCTCGCGCAGCGGCTGCTCCACCACCGCCCGGCTCAACTCGCCGCACAGCGTGGCGTGCCGCCCGAGGGCAAGCTCCGCCTCGGCGCGGTCCTCCAGTACGACGGCGCGCAGCTCGGTGAGCCGGGTGATCTCGGATTGGGCGAACAACTCGAACCGGAACTCCGCCAGCGGCTCGCCGCGCCACAACGCCAACGCCCGGCTCAGTGTGTCCGCCGCCCGCTGCGGGTCGGCGGACAGCGCGTCACGGCCCTCGCGGGCGAGTTGCTCGAACCGCACGGCGTCCACCGCCCCGGGTGCGACGACCAGTGAGTAGCCGTGACCGCGGGTGCGAAGCACGCCGTCCTGAGCTCGCGCCGCACGGTCGGGCTCAAGCGCCCGGCGCAGGTGGGAAATGTAGGTCTGCAACGTGTTCGCGGCAGTAGCTGGTGGTTCGGCTCCCCAGAGCGCCTCAATCAGCCGGTCGGCCGAGACAATCTCGTTGGCGTGCACCACGAGCACGGCCAGCAGCAGCCGCTCCTTGGCACTGGACACCTCGATGCGACGGTGCTGGTCCAGTACCTCCAGCGAACCGAGAATCGCGAACTCCACCGTGCCTCCAGACCCCGCTCCAGTGGCGCTTCAGTTGCTCTTCAGTTGTCACACCGATGCTGCGTACCCCGATAAACGCGGAGGCAGCAGTGGCCGAAATCATAACCACCCACGAACGACCCGCTCACTACACGTTCGGGTCCGGTCACTTCCTGTGACAGAAATCGGTGCCGGTGATTCGATGAGCCACTCCGATCCGCAACCATCGGGGGAGCCAACCGACCGGGCGGCCGCGGTAGCTGCTGCGCTGGGTGTACTCGGCGTGCGCCCCGGGGAGCGGGTCCTGATCATGCTGCCGGGCGGTCCCGACTTCGTCAGCGCCTTCACGGGCGTGATGCGGCAGAGTGCAGTGCCATTGCCGGTAAATCCGCGCCTGTCCGCGGCCGACGTCTCGGCGACCGCCACCGAGACGGGTGCCCGGCTGGTGCTGGCTTCAACGGAGCGGATCCATGGGCTGGCCGACCTGGAAGCCCATCCACCGGTACCGGTGGATGGGGCGCAGGGGCTCTGGGCAGCCGCCCTGCGGCAGCGCTGAGTCAGCGACCCCCGTTCCAGCGACGCTCCAGTCGTTCTTCAGTCGTTACATTCACACTGCTCACCGCTCCTGCGTGAGCACGCAGGGGCGGCTTGGCGACAGCGAAGGTAGCCGCCGACCAGCGACTGGCTTAGTTCGCCCGTGCGAACAGCTACCTGCGCACGAAGTTGTTCGCCATGGCGCCGATTCGTCGAGCTGGCCCGAGTCGGCCGACCGGCGAGCAGGTACCCGCCGACAAGGGGGCGGCGGGTACCTGTCTCCGGTGGTACCACGTGTGACCAGCCGCCGCTGACCTAGCGCCGCGCGTTCGGACGATGGCGCTGTGGCCGCTGCGCGGGTAAACCCAAAGCGGGAAGTCGATGCGGGAACATCGATCGCTGGGGGCGCGGATGCGGGCACGTCGATTCGGCACCGCACTTGCCGCCGGGCTGCTGCTCGGGGCGGGTCTGGTCACCGGGGCCGCGGGCGGCGCGCAAGCCGCGCTGCAACCGCGCCCGCTAGCCAAGGTACCGGTGGCGCAGGGGTACGGAGGCGCGGTGGTCTCGGACACCGCGGAGTCGACGCAGGCTGGCCTGGATGTATTGCGCAACGGCGGAACTGCCGCCGATGCAGCGGTCGCGGTTGCCGCGACGCTCGGCGTGACCGACCCTTACGTCGCGGGCATCGGTGGCGGCGGCTACTTCGTCCACTACGACGCACGCACCCACCGGGTGTCCACAATCGACGGGCGGGAGACCGCGCCGGCCGCCGCCGGGCCGTCGATGTTCATCGACCCGGCGACCCGGCAGCCGATGTCTTTGCCGGACGCGGTCACCAGCGGACTGTCCGTCGGCGTGCCTGGCACGCTGGCCACCTGGCAGCGCGCGCTGCAGCGATGGGGCCGCTTCGGGCTCGCCGAGAACCTGCGACCGGCCGTACAGGTCGCCGAACGCGGCTTCGTGGTCGACGCAACACTTCAGGAGCAGACGCGGCAGAACGCCAAGCGTTTCGCCCAGTTCGACTCGACGGCGAAACTGTTCCTGCCCGGCGGCACGCTTCCCGCGGTGGGCTCCGAACTGCGCAATCCCGACCTCGCGAAGACCTATCGGGAGATCGGCAAGCGCGGGATAGGCGCGCTCTACGGCGGCCCGATCGGCGCCGACCTGGTCAACGCCGTACAGCAGCTGCCGCTGGCTCCTGGCGCCACGCTGGCGCCCAGGCCCGGCTCGATGACACTGTCGGATCTGCGTGCCTACCGCGCGCTGGACGTCGGCCCGACGCATGTGAACTACCGCGGCCTCGACGTGTACGGCATGGCGGCGTCCTCCAGCGGCGGCATCACCGACGGCGAGGCGCTCAACATCCTCGGCAACGTCGACCTGTCCGCGATGAGCCCGGCGCAGGCGCTGCACCACTACCTGGAGGCCAGCCGGCTCGCGTTCGCCGATCGCAACCGCTACCTCGGCGACTCCCGCTACGTGGACGTGCCCCAGCAGCAGCTGCTCTCGAAATCTTTCAGTCGCCAGCGTGCCTGCCTCATCGACCCGGCCAAAGCCGCCACCAGCCCGGTCGCGCCGGGCGACCCGTTCGCCGGCTCGCGTGACTGCAAGCCCACCGGCACGGCCGTCCCGGTGCCCGACCGGGGCCACCACACCAACCACTTCGTGGTCGCCGACGGTGCGGGCAACGTCGTGTCGTACACCAACACGATCGAGCAGCTGGGTGGCAGCGGGATCGTGGTTCCCGGCCGAGGTTTCCTGCTCAACAACGAGCTCACTGACTTCAACTTCGCGCCGACGCAGGGCAGCGCCCCCGATCCCAACCTGCCTGCGGCCGGCAAGCGGCCCCGCTCGAGCATGTCGCCGACCATCGTGCTGCGCGACGGCCGGCCGTTCCTCGCGGTCGGCTCGCCGGGCGGCACCACGATCATCACCACGGTGCTGCAGATCCTGGTCAACCGGATCGACTTCAGCATGAGCCTGCCGGATGCGATCGCCGCACCCCGCGCCTCGCAGCGCAACGCCGAGACCACGCAGGCCGAGCCGGCGTTCATCGCAGCGCCCGTCACAGCCGATCTGGAAACGCTGGGGCACAAGTTCGCGATCAGCGACACCTCCCCGCTGGATCCCACAATCACGATCAGCCCGGAGATCGGCGTGGCCTCAGCGCTGGAGTTCCTTTCCGGTGGCAAGGTTCTCGCCGCCGGAGAACCGACCCGGCGCGGCGGTAGCGCAGCCAGCGTCGTCCGCCCACCCTAAATCCCGGCGTGTCGGCCTCCCGTGCACGGTGTGTCGCGCGTTAATGCACGGTGTGTCGCGCTCTCGTGCACGCTACTTACACCTTCTGCAGGAACTGTGCGCGCTCCTCATCGAGCAGGTCAGCCGCTAGACGGGCCAGGTTTGGGTGCTCAGTGAGTTCGGGGTCGGCCTCGACCAGTTCCTGGGCGGCCTCTCGGGCCTGCCCGATCAGGTCCTCGTCGCGCAGCAGCGACAGCAGCTTGAGCCCGGAACGCCGGCCGGACTGCACCGCACCGAGCACATCGCCCTCCCGGCGCAGCTCCAGATCCAGCCGAGCCAGCTCAAACCCGTCGGTGGTCGCAGCCACGGCGTCCATCCGCTCCCGGGCGGCGGTGCCCTCCGGGGAGTCGGTCACCAGCAGGCACAGCCCGGGATGTGACCCCCGGCCCACCCGGCCGCGCAGCTGGTGCAGTTGGCTGACCCCGAACCGCTGCGCATCCATGATCACCATAACGGTGGCGTTGGGCACATCCACCCCGACCTCGACGACGGTGGTGGCCACCAGCGCGTCGATCTCACCGGCGGTGAAGGAGCGCATCACGGCGTCCTTCTCCTCCCCCGGGAGCCGGCCGTGCAATACCCCCAGCCGCAGCGCCGCTAGCGGGCCCTCCGTGAGTTGCGGCTCCAGATCGAGCACCGCGAGCGGTGGGCGTCCGCCATCCTCTCCTCCGCGAGCGTCCTCGCCAGCAGCGTCGTCGCCGCCGATCCGCGGGCAGACTACGTAGGCCTGCCGGCCGCCGGCGACCTCCTCGGTGATCCGCTGCCAGACCCGGTCCAGCCAGCCGGGCTTCTCACCAACCGGCACCACCGTGGTGGAGATCGGTAGCCGTCCACCCGGCAGCTCCCGCAGCGCGGAGATCTCCAGGTCGCCGTAGACGGTCATCGCGACAGTGCGGGGGATCGGTGTCGCGGTCATCACCAGCACGTGCGGGCTGGTGCCCTCGGCCACCCTGCCCCGCAGCGCGTCGCGCTGCTCAACACCGAAGCGATGCTGCTCGTCGACCACCACCATGCCCAGGTCGGCGAAGGAAACCTGGTCCTGGATCAAGGCATGCGTGCCGACCACGATCCCGGCCGCACCGCAGGCCGCGTCCAGCAAGGCCTGCTTGCGGGCCCGCGCCGGCAGCGACCCGGTCAGCAGGGCGATCCGGGTGGCCGCGTCGGCCGACCCCAGCTCGCCGGCTCTTCCGAGGTCGCCGAGCATGTCCCGCAGGGACCGGGCGTGCTGCCCCGCGAGCACTTCGGTAGGCGCCAGCAGCACCGCCTGCCGCCCGGCGTCGACGACCTGCAGCATCGCGCGCAGGGCCACCACGGTCTTACCGGACCCGACCTCACCCTGCAGCAGCCGGTTCATCGGGTGCTCGCCAGCGAGCTCGACGGCCAGCAGCTCGCCCACCTGCCGTTGCCCCGCGGTCAAGGTGAAGGGCAGTGCGGCGTCGAACGCGGCGACCAGACCACCATCCCGGCGCGGGCAGGCCGGCGCGGGCCGCAGCGTCGCTTGCCGGCGGCGCCGCGCGAGGGTGAGCTGCACCGCCATCGCCTCGTCCCACTTCAGCCGGCGGTGGGCGGCGGCAATCTGGGCCCGGTCATCAGAACGATGCACGGCCCGCAACGCAGCGCCCAGCCCCAACAACCGGTGCTGCGCGCGCAGCACCGGCGGAAGCGGATCGGCTGGGTCATCTAAGACGTCGAAGACCTGCCGCGCGCAGAGCTGGATCGTCCAGGACGGCAGGTCCTTGGTGGCGGGATAGACCGGGATCAGTGGCCGGGAGAACTCCGCGAGCTCGTCGGCGTCACCGTCGAGCAGCTGGAATCTCGGGTGGGTGAGCTGCGGGGTGCGTTTTTTCCCGTACGTCGTCACTCGGCCGGCGAACAAGGCCTTCCGGCCGGGGGTAAGCGTGTCAGCCAGGCGCCACTGGTTGAAGAAGGTGAGGTTCAGGGTGCGGCTGCCGTCCCAGATCACCGCGCTCTGGATGGTCCCCTTCTTGGTCTGCATCCGCCGCGAGCTGCAGCTGCGGACCTCGGCCACCACCGTGACGTCCTCGCCCGGTGTCAGACCCGCGATCGGGGTGAGCTGGCCCTGGTCGGCGTACCGGCGCGGGTAGTGCCGCAGCAGGTCACCGACGGTGTGCACGTCCAACTGCTCGGCCAGCAGAGTCGCCGATTTCGCGCCGATCACCCGGTCCAGCGCATCGTCCATCCCCGCCACGGCTCACTCCCAGCCCACTTGTTGGCACCCGACGCTCGTTCAAACCTGCTCATTCAACCCCGACCAGCAACACGCTGTCCGGCACGCCACCGGCGTAGACGACCACCTCGACCTCCGGGTGGACGGCGTGCAGATGCTTGATCAGCATGTCCCCGACACCGACGGGGGCGTGCTGGCCGAGCAGCACCGTCACCAGCTCCCCGCCCACCGACAGCATCCGCTCCACCAGCCCACGGGCCGCAGCTAGTGGGTCATCCTCGATCAGCACGACCTCGTCGCCGACCATGCCGAGTACATCGCCCGGTTGGCAACGCCCGACCGAGGTCTGCGTGGTTGCGCCGGCCACGGTCAGCTCCGCTCGCCGGGTCGCGGCCGCAGCCTCGGTCATGGCCACCTGGTCGTCTGCCGCTCGCCGGCCGGCATCGTGCACCGCGATCGCCGCCAATACCTGCACCGGTGACGCAATCGGCACGACCACCACCTCCTGGCCGGTCTCCCGGGCGTGGCCGGCCGCGGTCTCGGCGATCCGGGTCGCGGAGCCCGGGCCCGCCAGCACGGTGACGTGCCGGGCGCGGGTGCCGGCGAGGACAGCGAGCAACTCGCTCACGCTGCTGGTGGCAGGGGTGGTGAGTGCGCCCTCACCGCGGAAGAGTTCGTCGACCCCGGCCCCGGAGACCATGGTGAGCACCGCGTGCTCGCTGACGAAGCGGCCCGCCTCGCCATCGTGGTCGGCGTGGGCTTGATCGGTACGGGTTTGGTCAGCACGGGTTTGGTCAGCACGGGTTTGGTCAGCAAAGCGCAGCACGGTGATCCGGTGCGGCCGCCCTGCCCGCACCCCCGCCTCGATCGCGGCACCGACATCGCAGCAGTGCACGTGCACGTTCCACAGCGCGGCAGCAGCCCCCCCGCCCGAGCTCACGACCGCCACACAATCGCCTAGCGCGGCAAGCTCGGCGCGCAACACGCCCACGCTGGCCTCATCGGTACCGTCGAGCAGGTACATCACCTCGTACTCGTATTGCGTGGAACCACCCTCCCGGTTCGCGTGCAGTGCCTGCGCCGGGCGCGAGGAGGCTTCGGCGGCGATCCCCGGCCCCGCGTCGGGACGCTCGGTGACCACTGTCAGCAGTGCCTCCAGCAGCACGACCAAGCCCTGGCCACCCGCGTCCACCACCCCAGCCGCGGCCAGCACGTCAAGCTGACGAGGGGTTTCGGCCAGTGCGCCGGCCGCGGCGAGGGTGGCCGCCGATGCCACGTCGCCGAGGTCGTCGGACGGCACATCCGCAGCTGCCTGCGCCGCAGCGTGGAGCACGGTCAGCACGGTCCCGGACACTGGCTCAGCCACCGCGACCATGGCCAGCTCATCAGCCCGACGGAGCCCTTCCCGCAGCGCTGCGCCATCCAAGGCAGCGCCGACCAGGGCCTCCGCCAGCCCACGCAGGACTTGGGACAGGATCACCCCGGAGTTGCCCCGCGCCCCCATCAGCGCGCCGCGAGCCAGCACCGCGGCCGTGCTACCCGGCGGTGCATCCCGGCCGTCAGCGTGATCCCGGAGCACTGCGTCCAACCCGGCCCGCATGGTGGCCAGCAGGTTGGAGCCGGTGTCCTGATCCGCGACCGGGAACACATTGAGCGCGTTGATCTCGTCACGATGCGTCGTAAGCGCATCGCAGCAGGTGACGGCCCAGTGACGGACCGCCGCCCCGTCCAGCGACTGCAGCACCGCGGCTCCTCCTCACCGCCTTCGTGCGGGCTGCGTTGTAGGTTACCCATCTCCTGCGACGTCCCCAGTGTGCAGCGCTGCGCACCGCCCGGTTAACCTTGTCCAGCAACCGGACGACGAACCCAGGGAGTGTCTGACGTGGCTGCCGTGTGCGATGTCTGCGGCAAGGGACCGGGCTTCGGCATGTCGGTCTCGCACTCGCACCGGCGGACCCACCGCCGGTGGAACCCGAACATCCAGACCGTCCGGGCGAAGATCGGTGCCAGCGCGCGCCGCCGCCTGAACGTCTGCACCTCCTGCCTGAAGGCAGGCAAGGTCGCCCGCGCCTGACCGCCATTCGGCTCCGGATGGCGGATCTGATCCCTAGGGCAGCGTCCAGTCGACTGGGTCGGATCCTAGGTCTTCGAGCAGGGCGTTGGCGCGGCTGAAGGGGCGGGAGCCGAAGAACCCGCGGTCGGCTGACATCGGCGACGGATGTGCGGACTCGATGCACGGCACGTCGGAGAGCATCGGACGCAGGGTGCCCGCGTCCCGGCCCCACAGGATCGCCACCAGCGGCTGCGCCGGACGCGCCACCAGCGCGCGGATGGCCTGCTCGGTGACCTGCTCCCAGCCCTTGCCACGGTGCGACCCCGGCCGTCCGGGTTCGACCGTGAGCACCCTGTTGAGCAGCAGCACACCACGCTCGGCCCAGGGGCTGAGATCCCCGTTGGACGGGGCGGGCAGGCCGAGGTCGTCGCTGTACTCCCGGAAGATGTTGGCCAGGCTGCGCGGCAACGGCCGGACATCCGGCTCGACCGAAAACGACAACCCCACCGCGTGGCCTGGGGTCGGGTAAGGGTCTTGGCCGACGATGAGCACCCGCACCTGGTCGAAAGGCTGGGTGAAGGCCCGCAAGATGTTCGCCCCAGACGGCAGGTAGCGCCGCCCCGCGGCGATCTCGCCCCGGAGGAACTCCCCGGCAGCGGCGACCTGCCGAGCCACCGGGGCCAGCGCGCCGGCCCAGCCGGCCTCCACGATCTCGTTCACAGCTGCGGGCATGGTCGGCGACCCTATCGGGCGGCAGCCTACGGCTGCCCGTGAGTGGCTCTGCCGGTTGCCGAGTAGCCGGCACAACTACTGTTCACCCGCTCACGAGAAGTGCTCCCAGCCCGCTGAGGGCACTTCGTAGGGCCGGCCGTCGACGGTCACCCCGCGGCCTTCCCGGACCGCGCCGAGCGCGGTCCAGCCAGCGGGCAGCACGGCCCCGGCGGGGAAACTCGCCAGCAGCGCGTGATCCTCTCCCCCGGTGAGCACCCAGTGCCGCGCGTCGACGCCTAGCGCCGAGGCTACTTCGACCAGCCTGCTGGGCACCGGCAGCGCCGCCGAGTCGATGTCGATGCTGACCAGGGAGGCGTCGGCGATGTGCCCCGCGTCGGCGAGCAAGCCATCCGAGATGTCGATCATCGCGGTGGCCCCCACCGCAGCGGCCTGTGGGCCGGCCTCGTAGGGAGGCTCCGGCACGCGATGTGCACCCACCACCGCCAGCGGAGACCGGAACCCCCGGCGTAGCACGGCCAGGCCCGCAGCCGACCAGCCCAACTTCCCACACAGCCCGAGCACGTCCCCTATCCGAGCACCGGCCCTGGTGACCGGCGCCCGGCCCTGCAGATCACCGAGCGCGGTCACCGACACGACCAGCTCAGCCGAGCTGACCACATCACCACCGACGACGCCCACTCCAGCTCGTTCGGCCTCCTCCCACATCCCGCCAGCAAGATCATCCACAGTAGACACCGAGGTGCGCCCGGGCACGGCCAGGCCGACGACCAGCCCGGTGGGCACCGCACCCATCGCCGCCACGTCTGCCAGGTTGGCTGCCACCGACTTGCGCCCGACCTGGTGCGGCGTGGACCAGTCCAGCCGGAAGTGCACCCCCTCGACGAGCACGTCGGTGCACACCACCACCCGACCATCCGCGGCGACCAGCACCGCGGCGTCATCCCCTGGACCGAGCAGCGTGGCCGGCGCCGGCCCCCGCCCGGCGGTGATCCGGGCGATCAGTCCGAACTCGCCCAGATCGGCTACCGAGCCGACTTCGGCCGGCGACGAGTCCGGTGTGGTACCACCGGCAGGACACACGGTCACACCCCCGATCCACGGTAGGTTTCGTTCCTACCCCGATCGAGTCGCCGACACGAAGGGCCACGCCGTGGTTCAGGCATACATCCTTATCCAGACCGAAGTCGGCAAGGCGGCCGCCGTGGCGGCGGCGGTATCGAGCCTGCCCGGTGTCGCGAGTGCGGAGGACGTCACCGGCCCCTACGACGTGATCGTGCGGGCCGAGGCCGCCGATGTGGACCAGCTGGGCCAGCTCGTGGTGGCCAGGGTGCAGAACGTGGCCGGCATCACCCGCACGCTGACCTGTCCCGTCGTGCATTTGTCCTGACGGCGGTCGTGGTGGCGTACCCGGCAGGCACCCCGCGCTGGCTGCTCGGGATTGCGCTGGCCCTGCCGGTCGCACTCGTGGTCGGGGTGCTCATCGTCGCTGCGCAGGTACGGGGCCGGCCTCAGATTCCGCTGGAGTTAGCCGGGGTCCCGGCCCCCGCGGCCGACTCGGCGGATTGCATGCGGCTGCTGGCCGCCCTGCCCGAGGAGTTGGACGGGGGCGAGCAAGGCACCCTGCAACGGCGGCAGCTGGCCATCCCGGCTCCGGCGGGTGCGGCCGCATGGGGTGAGCCGCCGGTGGTGCTGCGCTGTGGGCTCGACCGGCCTAGGGACCTCACCGCGACCTCGCGGCTGCTGGCGATCTCCGGAGTGCAGTTCTTCGAACTTCCCCACCCTGGCACGAGCACCTGGGTCGCGGTGGACCGGTCTGTCTACGTCGTGGTCGACCTGTCCCCGGTCACCGGCAGCGGGGCGCTGCAGCAGGTCGCCACCGTGATCGCGAACACCTTGGCGCAGCACGACGTGAACATCTCGCGCTGATCGCGTGATAGGCGTTATAGCTCGTGCAGCCCGGACAGCACCCGCTCCATCACCGACAGACCCGGCGAACTCCCGGATTCCGCCGGGTTGCGGTGCACGTGCACCAAGCCGGTGTCGATCATGTCGGCGAGCAGCACCCGGGCCACTCCCAGTGGCAGCGCGAGCAGGGCCGCGACCTCGGCGACCGAGCGGACATCTGCACACAGTCCAGCGATGGCGGAGTGTTCCGCGGAGTGGGTCGTGATGACGTCTCGACCTATGTCGCTGGTGGACACCAACGTCTCGACGGCGAGATCCTGCACCGGCCGGGTCCGGCCCTGGGTCCAGGTGTAAGGACGGACGATGAGCCGGAAGTCCTCCGCGTCATCCCATTCGTCGGCCACCTCGGCGACCGCCGTACCCGCGGGAGGTTCGGCCAGGCCGCCAGCGACCTCGGCGGGTTCGACGTCATCGTCATCATCTGGTTGCGCGTGCCGGGCCCGATAACCATCCCGATCCCGAGGCGCTGCGATGGCGTCGGGCCTGTCGTCGATGAGCGTCATACCATGCTCATCGGCGGGAACCCCGGTGTCGTTGCTTCCCGACGAGGGGGACATCGCGATACCTCCGCTCCAGCCGCCGGGACCATATGGACGGCCGAAACCGAGGACGCAGTGGCCCGCCTCCGTCCGTGCGGGGAACGCTCATTCCGACACAAGCGCGGCCCCTACATGTCTAACTAGCCGCCCGCGAACAGGTCGCTAAATTTCACCCGATCGGACCAATGGTCCCCCGGCTAACGGCCCCCCAGCCAAACGGCTCAGCGCAGTCCGGTTCCCCGGGCCACCGCAGTGTCGATCAGTGTCGACAGCAAAGTGGGGTAGTCCACTCCGGTCACCGCCCACATCCGGGGGTACATCGAGATTGGCGTGAAGCCGGGCATCGTGTTGATCTCGTTAACGGTCAACGCACCGTCGGGTCCCACGAAGAAGTCGACCCGAGCAAGGCCTTGGCAGTCCAGCGAACGGAATGCGGAGACGGCCATCGCCCGCAGCCCCGCAGCGACGTCGTCATCGAGCTTGGCGGGGATGTCGAACTCGCACGCGTCGTCGAGATACTTGGCGTCGAAGTCGTACCAGCCTGCGGAGTTCTCAGCGACCACGCGGATCTCCGCGGGCAGCGACGCTTCGACCCGGCCGTCGGGGAACTCCAGTACCCCGCACTCGACCTCGCGACCTATCACTGCAGCCTCGACGAGGATCTTGGGATCGACCGCGCGAGCGGTGGCGATCGCCAAGGGCAACTCGGACCAGTCCACCACCTTGGTGATGCCCATCGAGGAACCCGCTCTGGCCGGCTTGACGAAGACCGGCAGGCCCAGCCGTTCGCGCTGATCGGCGGTGAGCGTGGCGTTATCGGCGCGCAGCACCACGGCATCAGTGACCGGCAGACCCTCGATGCCCAACAGTTTGCGGGCGAACTCCTTATCCATTCCCGCCGCGCTGGAAAGCACTCCCGAGCCGACATAGGGAAGGTCGGCCAGCTCCAGCAGTCCCTGGATCGCGCCGTCCTCGCCAAAGGCCCCGTGCAGCACGGGGAACACCACATCCACCCCGGAGAGCACCTCGCCGGGCCGATCGCCCGCGATACGCACCAGTTCCCGCCTGGTCGGGTCACCAAGCAGCGCAATCGCCTCGGCGGCACCGTCCACGACGGGAAGCTTCCGGTCCCGGATCGCCAGCTCGGCCGGCTCGCCGGTACCCAGCACCCAGGCGCCGTCAGGGCTGATGCCGACCGGGATGACGTCGAATCGCGCCCGGTCCAGGTGCGTCAGCACGCTGCCCGCCGAGACGCAGGAGATCGCATGTTCACTACTGCGACCGCCGAAGACGACGGCAACGCGCAGCCTACGATCCGTCATGGCGGCAGACCCTACCCCCGGCAGCTCGGAGCTCCCCGGTGGCAACGAGGCGGGCACACGTCAATCGGCTGGAGAAACGCCGGCAGCAGGCAAGTGCACGGTCATCAGCAGTTCGCAGGGTTCGTCCTGCGCGCAGCGGTAGACGTGCGGGAGGTCCGCGGCGAAGACGACCGTGGCATGAGTGGGCAGGTCCCGAGTCTCGTCACCGATGACGAGCGTTAAGCCGCCGCTGATCACCGTGATGGTCTCGGTGACGCCTCGGGGGTGAGCGTGGCTGAGGTATTCCTCACCGGGCTGCAGCACCCACCACCACAGCTCGACCGGGGCCGACGTCGAGATCACGGTGATCAGGGCCGCCCAGCCGCCGTGGTCGCCGCGCCAGAGCACCTTCGCTTGGTCCCGTTGGGTGAGCCGGATGCGGCGTGGGGCAGTCTCCTCCAGCAGCTCGGAGACCGGCACCCCGAATGCGTCGGCCAGGCGGACGAGGGTGGAGAGGTTGGGGTTGCCCACCCCGGCCTCAAGCGCGACGAGGGCTCCCTTGCTCACCCCCGATCGCCGCACGAGCTGGTCGAGGGTGAGGTCGAGGCGGGCACGCTCGCTACGCACCTTGGCGGCCACGGCGGCGGGCAGGGCCTCTGCATCAGGGGTAGTCATCTTCAGGTCATTATAACGACTTTAATAGTCATTCTGTTGTACAGTGCGGGTCGTGTTGATGATTCTGCTCTCCGTAGCTAGTGCCGTTTCCTACGGCGTGGCGGATTTCGTCGGCGGGGTGGCTTCGCGGCGGGCCCACGTGCTGCGCGTCGTGGCTGTCAGTGCGCCCGCGAGCTTGGGCGTCGAATTGATCCTGCTGCCCTTTCTCGGCGCCCAGTGGAACGCCAGTGCCATTGGCTGGGGCGCTCTGTCGGGTGTGGCGTCGGCGCTCGCCTTCACGTTGCTGTACCGCACGCTCGCCATCGGGCCGATGACCGTGCTCGCCCCGGTCACCGCCCTCGTCTCAGGCGTACTTCCGGTGGTGGTCGGAGTTTCCACCGGTGACCGGCTGTCCATCTCCGCCATCGTCGGGATACCGCTCGCGCTCTGCGCCGTCGTGTTGATCGCCACCAACGGGCCCAGCGGCGGCGGTGGCCGGCCCGCGCCGCATGCCGTGCTCCTCGCGTGCGGGGCCGGCGCAGCCATCGCCGGGCAACTCATCACGCTCGAACAGGCGCCGCATGACAGCGGGCTCGCACCACTGGTGACCGGGCGCGTCGTCAGTAGCGCCCTGCTGCTCAGCGCTGCGGTGGTCCAGCGGCACAGCCTCGGTGACTCGCGGCCCCCGTTGCTGGCCGCCGCGGCGGCCGGCTGTCTCGACTCGCTCGCCAACACCTTCTTCCTGTTCGCGGCGCGTGCCGGAAACCTGAGTATCAGCGCCGTGATCGTGGCCCTCTATCCTGCCGCGACAGTCCTGCTTGCCAGGTTCGTACTCCGCGAACGTATCAACGGCATCCAGCGGGTCAGTCTCGTGACGGCGGCCGTGGCCGTGGCGCTGCTCGCCCGACCCTGATCCCTGTCCAGAATCGGCCACATCACTTTGCGGACACCCGCAGGGCTGGCGCCTGCGGCGCGCCGCAGACGAGACTCGACCGAGTCACTCCGTTAGCGGAAGGCGCATCGCAAGGTCCTGTCTCGTTAGCACATCCGACCTCAAACCAGCGCAAAGGTTGGCGTGATGCTTGTACGCTCCTTCGACCGCACTGCAATCGACACGCCCAGCTCACCTTATGGTCTGACGTCAGAAGACATCGAAGGTCTGCCGTTTCGGCTCGCGTATGGAAGCGTGCTCCCGGGGACCGGCGCTCAGCGCTGTAACCCTTCGGGCGAAGAAGTGCTCTTCGTCGTCTCCGGCAGCGGCACGCTCATTCCGCCCGCGGGTGAGCCGCGCGCACTCGCCCCGGGCGATGCGGTGCACATCGCAGGGTGCCCCGCCTACGAACTGGCGGCTGGGAGCGGCGCCGCAGTGGACTACGTCTCCGCGCAGTGGCATCGCGGCGAGCCCGCTGACAACCCGGTATTCACGGTGCGCTCCTTCGACCGCGAGGGAATGGTCTGGAACTACGAGATGTACCTGCAAGACCTCTACAGCGCTGCGCAGATTCCGGGCCTGCCGTTCGGTTCCGTCTTCGGCGCGGTGGCTCCGCGCAGCGTCTCGAAGCACCATTGCCATCAGGACGGCGAGATCTTCCTCATTCTCGGCGGCCGGGCCGAGGTGGCGCTGGGAAAGGAGTGCCGCGAGGTCGTACCGGGCGATCTGGTCTTTCTGACGCCCTTCACAATGCACGGCATCCGCAACGACTCAGATGATCCCCTTAATTTAGCTTCGATGTACTGGGAAGATATCGAGGCCGCCGGGTCCGCGCTCGCCGACCATAGTCCCCGGCTGGACATCGCCGAGCGCACTGTCATCTTCTGCCCGCCGCCCACCCCGAACGGCGATCTGCATCTCGGGCATCTGGCCGGACCTTATCTGCGCGCCGACGTTTACGCTCGTGCCTTACGCACCCTCGGACGGGAGGCTCACCTCGTCACCGGCACCGACGACCACCAGTCGTACGTCGCCGCTACAGCGCACCGCCTCGGAACGACTCCCACGGAGCTCGCCACCACTGCCGCAGCAAAGGTGACCGGCACATTGCGAGCCGCCGGGTTCGACGCAACTCGGATCTACTGGCCACTTCGGGACCAGGGCCACGAGGTACGGATGCGAGAGCTCTTCACCGTAGTCGCCGCCTCGCCGGCCGTGTCCCGCACCGAGGTCGAAACGCCGTGGTGTGACCCGTGCAGGATTTCGTTGTATCAGGCATTTGCAAACGGTGGCTGCCCGACCTGCGGCGAGAAATGCGTCGGCGAGATCTGCGAAGCGTGCGGCCGACCGAACGACGCACGCGAGCTGGTAGGCCTGGCCTGCGGACAGTGCGGGGCTGCTCCCACATCGCGCAAGGAATCGGCGCTCCTCCTGGATCTCGACCACTTCGCCGCCGATCTCGACGAGTACCTCGCCCGGTTGGAGGGCAGTGGCCAACTCCTGCGCCTCGTGCAGCAGTTGCGGGAGGACGGGCTCGGCCGCTATCGCATCACCCGGGATTCCGCGTGGGGTATCGGGCTCACGGATCACACGCTGCCCGGCCAGGTGATCGACCCATGGGTGGAGCTCGCCCTCACTCAGCTCGACAACGCGGAGCAGTTCGGCGCAGGCGGCGACGCCACCACGGTGACCTTCCTCGGCTACGACAACAGCTATTACTACGCGGTGCTGCTGCCCGCTCTCGCCTTCGCGGCAGAACGCGATGGTGCCCTACCCCGTGGGTTTGTTACCAACCGTTTTCTGTATCTCAATGGCGCCAAATTCTCGACCAGCCGCGGTCACGCCGTATGGGCCGACGACCTGCTGGGCAAGGCGCCGGCCGACGTCGTCCGGCTCGCACTGCTGCGCCGTTCACCGGAGGAGACCATCGCGGACATTACCGCCGACGAGGTGGCCGTGATGTCCGACGACCCGTTCCTCGGCGAGCTACGCGAGTGGCTCGAGGGCTTCGCCGGCTTGCCCGGCGAAGGTGTCGTGCCGGGCACGGGTGCGTGGACTCCCGCACATCGCGAATTCTACCGCCAGCTCGGCCTGCTCACCGAGGAATTGGACGGCTTACTGGTGATCGACGCATTCAGCTGCGTCGCTTATGTCGAGGGTTTGGAATCGCTCGTGCGCCGCGCGCGGCGGTTCCACGCCGCCGAGCAGGCCAAGCGCGCCCTGACAGCGAAGAAAGAGGAGGCCCGAACCAGCGTTGCCATGGAGTATGTCGCGGCCAAGGCGTTTGCCGGGCTTGCCTATCCGGTGATGCCCTCGGTGGGATCCGAGCTGTGGACGGCGCTGGGCCTACCGAGCCAACCGCTGCGCGAAACTAATTGGTCCTTCATCCCCAGCGGGACACGCACCCACATCACGATGCCATCCGCTTTGGCCGTGGCGTGACAGACGACCGACGTTTCGAGCTGATGGGACGAATGCGTGGCGACGCCGGGGCGACGGCGGAGTACGTGGTGGTCGGCGCGGGCATCACCGGCGCAGCGGTCGCCGCTCATCTGGCCCGCCACGGGGCCGCTCCGTTGATTCTGGAGGCCGACGTACCGGCCCGCGGTGCCACCGGTGCCTCGGGCGGCATGGTGCGCGGATACGACCCCGACCCCGTCGTGGCCCGCTACGCCGCGGCAAGCCTGGCCATCTACGCGGATCCGGCGGTCTGGTGCTCCGTCACCGCGCCGCTGCACCGCACCGGCGCGGTGACGCTTGCATCGGTGGAGCATGCCGCCGAACTCGACCGTGCGGCGGAGGCGTTGCGGGCAACTGTCGGCGCGGATTGTCGGGTTGTCAGCGGCGAGGATGTGTCGCAGGTGCACGGGGTACACACCGCCGACGGCGTCGCACTGGTCGAGCCAGGGGCCGGCTGGGTAGATCCCGTACAGGTGACCCAGCTCTTTGTCCGCCAGGCGGTGCGAGACGGTGCGCGGCTCGCTAACGGGGTACAGCTGACCGCCATTCGGCAAGCTGATGACGGCGTACTCCTGGAAAGCACTCAGGGCGCGGCGCACGCCATCCGGGCCGTCGTGCTGGCGATCGGCGGTTGGGCGGCCCGGCCACCGATCGGGGTGCGAGCACCGCGGGTGGGGGTGCGCACCCGCGCGATCCAGGCCTCCCTCCTCCGCCGACCGACCGGGGCACGTCCGCACACCACGTTCATCGACCTGCGCACGGGCGGCTACGGCAAGCCGGTGGACGAGCACACCTCCCTGGTCGGTGCGCCATTACTCGTCTGGGATGAGGATCCGTGCTCTGACACCTCGCCGGACGCGGAACACCACCAGCACACGCTGGACGTAGTCCGCCGCAATCTGCCCTGGATCGCCAGCGCCGAGACGGTGCGCATGGTGAGGTCATTCGACGGTTACGCCACGGCAGACACCCCGCTGATTCCTACCGAGCTACCCCGGGTCTGGTACACCCGGATGGGCAGCGGTGGGGGCGTCAAAGTGGCACCCGAGCTGGGCCGGGAGATCGCCGAGCGGCTGCTTTCCCAGCCATGCCCCGCGACACCGCCCTCTGGCCGTCAGCCAAGTCAACGAAGAGGCACCGATGCAGCACTGCCATGACGTTCTCGGGATCGACTTCGGGCCGGCCAACATCGCGCTCGCAGCTGCCTTCGAGGAAGCCGTCGAACAAGGCGAGGTGGCTCCGCTCGGCCTGCACTTCCTGGAGGCCTGCCGCGAGCCCGTGTGGCAGGGCGGGATGCTGCTCGACGGCTCGAACATCCAGAATCACCCGATTCGCGACCTGGTCACCCTCCGCAATCCGCGCAGTCACTACAGCTTCGTCAACTACCTGCACCAGGCGGGCCGCCTGCTCGAGCACCTCAATCTGCCCGGGGAGTTCCCGCTGCGCAAGGAGTACGCGCAGTACATCTCATGGGTGAGGCGGCACTTTGACCGCCTGGTCGACTACGGCCAGACAGCAGCGGCCATCCGCGTCATCGAGCACAACGACGTGCCCGCATACGAAGTCTGCACGAGTGAAGGGCGTCGCTACCGTGCACGCGCTCTCGTCATGGCGCCGGGCCGGACGCCCTACCTACCGGCCCCCTTCGACGCCGTGGCAGATGACCGCATCTGCCACCTCACCGGATATCTCTACCGGCTCGATCAACTCGATCAGCTCGCCGACCCACCACGCACCGTGGCGGTGATCGGCGGTAGCCAGAGCGCGGTGGAGATCACTCTCGACCTCGCGAAGCGCTACCCGCAGGCGCGCGTCCTCACCTTTGTCCGCTCCTTCGGGCTTCGGCTCAAGGACACCAGCCCATTCAGCGAAGAAGGGTTCTTCCTCGGCTTCGTCGACTACTACTACCGGGCGCCGCGTGCGAGCAAGCGGGTGCTGGACGCTTATATGAGGCCGACGAACTACTCCACCACCGACGCAGACGTTCTGCACGAGCTCTACCTCATGCTTTACGAACAGCGCCTCGACGGTGCACAACGTGTATTCGTCTATGGCAACCGGCAGGTGAGCGCCGTGACCCCCGGGGACCGAGCCGTGTCGCTCACCGTCGAGGAGGTACACACGGGCGATCAGGAGTCGGTCGATGCCGATCTCGTCATACTCGCGACCGGTTTCCGCGATCTTGGCCCCGGCCCGCGACAGGAGCCTTACCCGGCGCTGCTCACAGCTATCGCCGACCGGTTCCGCTTCGACGAGGACGGCTATCTTGCCGTCGACCAGGGCTACCGGGTGCTGACGACAGACCCAGATATGCCCCCGCTGTTCCTCAATGGGTTGTGCGAGACGAGCCATGGAATCGGCGACGCGGGATCGTTCAGCCTTCTCTCGCTGCGCGCAGCCATCATCCGCGATCGGCTCTCCGTACTGGCGCCAGGCCGGCGAACCGCATCAGCCGCTCCTGCTGAAGGTCCGGGCCGACCCGTCACCGGCCCGCTGGGGCACCGAACCAGGACAAGAACGTTTCACGAAGGGGATCTCATGGCGACATTGGTCGAACCACGCGTACGCACCGCGGTCCCGGGGCCGGTCAGCAGGGGCTACCTCGCCCGGCAGGAGGCGCTGGAGTCGAACGCGCGCAGCTACCCCCGCCGGCTGCCGATCGCCGTGCGACGGGCGGAGGGGGCCCTGGTCGAGGATGTCGACGGCAACGTCTATCTCGATTTCCTCTGCGGCGCCGGCGTGCTTTCCCTCGGGCACAGCCATCCCGAGATCGTGGCCGCAGTGCAGGCCCAGCTCTCGACGTTCGTGCACGGACTGGACCTGCCCACGCCCGCGAAGGACCGCTTCACCGAGCTGCAGCTGTCGATGCTCCCGGAGCAGATGCGCGACCGGATGCGGGTGCACTTCTGCGGACCCACCGGCGCCAACGCTATCGAGGCGGCCATCAAGCTCTGCAAGATCGCCACCGGGCGCGGCGAGATCATCGCATTCCAGGGCGGCTTCCACGGCAGCACGGCCGGAGCGATGGCTGTCACGGCCGACCTGCACCCCAAGAAGCAGGTGCCCAACGGCATGCCGGGGGTGCACTTCTTCCCGTACTCGTACTGCGTGCGCTGCCCCGTCGGGCTCATCCCGGAGACCTGCGCCACCAACTGCGCTACCTACTTGGAGCGAGCTTTGGCAGACCCGAACGGAGGCGTGCCCAACCCGGCGGCCGTGTTGGTGGAGGTGGTGCAGGGCGAGGGCGGCGGGATCCCCGCGAAGATGGAATTCCTGCGACGCGTGCGGGAAGTTACCCGACGTGCCTCGGTGCCGCTCATCGTTGACGAGGTGCAGACTGGATGCGGGCGCACCGGCACGTGGTTCGCCTTTGAACAATATGGTATCGAGCCGGATGTGATCGTCGCCTCGAAGGCACTGTCCGGCATCGGCGTTCCCGTAGCGATCATCTTGTACGACAAAGCGCTCGACCACTGGGGTACTGGCGCGCACATCGGCACTTTCCGCGGCAACCAACTTGCCTTCGCGGGCGGGATCGCCGCCATCGAGGTCATCCAGCGCGACAACGTGTTGGAGAATGTGCAGCAGCGCGGCGTGCAGCTCGCCCGGCGGCTGCGGCGGATCGCCGACCGCAGCCCCTGGGTGGTCGAGGCCCGGGGCCTGGGACTGATGCAGTGCCTGGAGTTAACGGATCCCGATACCGGCACCGACGCCACAGCGTTCGCCCGCGAAGTGCAGGCTGCGGCCCTTCGCAATGGCCTGATCCTCGAAGTCGGCGGGCGCAACGATTGCGTGCTGCGCCTGCTGCCGCCACTCACGGTCACTGAGGAACTGGTGGACAAGGGCGCCGATCTGTTGGAGCGCGCCTTCGCGCAGGTCGATCCAACCTTCCCCGACGATGATCTGGCAGTCGCGACACCAGGCCGCAACAACACATCCGAGTAGTGCATCCCTACCGAGGAAGGACCCACACCATGGCAGTCGTCAGCTCGTATTCCGAGTGGCAGCCGCTTGAAGAAGTCATTGTCGGCAGCCCGTCCGGCGCGATGATCCCGTCCTGGACCACGGTCGAGCGCACCACCGTCCCGCCGGGGTCGGAGTCGCTGGACGGGATCATCGGCCGGCCCGGCACCCCCTACGCTCGGGAGCTGGTGGAGCCCGCGCAGCGGTGCCTGGAGGAATTCATCGGCATCCTGACGGAGGCCGGAATCACGGTGCGCCGGCCGGACCCGGTGGACTTCTCTGCGTCGTTTTCGACCCCGGCCTGGTCGGTGGGCCACGGCTGGTCATGCGCCAATCCACGGGATGTCCTGCTCGTGATCGGCGACGAGATCATCGAGGCGCCGATGCCGGACCGCGGGCGCCACTACGAGACCTGGGCCTACCGCTGCCTGCTCAAGGAATATTCCCGCCAGGGCGCCCGCTGGGTGGCTGCTCCGAGGCCGCAGCTGCTGGACGACCTCTACCGACCCGGCTATCAGGTGCCCGGACCCGACGAGGACGTGCAATGGGGCCTCACCGACTTCGAGCCCGTATTCGACGCG
Source organism: Pseudonocardiaceae bacterium (assembly GCA_050699975.1). Lineage (GTDB taxonomy): Bacteria > Actinomycetota > Actinomycetes > Mycobacteriales > Pseudonocardiaceae. The sequence goes on along the minus strand of JBOHGH010000003.1, from coordinate 41,904 downwards.
GCCGACGTGGTGCGGTGCGGGCGCGACATCTTCATTGAGCAGAGCCAGGTGACCAACCCCTCGGGCATCGCCTGGCTACGCCGCCACCTCGGTGACGCCTACCGGGTCCACGAGGTGCGCCCGCGTTACCGACGCCAGATGCACATCGACACCTCCCTCGTGCCGCTCGCGCCGGGCAAGGTCATGGTCAATCCCGAATTCCTCGACCCGGACGACCTCCCCGAGGTCTTCGCCAAGTGGGAAGTGCTCATTGCGCCTGAGCCGGAGGTCACCCCCAAGACGGCCCAGGGCGTGATGAGCAAGTGGAGCGCGATCAACGTACTTTCGCTCGACGAGCGGCGGGTCGTCGTCGAGCGTAGCCAAACCGGACTCATCAAGGCACTGACTGCGTGGGGCTTCGAGCCGATACCCTGCTCCTTCGAGGACTACACCCTTTTCGGTGGCTCCTTCCACTGCGCGACGCTCGACGTGCGCCGCCGAGGCGAATGCGAGTCCTACTTCGACTAAACCGCCCCGGGCGGTCCCGTAGAGCCGACCCGCATTCGCGCGGAGTGGACACTCAGTCGTGCAGCCAGCCGTGGGCCATCGCCCGCGCGCCGGCCTGGAACCGAGAGGTGGCGCCGAGCTTCCGCATTACCTCGTTCATCAGCCGCCGCAGGGTCCGCGACGAGATGCCGAGGGCGCGGGCTATCGCGTCGTCCTTGAGGCCCTGGCTGAACATCCGCAGCAGCGAGCGTTCACGCTGGTCCAGCACCTGCTCGGAGTGGTCTCCCCCAAAAGCCGAGGCCTCGGTGCAGGGAACGGTCGCTCCGTGCACCCAGCAGTACTCGAATACTTCGGTGAGGATGTGGACCAGATCGGCCCCCTGGATCTCCAGAGCGGCCGGCTCCTCCTGCCGGCCCGAGAGGAAGGAGTAAGCGAGCAGTTTGTCGACGACGACGAGCCGGAACGGCAGCACGGAGGCAATCCTGATCGTCGCCCCGGCGTCCTTGAGGGCCTGCAGGTACGCCCGACCGTGCGGAACCTGACACATGGCGCAGAGATGGATGAGCCGCAATCCCACACCTCGGTCGAGCAGCTCGCGGTCCTGTCGCAGCAACTTCTCCAGTGCCTCGGCCGATTGCGGTGGTCCGGCTTGCATGCTGAGGATCTCATAGCGTGTCCGGGTGACGGCCCCGTCCAGCGCGGCCGTCACCCGCGGATCCCCGGTCAGCAAGTCCACCTGGGACCCAGCCCAGCGCCTCGACTGAATTAACATTAGATTGGAGCTGAGTACGGAAAGCGTGGCCGAAAACCGGCGAAGTTCGTCGAGCCGCCTGCTCGTCGCCTCCTCTTCCAACTCAATCAACCGGGCGAGGATCGCGTCCGGCGGCACTTCGAAACGGCGCCCCTGCACCCCGTCGCCCGTGACCGCCCCCGCGTCCACAAACTCAAGCAGAGCGGCGGCCAATTCCTCGCTAGATAGATTGAGTTGCTCTCGCACCTGCTCGGAAGCCCAGGAAGGCCGCAGAAGCATGCTCTGGAGTAGGTCGTCGACATCGCCAGTCGCAGGATAATGCACCTCAGTTACCTCCACGTGTGAAGTAGGCTGATACACGGCGTAGCCGATCGGGCCGCTTACCTGCTGTGCCGCCCGGACGCGGTCGCGGCAAGTCCGGTCCGGGCGCACGGGCTCGTCCGACCCTCGACACCGACCCTCGACGTTGGGGCTTCATCGGCTGCCTCCCCCCTGGTGACGGTCTTACACATGGAAGAGAGCGCCGGGCCAGCGATTGATACCACTGGTATAAAAAATTTGATCCAAAATTTGACCATTGTTTACGCAGCTGAAACCCGGAAGAATGTGAACATTTCCGTGGATTCTCCGGATTAGCCCCGATTTTGCGGGCGAGCTGGAGGTGATCGGCCGGTCACGGGTGGCTGACACCCAATGTGGTGGCAAGCACCCGGCTAGACGGCAGATGGTGCCCTACCGTAATAACCATGACGCTGTCCCCCACCGCGCGCAGCACGCTGTCCCGGCACCGCGAGCGGGCTCGCCACGACCCCGCCGAACTGTACGCGCTTCTCGACTCCGCGCTGGTCTGCCATCTCGGGCTGGTGCTCGATGGCGCCCCGGTGGTACTACCCACCGGTTACGGGCGCGACGCAGACACGCTCTACTTGCACGGTTCCAGTGGCGCAGCAAGCTTGCTGGCCGCCTCGCAGGGAGCGCCGGTATGCGTCACCGTCACCCGGCTGGACGGGATCGTCTATGCCCGCTCGGTGTTCCACCACTCCATGAACTACACCAGCGCGGTGATCCACGGCACTGCACGGAAGGTCACCGACTCAACGGAGCTGCGGCACGGGTTACGGACGCTGGTCGAGCACCTCGCCCCCGGGTCCTGGGAGCACAGCCGCCTGCCCACCCGCAAGGAACTCGCCGCCACCATGGTGCTGGCCCTGCCCCTCGACGAGGCCTCGGTGAAGGTCCGAACCGGGCCGCCAGTCGACGACGACTCGGACGTGGCGGCGGGCCGAGCGTGGGCGGGGGTGCTCCCGCTCGCCACCCACTGGGATCCCCCAGTGCCATGCTCGCTGCTACCCGCCGACGCCCCCGTACCGCCCCATGTCATGCACCGCCTGCCGCCGGATCAGACATCCTGGTGAGGCCGTGAATGCTGCGCTACTGCACCGGGAGGCGCTGAGCAGACCAAGCCTGGAAGCCGCCGATCACGTCGGTGGCGCGGTGCAGGCCGAGGGCGCGAAGCGAGTCGGCGGCGAGGCTGGAGGTGTAGCCCTCCGAACAGAGCACGATCACCTGCACGTCGTAGCCGGTGGCTTGGGGCAGCCGGGCGTCGCATTCCGGGTCGAAACGCCATTCCAGGTGGTTGCGCTCGACCAGCAGTGCTTCCGGTACCTCCCCCTCCACAGCGCGCTGCCAACCCGGCCGGATGTCCACCAGCAGGGCACCAGCACAGAGGGCGTCATGGGCTTGTGCGGGGGTGAGGCGCTGTAGCCGCGAACGCGCCTGCGCCAGCATCTGGTCGATGCTGCGCGAGCCGGGCGGGCGGCTCACCAGTCCACCCCGGCCTGCTCCACCCCGACGTGGCACAGCTCGCCAGGCTCCATCCGGTAGCGGTTCATCACGGTCAGGCCCGGGGTGTAGACGTGCACGCTCACTGCGGGGACCGTGCCGGTATTGGTCACCTGGTGAACGTAGTGCGGGCCGAAGACGCGGCAGTGCCCGACGGCCAGCGCCCGGGTGACCTCCACCGGCGACCGACCTGGCTTGGTTGCGACCACCCGCTCGGTCAGCGTGCCCGCCCCGAGCGCGAAGGCCCCCGACGCTGGTCCGTGGTCGTGCAGGTCGGTGCCCTGGCCGGGCAGCCAGGACAGCAGCCACACCTGGTGCTGTTCGGTGCTTTCGAGCAGCCGGTACCAGCGGGTGTCGGTGCGGTAGTCCACCAGGGGTCGCCACCGCTCTGGGTGCGCGGCCAGCCTCATGGCGAGGGTGATGGGGCTGCCGGAACCGGCACTGCTGGGAACGGGGACGGTGAGGTCAGGCACGGCGTACACGGGGGTTCCTCCGCGGGATCGGTGAGCCGACCGCGCGGGGCCACCACCCGAGCAGGGTGGGCCATCAGGAACGCGCGATCAGCAGGGCTGGGAGTTCACCACGCGGGACAGAGCGCACTCGCCACCCGGCGCAGATCCACCGGGGACCGCCGAACGAGGACGACAGTGCTACTCACAGTTAATGATCAAACCAGCAGATACCCGTCCCGGTCAAGTGGCGCAGTCATCACTGCCCGCCAGAAGATCCCCAAAGCGTTCGCTGAGCTCGTCAACCACCGCGACACCGTAGTGATCCACCCCACCGCGTCACCGGCAGCCGACGCTGCCCCGTCAGGGGCCATCCCTTCCGAGCACGGTCTCGGACGGGACGTAGAGGGTTTAGACGGCACGGCCGTCATGATCGAGTCGACTGTGCGGTCTGCGTCGCCTCCAGGGCAATAGTCGGGCGTGTGCCTGTCGGTGCCGCGGCCCCGTGAACTCGACGAGAGCCACGTCTGGCCGGACTGAAATGTCGCTGGCGTCGAGTTCACGGACAGTGCCCCGAGCAAGCCAGCCAGGGAACACGCGTGGTCGGGATGGGGCGACGCCCGGTTAGGCGCTGATCGCGCTGCTCGCCGATCTGGAGTCCGATCGGGCGGAGCGCAAGGAGAGCGCAGCCAACTCAGATTGGCTGAACGAGCAATCTGTGCCTTCGCCAACGACATGCCGGGCTACGGCGATCTCAGGGATGCGGTCGGTGAGGGGACTGCCACCCTGAACCCGTTGATAAGTGGAGACGACGACGCCGTACTGCCCTGGCGTGGAAATCAACACGGCTTCGACGCGACGTGGGATCTGTTCGCTCGCCGGGTAACGCTCATCGAATAACGTGCCCCTATGCATAGCCACCCTTGCCATCCCGATGGCTCGCCCACCACCACATCCCAGCCGTCCGAGCCCTCGACGGCGTCCAGCAGCCGCTGGAGATCACCGGGCGCGCGGTCACCTTCTGGGAGGAGCTCCCCCCGCACCGGCACGGCACGCCCCCGAGGTCGCCGACTTCACGGCTTGCCGGTCCCGACCGAGTTCACCCTCGCCCCACTGGCGCCGTTTACCAGGCTCGTGCAGCGCATCGACGCCGCCACCACCCGGTCCACAGCCGACCGGTCCTGGCTGCGCGACCACCTGACCGAGCTGCAGCGCCGCTACACCACGTTGCCCGAGCGAGCTGCGCATGACCTGCTACCTCGCCCAACACGCCGCCGAACACCCCCGCGCCCGCAGCGAAGCCGAACTCCGCGTCGCCTGCCTGCGCGGCAAGCACGGACCACGGCCCTGGAGCTGGACACCCGCCCTCTGAAGCATCCTTATCGAACCTTGCGCGGGAACTCATCCGGGCACTGGCTGGTCGGCATCGACGCAGATCAGGCTCCACGGCCGGTTGAGCATGCGGGTCATGACCAGGGTGGCGCGGCGGGTTCCCCGGAGCTTGAGACGGCGGTGTAGCTCCGCGACGTCTCCGGCAAGTCCTCGACGGCGGATGTCGACGGCACCGATGTCCAGCGCGCGCATCCGGCCGGTCAGCTGTTTCTCCTTCCACGGGGCCGACTCGATCACCCGCAAGGTCCGGGCAAAGGGGGTGCGCACCGGCTGGTCGGCGGACAGGAAGGCGATCTGGTCGTCGATCTTCCAGCATCCGGTGGCCCGGGCCAGCTCCTCGACCAGCCCGGCGCGGGTCACCGCGGGGTTGGGGTCGAGCAGAAACTCACCGGGCAGGCCGACGGCCACCGGGTTGCCGTCACTGGGCGTGAGAGTGTGCCCACCGGGCAGGATCGTCGCCCTCCGGGCCGCCGTGGCCAGCGCGGGCGACCAGGCGATCGCCTCTTTCAGGTCGCGCCCGTCGGCGAGAAACTCCAGCTCCCAGCCCGGCGGCACGGCATCCCGGTCCAACCCGGGTGCCAGCTTGATTCCCACTGCGGGCACGGCGTCGACCAGGCTGAGACACCAGCCCAGCGGGGGCTCGCTGCGACCAGTACGCAGCCGCCGCCCGCCACTGCGCCGAGCGGGATCGACGAACACCCCGTCGATCCCGGCAAGGTCCACTGACCGCACATCGGCGCGCACCGCACGCACACCGGCAGCGACGCCGTACACCTGCGCATTGAGCACCGCCATCCGCAGATGCACCTCGTCGAGGTCCACGGCCAGCGTCTCGCCCTGGGCGGCTATCGAGATGAGGTCACCCCCGATCCCGGAACACAGGTCGGCAAGGCGGCCAAGGCCCGCGTATCGGGGGGCTCGATATCGGGACACCACTTCGGCGGAGGCCTGCTCCAGGCCGGGACGGGTGAACAGCATCTGACCGGCTTTGCTGAACTTGCTCTCCGCCGCTCGACGCAGCTCATGCTGGGTCAACGCTGCCGCCACCAGTTCCGGTGAGAACTGCGCCCGCAACGAGGATCCCAGCCGGATCGAGTCCGCCACCGCGGGATCCTCGCGGGACAGCCGGTCCAGCAGCGCATGCCCCTCAGCCGACAGCAGCACCTCAAGACAGTCGACGGTCACGGATGTCTCCAGCCACGCACCGGTAGCGATATACGTCGTGCGCCCACTCAGTTACTTCCCAGCCGGGTAACAGCACAGTGAAACGAACGTGCAGCGTTTCATGAACACGGCGTACAGCGTAGATTGACCGCACTCCGTACATCTCAGAAGGATGAGTGGTGCGGCGTTGCACGAGCTAGGGGCATCATGCCGGTGACCACGTTCGGACGTGTCACCCTGGCCGGATTGTTGGTCGCACTGGCAGTCGGATGCGACCGGGGCGGGCCCGGCAGCGCAAGCGACGCAGGTCCGGGACCAGCTATCGAAACTACCGTGGCACCCGATCCCGCAACGTCCACCCCGGCAACATCCACCCCCGCGACGCCCCTACCCACGATGTCCACCCCCGCGACGCCCCTACCCATGACATCCATCCCCGCGACACCCGCACCCCCGACAACCAATCTCGTGACACCCAGCCCCGACTCTGACGACCCCCCGGAAGTCGCCTGGGTGCCGCCCGGCCCTGGCAGCAGCTATCCTTACGAGACTTACGGGGTGCGGGAAGCTCGGTGGCACAAGGCGTTCGATAATCGTGACTGCGCCGCTATCGCGGCGCTCGGGCCAGAGCACGATCAGCGGCAGCTCTACGCGGGGCTCGGGGACGCCTGCCGGGCCGTCCGGCAAAAGAACGACCGGTTATGGACCTCCGCCGAGGTTGCGTTGCGGCGCGTGAACAACCCGGCTGACTGTCTCGATCAGTTGGCGGTGCGGCTGTTGCGCGATCTAGTTATAGCCCACCGGCGCGCTCCCCACGCCAACATCCGCATTGTCGACCCTGAGCCGGGAGAAGACTGCGGCTCTGACGACCCCTCGCCACCCCCAACATCGGTCTCACCCAGCCAAACATCGGTCCCGCGCCCGTCGCCGGGCCTGGGTGGCTGAGCTGAGATGACGGCATGAGCGAGGACGTGGCGGAGAGGCGAGGGGACGAGCGGCCGCAGTGGCTGGACGTGGCGTTAACCGTCCTCCCGCCGCTGAGCCTGATCACGGCGCTGCTCGTCTACTTCGCCTCGGTGCGGCGACTCGAGTTCGCCGCGGCACTGGGCCTCAACGCCGACCTGCTGGAGGAGCCGTCAATACTGGGTTATCTGCTCCGTAGCACGCAGGCGGTGTTCTTGCCGCTGCTGGTTGGCAGCATCGGGTTGCTGCTGTGGCTATCGTTTGATCGGATGTTGCGCCGGTGGGTGGTCAGCCGCGTCCATCTCCAAGCTGTATCGCGCATCTCCCGGGCGCTGCCAATCAGTGCAGCTCTTCTGGGGTATGGACAACTTCGCCAAAGTGGTGGGACGCGGCCTGGCACAGGGCATCATCAGACAACCGCAGCGCTCCACCCAACCGGTAGTGCTCTACAGCGCGCAAGACCTGCAGCTCGACTCTGCGGCAGCGGTGAGGCAGGAGTTGCCCGCCGGCGAGCACGCCGCATACCGGTACCGGTATCAGGACTTACGGTTGGCCTTCGTCGACGGCGATCGCTATTTTCTGATCGGTCGGAACTGGCGGCCACACGGTGGCTCACTGATCATCCTGTCCTCAGATGGAGTCAGAATCGAGTTTCCGCGCGGCACCCCGTAATGGGATGGGTGCACCGCGTGATCCTGCAGCGTTGCGGCAACCGTCGCGGATCGTGAGCGCATCCTTAGCGCGGGTTGCTGAGATCCCCATTCAACGATGACGATGACGGCGGCTGGTAGCTCACCGGTAGCACACCATCGTTCGAGGAGCGCCGAGGACGGGAGTGGTCACGCCCTCCGGGGTGGAGCAGGCGGTTGCGCAGCGTTACAGTGCCGGGGCACAGGAGGTGCAGCCGGCGTTGTGCTGCCCGGTCGACTACGACCCGGCGTGGCTGGAGGTCATCCCGGCCGAGGTACTCGAGCGGGATTACGGCTGCGGGGATCCCAGCCGTTACCTCGCGCCAGGTGAGACCGTGCTGGACCTGGGCTGCGGTGGCGGGAAGATCTGCTTCATCGCCTCCCAGGTCGTCGGCTCGACCGGCCAGGTGATCGGCGTCGACCTCAACGACGACATGCTCGCGTTGGCCCGAGGCGCCGCCCCGCAGGTGGCCGAGCGGGTCGGGTACGGCAACGTCGAATTCCGCAAGGGCCGCATCCAGGATCTCGCCCTGGACCTCGAAACCCTGGGTGGCTGGCTCACCGTCCACCCGGTCACCGACGTGGGGTCGCTGACCGCGCTGGAGACCGAGCAGCAACGGTTGCGGACCGAGCAACCGCTGGTGCCCGACGACTCGGTGGACGTGGTGGTCGGCAACTGTGTGCTCAACCTGGTCGCCCCCGAGCACAAGCTGCGGCTGTTCGCCGAGATCTTCCGGGTGCTGCGCCGTGGCGGCCGGGCGGTGATCTCCGACATCGTCAGCGCGGTGGAGGTGCCCGAGAACCTGCGCGCCGACGCCGAACTGTGGAGCGGATGTGTCTCCGGGGCGTTCCAGGAGGAGGCTTTCCTGGCCGCGTTCGAGCAGGCCGGCTTCTACGGGATCCACCTGGTCAAGCGGGACTCCGCGCCCTGGCGGGTGGTGGAGGGGATCGAGTTCCGGGCGGTGACCGTGGCGGCCTACAAGGGCAAGCAGGGCGAGCGCCGCGACCACGGCCAGGCAGTGATCTACCCCGGGCCGTTCAAGGCCGTGCTCGACGACGACGAGCACCCGTTCCTCCGCGGGGTGCCGACCGCGGTGTGCGCCAAGAGCTTCGCCATCTACGCCCGGGAGCCCTACGCAGGGCACTTCCAGCTGCTCGAGCCAGTCGAGCCGGTCGACCCGGCCACCGCGCCGCCCTTCGACTGCGCCCCGCCGACCACCCTCACCTCGCCCGGGCCGGTGCCGACGGCACGACGCGACCGCGATATGTCTCCATATGGGCCTCGATACAGCTCGAGCTCACTCCGGTTTGGGGGTGCGGCCGAGCAGGTCACTCGCCATCTCCCGAGGCGACTGACCGCCGTTGCACACCCGGCGCACCGCGTCGGCGATCGGCACCTCGACGCCGCAGCGCGCGGCCAGCCCCTGGATCGACGAGCAGGACTTGAAGCCTTCGGCCACCTGACCGTGGGTGGCCTGCTGGGCCTGCTCGAGGGTGTCTCCCACCCCGAGCCGGTAGCCGAAGAAGCGGTTACGGGACAGCGGTGAGGTGCAGGTGGCCACCAGATCGCCCAGGCCGGCCAGGCCCGCGAAGGTCGTCGGGTCGGCGCCCAGCGCCGCCCCAAGCCGTCCCATCTCGGCCAGTCCCCGGGTGATCAACGTTGCGAGGGTGTTGTCCCCGTATCCCAATCCGGCCGCCATCCCACAGGCCAGCGCGATGACGTTCTTGCACGTGCCGCCGAGCTCGCAGCCGATCACATCGACGTTGGTGTAAGGGCGAAAGTAACCGGTCACGCAGGCGTGCTGCACCACGACGGCACGGTCGTGGTCGGTGCAGGCGATCACGCTCGCGGTGGGCTGCTCGGCGGCGATCTCGCGGGCCAGGTTGGGGCCGGACACCACCACCACGCGGTCGGGAGTGACGCCGGTGACGTCTATCACGACCTCGCTCATCCGCTTGAGGCTGCCCAGTTCGACGCCCTTGGCCAGGCTCACCAAGGTGGCCTTCGGGGGAATCGACTTGTGCCAATCGCCCAGGTTGTCGCGCAGCGTCTGGCTGGGTACCGCGAGCACCACCGCGTCCACCCCGTCCAGTGCGTCCTCGGCATGCTCAGTGGCCTGCAAGGAAGCCGGCAGCCGCACCCCGGGCAGGTAGTCCGGGTTGACCTGTCGGTGCGCGACGGCGTCGGCCACCTCGGCTCGACGAGCCCAGAGCACGACATCGCGGCCGGCGTCGGCGAGCACCTTGGCAAAGGTGGTCCCCCATGAGCCCGCGCCCATCACCGCGATTCGCTGCACCGGCAGGGTCATGACGCCTTCTCGCGTGCCACGCCATCCTCCTCGGGGCTGATCCAGACCCGAGTCTTCCCTGCCGCCGGATCGGAGGTCCAGTGTGCCCGGCGCGCAAGGATGGGCGCGTGCAAGTAGACCTGCTCGTGCCGGTAAAAGTGCTAGCCAGGGCCAAGACCCGGCTGCGGGGTAGCGCAGGCGGCGGGGCCGGTGCCTCCGAGGCGCACGCCAGGTTGGTCGTCGCACTGGTCCGGGACACCCTCGCGGCGGCGACCGGCGCGGCTGCGGTACGTCGGGCCGTGGCGATCTGCTCCGATGAGGCGCTGCGCAGCGCCCTCGAAGCGGACGGGGTGGAGACGATTCCCGACCAGCCGGCCGCCGGCCTGAACCCGGCCCTGCGGTATGGGGAGGCAGTGCTCCGCAGGGAGGACCCGTCTTCGACGGTCGGGGCCCTGCAGGCCGATCTGCCGGCACTGCGTCCGGAGGAGCTGGACTGCGCGGTACGTACCGCCCTGGATACCGGCGGCCGGGTCTTCTGCACCGATCGCCTGGGCACCGGGACGACTCTGCTGATGGCCCCGCCGTGGCAGCCCCTGCAGCCCTGCTTCGGACCCGGCTCGGCCGCCGCGCATCGGGCCACCGGGGCTCGCGAGCTCGCCGGTTGCTGGCCTGGGCTGCAGTGCGACGTCGACACCGCGGCCGATCTGGCGGCGGCCTGCGATCTGGGTCTCGGACGGTTCACCCGCGCCGCGCTACCGAGGCCTGGGTTCGGCGAATTCACACCCAGATGACCACTGGTTTAGCCCCGCGGGTTGGCGCTGGGTACGGAACAATGGCCGAGTGAGCACGCACGACGAGAACACCGGTCTCACGACCGCAGTTGACAGCTCGTCGTCCAGCAGCTCGTCACCCAGCAACTCGTCACGCGGGGCCACGGTGACGGTACTACCCGCCCCGCCAGCGGCGACTCCGCTGCCCTCGGCCACCGACCTGCCCGACGACCGCTATCTCAACCGGGAACTGTCCTGGCTGGACTTCAACGCCCGGGTGCTTGTGCTCGCCGAGGACGCCAGCCAGCCACTGCTGGAGCGGGCGAAGTTCCTGGCGATCTTCGCATCGAACACCGACGAGTTCTACATGGTTCGGGTCGCCGGGCTCAAGCGCCGGGACGAGGCCGGGCTGTCGGTGCGCAGCGCGGACGGGCTGTCCCCCCGGGAGCAGCTGGCCCAGATCGCGAGGCGCAGCCGGGAGCTCGCCGCGCTCCACGCCCGGGTATTCCTCGACGAGATTGCACCGCAGCTGGCAGAGCACGACATCACGTTCGTCACGTGGTCGGATCTCGACGATACGCAGCGGCTGCGGCTGTCGGGCTACTTCTCCGACCAGATCTTCCCGGTGCTCACCCCGTTGGCGGTGGATCCGGCACACCCGTTCCCTTACATCTCAGGCTTGTCGCTGAACCTCGCCGTGATGGTGCGTGATCCCGACAGCCGCATCGAGCGATTCGCCCGGGTCAAGGTGCCCAACAACGTGCCGCGCCTGGTCCGGGTCGACGGCGAGCGCGGGTCACCACGCGCCATGTTCCTCCCACTGGAGGAGCTGATCGGAGCCCATCTCGGTGAGCTCTTCGCCGGCATGGAAGTGGTGGACTGGCACGTCTTCCGGATCACCCGCAACGCCGATTTCGAGGTCGACGAAGACCGTGACGAGGACCTGCTGAAGGCGCTGGAGCGGGAGCTGGCGCGACGCCGCTTCGGTCCACCGGTGCGCCTCGAGGTATCCGACACGATGAGCGAGCACGTGCTGAAGGTGCTGCTGCGCGAGCTCGACGTCGACCCGCACGACGTCGTCGAGGTGCCCGGCCTGCTCGATCTGTCGTGTATGTGGCAGGTCTACGCGCTGCCCGCCCCGGAGTGCAAGGACGAGCCATTCATCCCTGTCACGCACCCGGCCTTCGGTGAGGGCGAGACACCCAAGGACGTGTTCGCCACCCTGCGCGACGGTGACGTGCTGGTGCACCACCCCTACGACTCGTTCTCCACGAGCGTGCAGCGTTTCATCGAACAGGCCGCGGTGGATCCCCAGGTGCTGGCGATCAAGCAGACGCTCTACCGAACGTCCGGTGACTCCCCCATCGTCGACGCGCTGATCGACGCGGCCGAGGCGGGCAAGCAGGTCGTCGCGCTGGTGGAGCTCAAGGCACGGTTCGACGAGCAGGCCAACATCAAGTGGGCCAGGGCGCTGGAACGGGCCGGGGTTCATGTGGCTTACGGGTTGGTGGGGCTCAAGACGCATTGCAAGACCGCGCTGGTGGTGCGCCAGGAGGGCCCGATGATCCGCCGGTACTGCCACATCGGCACCGGCAACTACCACCCGAAGACCGCCGGGCTCTACGAGGACGTCGGATTGTTCACCGCCGAGCCGGCGATCGGCGCCGACCTCACCGACCTGTTCAACTCGCTGACCGGGTACGCACGGCAGACTAGCTACCGCAGCTTGCTGGTGGCGCCCTACGGGATCCGGCGCGGCATCGTGGAGGGGATAGAGGGCGAGATCGCCCGCGCTCGGACGGGCCGCCCGGCGGGGATCCGGATCAAGGTCAACTCTCTGGTGGACGAGCAGGTGGTCGATGCGCTGTACCGGGCGGCACTGGCGGGTGTCTCCGTCGATCTGGTGGTCCGCAGCATCTGCGCACTGATCCCCGGACGTCCGGGGCTGTCGGAGAACATCCGAGTGCGCTCGATCCTGGGTCGCTTCCTCGAGCACTCGCGGGTCTTTCACTTCGTGGGCGCCGGCGAGCACTGGATCGGCAGCGCCGACATCATGCACCGCAACCTGGATCGCCGGGTGGAAGTGCTGGTGCGGGTGGCGGACCCGGACGTGACCAACGAGCTGGATGCGATGCTCGCCTCCGCTCTGGACCCGGCGACGCGATGCTGGGTCCTGGAATCGGATGGCTCGTGGAGTGCCTCTCCCACGGACGGATCCACCGTCCGCGACCATCAGGTGCAGGAGATCCTCCGGCACCGCAGAGGTGAATGAGCTGTGCCGGGACTGATCGCCGCGGGCGCCGTCGTATGGCAACTGTCGCCGTCCGGCGACGTCGAGGTAGCGCTGGTGCACCGGCCCCGCTATGACGACTGGTCGCTTCCCAAGGGCAAGCCGCATCCCGGGGAGGCGCTGCCGCTCACTGCGGTCCGCGAAGTGGCCGAGGAGACCGGACACACCGTCGTGCTCGGCCCCAGGCTGGGCAGCACCCGTTATCCGGTGCCCGCGGGCGAGAAGGAGGCGCACTACTGGGCGGCGCGGTCCACCGGTGGCAGCTTTCGCCCCAGCGAGGAGGTGGACGAGCTGCGCTGGCTGCCCCCCGTGAAAGCGTCCGACCTCCTGAGCCACGAGCACGATCAGACGCTGCTGGCCGGCTTCGACAGTGCGACCGACGTCACCCACACCGTGCTGCTGGTCCGGCACGGCGAGGCCGGTGAGCGGCTGACGTGGCAGGGCGACCAGGACCAGCGCCCGCTGACCGCCACGGGCTGGTGGCAAGCCGAAGCCCTGCGAGCGCTGCTGCCGCTGTTCGGAGCACAGCGGGTGTATTCCGCACCACCGGTGCGGTGCCGCCAGACCATCGAAGGTCTCGCAGATGACCTTGGGGTGTCGATCATCGAGGAACCGCGGTTGTCCGAAGAGGGTTACCTGGCCGATCCAGCGGCCGGTCTCAGCAGGCTGATCGAGATCGCGACAGAGCCAGGAGGTCCAGCCGTGGTGTGTAGCCAGGGCGGTGTGATTCCCGATCTGGTCAGCAAACTCTCCGAGGCAGCTGGACTCGACCTAGTCGATGTGCCCCACCGCAAGGGCAGCTACTGGGGGCTGTTCTTCGGCAGCGAATCCCCCGCACCGCCCGTCCTGCTGGCCGCCGACTACGACGACGCCAGCCTTCCATAACCACTGCGGCGCGTCGTGAACTCGACGTTACCGACATCTCCAAACGGGGCGCTCACAACGTCGGTGCCGTCGAGTTCACGACGCAGACACGTCACTACTTCTTGGTGGCGGATTTCTTGACCGCCTTCCTGACCTTGGTGGGTGGCGTCGTGGCGGCCTTTGGGGCGGCCTTGGACTCCTTCTTCGCCGCCTTCGCTGGGCTGGCCGCCTTCGCTGGCTTGGCCGCCTTACCCGGCTTGGCCGCCTTCGCTGGCTTGGCCGCCTTGGCCGCCTTGGTCTCTGTTCTGGTCGCGGTCGCCTGCACCTCAGTCGATTGCGTTTGTGTGACCGCAGTGGACCTGGCGGCTGACGCATTGCTTGTCGTGAGTTGGGATGTGGCCGAGGCAGCCGGACGAGCCGCGGCCGCCCCGTTGGTGCTCGCGCCCACCCGCGGAAGCTTGCGCGCCCCGCTCACGACTTCGCGAAACAGGGTGCCCGGGCGAAAGGCGGGCACGTTGGTCTTCTTGACCTTCACCGACTGCCCGGTGCGGGGATTACGCGCCATCCGCGCCGCCCGCGCCCGCTTCTCGAAGACGCCGAAACCGGTGATGGTGACCTTGTCACCCCCGTTTACCGTCCGGACCACAACATCGACCAGACCTGCCACCGCGGCGGCGGCGATCTTCTTGTCACCAAGGCGCTCCGCGAGAGCGTCGATCAGCTCAGTCTTGTTCACTCCGGCCTCCCACCGCACGGCCGCCTCATCGCGGCCTTTGTGGGTCACCGTATGGCGCATAGCGCCGGAACACCATGCGCCACACCCAGAATCCCCTCAGGTGAGGACATACAACCCTGCCCTGCAAGGAGAATCTGATCGACGTCAACCTCTTACGAGCCCCTGGCGAGCAATGTCGTTGTGGGTAGCCAGGACGGCCGCTTAGCCTCGAATGCGTCGATCGCCTCGGCGTGGCGCAGGCTCAGCGCGATGTCGTCCAATCCCTCCAGCAGGCGCCAGCGGGTGTAGCCGTCGATGGTGAAACCCACCGTGAGATCCTCGGCCTGCACAGTCTGCTCCGAGAGATCGACAGTGACCTCGGTGCCCGGCTCGGTCTCCAGCAGCTTCCAGAGCAATTCGACGTCAGCCTGCTCACACCGGGCCGCGAGCAAACCTTGCTTGCCCGCGTTGCCCCGGAAGATGTCACCGAACCGCGCCGAGATCACCACCCGGAACCCGTAGTTCATCAACGCCCAGACCGCGTGCTCCCGCGACGACCCCGTGCCGAAGTCCGGCCCCGCAACCAGCACGCTGCCGCAACGGTAGGCCTCGTGGTTGAGCACGAAGTCCTCGTCGGCGCGCCAGGCCGCGAACAGCCCGTCCTCGAAACCGGTGCGGCTGACCCGCTTGAGATAGACCGCAGGAATGATCTGATCAGTATCCACATCGGAACGACGCAGCGGCACGCCAACACCGGTGTGACGGACAAACGGTTGCATCGCCGGAGCTCCTCAGTCCAGGTCGGCGGGGGTTGACAGGGTGCCGCGCACTGCGGTGGCTGCCGCCACCAGTGGCGAAACCAGGTGGGTGCGCCCGCCCTTGCCCTGGCGACCCTCGAAATTGCGGTTGGAGGTTGACGCGCAGCGCTCGCCAACCGTGAGCTGATCGGGATTCATCCCCAGGCACATCGAACAGCCCGCCGAGCGCCATTGGGCACCGGCTGCGGTGAACACGTCGTGCAGGCCTTCGGCCTCGGCCTGGGCGCGCACCCGCATCGAGCCGGGAACCACGAGCATTCGCACCCCGTCGCGCACCCGGCGGCCGGCAAGCACCCCGGCCGCCGCCCGCAGGTCCTCGATCCGCCCGTTGGTGCAGGATCCGAGGAACACCGTGTCCACCGCGATCTCGCGCAGCGGTGTACCAGGCTTGAGGTCCATGTAGGACAGTGCCTTGCGCACCGCGAGCCGCTCCCCTTCGTCGGTGATCTGCTCGGGATCGGGCACCCGCCCGGACAGCGGCAGGCCCTGGCCGGGGTTGGTGCCCCAGGTCACGAACGGGGTCAGGGTGTCGGCGTCGATGTATACCTCGGCATCGAAGGTGGCGTCGTCATCGGTGTGCAGCGAGTTCCAGTGCTGCACCGCCGCGTCCCACTGCGGGCCCACCGGCGCGTGAGACCGGCCGGCCAGGTAGCTGAACGTGGTGGCGTCCGGCGCGATCATCCCGGCCCGAGCGCCCGCCTCGATCGACATGTTGCAGATGGTCATCCGGGCTTCCATGGACAGCTGCTCGATCACGTTCCCGCGGTATTCCAGCACGAACCCTTGGCCACCGCCGGTGCCGATCTGGGCGATCACGGTGAGGATGATGTCCTTGCTGGTGACGCCCGTGGGCAACGATCCATCGCGGCTTCGCACGACCACGGCCATGGTCTTGAACGGGCGCAGCGGCAGCGTCTGGGTGGCCAGTACGTGTTCCACCTCGGACGTGCCGATACCGAACGCCAGCGCGCCGAAGGCGCCATGTGTGGAGGTGTGGGAGTCACCGCAGACCACGGTCATCCCCGGCTGGGTGAGGCCCAGCTGAGGTCCCACGACGTGCACGATGCCCTGTTCGATGTCGCCCATCGGATGCAACCGCACGCCGAACTCCGTGCAGTTGCGGCGCAGCGTCTCCATCTGAGTGCGGGACACCGCGTCGGCGATCGGGAGCTCGATGTCCGTGGTGGGAACATTGTGATCCTCGGTAGCGATCGTCAAATCTGGTCGGCGGACCCGCCTACCCGCCAGCCGCAGGCCGTCGAAAGCCTGCGGGCTGGTGACCTCGTGCACCAGATGCAGGTCGATGTAGAGCAGGTCGGGCGCCGCGCTGTTGCCATCACCCTCACCCCGACGCACCACGTGGGCGTCCCAGACCTTCGCTGCGAGCGTGCGTCCCATCGCCTGAGTTCCTCCGCTGGACTTCTCACATACTGGACTTCTCACATACCGGGAAGTTAGTATCGACCTGTGGGACAGCATAGCGGTATCGGCGTGCTGGACAAGGCCATGACAGTGTTGCGCACGGTAGCCGCGAGCCCCTGCGGCCTCGCTGAGTTGTGTGCTCGCACGGGGTTGCCCCGGGCCACTGCGCACCGGCTGGCGGTGGGGCTGGAAGTGCACCGGCTGCTTCGTCGCGGCAACGATGGGCGGTGGCGTCCCGGGCCCGCCCTGAACGAACTGGGCAACGGTGCGCTCGACCCGTTGCTCGACGCCGCCGCGATGGTGCTGCCCCGGCTGCGCGACCTCACCGGAGAGAGCGTCCAGCTCTACCGGCGGGACGGGATGGTCCGGGTGTGTGTCGCCGCCGCCGAACCCCCGAGTGGCTTGCGTGACACCGTCCCGGTGGGGGCTCGGCTGCCGATGACTGCTGGATCGGGCGCAAAGGTGTTGGCCGCGTGGGCCGATCCGGCCACCCAGCGCGCCGTGCTCGGCGAAGCCGTATTCGGTGAGCGGATCCTGATGGAGGTGCGGCGGCGGGGCTGGGCGCAGAGCGTGGCCGAGCGCGAGTCCGGGGTGGCCAGCGTGTCCGCCCCGGTGCGCGATGCGGTGGGTAGCGTGGTGGCTGCGGTGTCGGTGTCCGGCCCGGTGGAGCGGATCGGCCGACGACCGGGTGTCCGCTGGGCTGCTGACCTGCTGGCTGCCGCCGAGGCACTGCGAAATCGATTGTAAGATCATCCCTGGAGTAGGTAGCCATGGGCTAGTCGAGCCGGCACATCTCCGCGCGAACGGTCTCGGCGGCCGGAACGCCGAGCTTTTCATTGATCTCCAGCGCCTTGCGCCAAAACTCACGGGCTTGGCCGCGGTCCGCGGTATCGGAGGCGACATGGCCCAGCCCCGACAGTGCCCCAGCTTCAGCGCGCCGGTCACCGAGGTGCCGGGCAAGGGTCAGGGCCTCGGTGTAGTGCTTGCGGGCCGGGCCGTACTCGCCGACAAGGCGCTCAATCTCTCCCAGCCCCCGCAGCGCGTCGACCTCACCGCGCCGGTACCCGAGATGGCGGGCCAGGGCCAAGGCCTGCGTGTGGCACTCACGGGCCCGGCCGTACTCACCGACGAGCCGCTCAACATCGCCCAGCCCCCGCAACGCGTCAGCTTCAACGCGCCGGTCACCGAGGCGGCGGGCCAGGGCCAAGGCCTGCGTGTGGCACTCACGGGCCCGGCCGTACTCACCGACGAGCCGCTCAACCACGCCCAGCCCCCACAACGCGCCGGCTTCACCGAATCGGTAGCTGTGGTGCCGGGACAGGGCCAAGGCCTGCGTGTCGTACTCGCGGGCCTGACCGTACTCACCGATGCGCCGCTCAACCTGGCCCAGCCCCCGAAGTGCGTCAGCTTCCACACGTCGGTAACCGAGGTGCCGGGCCAGGGTCAAGGTCTGCGTGTAATACTCGCGAGCCCGGCCATACTCGCCGACGAGCCGCTCAACCTGGCCCAACCCCCGCAAAGCCTCGACTTCAGGGCGCCGGTAACCGAGCTGCCGGGCCAGGGCCAAGGCCTGCGTGTAGTACTCGCGGGCCCGGCCGTACTCGCCGACGAGCCGCGCAACCTGGCCCAGGCCCCACAGCGCGTCGGCCTCACCGAATCGGTAACCGAGGTGCCGGGCAATGGTCAGGGACTGGGTGTGGTACTCGCGGGCGCGGCCGAACTCGGCGACCAGCCGCTCAACCTGGCCCAGGCCCCACAACGCGTCGGCCTCAGCACGTCGGTAACCGAGGTGCCGGGCCAGGCTTAATGCCTGGGTGTGGTACCCACGGGCCTGCCCGCACTCGCCGACGAGCCGCTCAACCTCACCCAGCCCCCACAACGCGTCAGCCTCACCGCGCCGGTCACCGAGGTGCCGGGCCACGGCCAACGCCTGGGTGTAGTACTCCCGAGCCTGCCCGTACTCGCCGACGAGCCGCTCAACCTCACCCAGCCCCCACAACGCACTGACTTCACCGCGCCGATCACCGCGATGCCGGGCGACGGTCAAGGCTTGACCGAATAGGTACCGGACGTCGGACGAGAAGCCGAAGTCGCAGAAGTGACATGCCAGTACGGTCGACAGATCGGCGGCTTCGGCCGTCGGGCTCATCGCTCGCACGACCCCCAGCAGGTTGTGCCGCTCAACAGTCAGCCAGCTACGCGCCTGTGAGGCACCAGCAAACGTCAGCACAGCCCGCTGAGTTGCGCTCTCACCAGGGGCACCCGCGACATAGGGCCGCAGCCACCGGTCGACCTCACGCATGATCGCCAGGTAGCTGCCGGCCAGACGATCCACCGCCGCCGCCCGCTCGACCGGCGGCTCCTCAGCGTCGGCGCGTTCTCGTGCGTAGAGGCGCACCAGGTCATGAATGCGGTAACGCGGACCGCCGGGAACACCCGCGATGGAGAGCTGTTCCAGCAGGTTGTGATCGACCAGTTCGCGCAACAGCTGCTTGCCTTGAGCGGGAAGCACATCGGCCACCGCGGCGATCACCACCGGGGTGATCGCGGGTCCGGGATGCCAGCCCAGCAGGCGGAAGGCCCGCCGCTGCTCGTCGGTCAGCAGCCGGTAGGACCACTCGAACGCGGCCCGCACCGAGAGGTGTTCGGCCACGAACGCATCCAACGCCGCGGTCTGATCGGCGAAATCTGCGGCGACGTCGGCGAGGAGCTCACCCCGGTGGTGACGTAACCGCCCGGCGATCAGCCTGATCGCCAGCGGCAGCCGGCCACACGCGGAAAGGATCTGCCGGACAGCGTCTCGGTCGTCGCATCGTTGCTCGCCGACCAGCTTGATGAACAGCCGCTCCGCTTCGTCCCACCCCAACACGTCGAGCGACAGCGGGTAGGCATCGGTCAGGCTGGTCAGTTTGCGCCTGCTGGTGATCAGCACGAGGCACCCGGGTGCCTCCGGGAGCAGCGGCAGCACCTGGTCGCTGGTGCGTGCGTTGTCCAGCACGATCAGCATGCGCTGTGCGTGGATGTGGTGTCGCCACTGGTCTTGGCGTTCGGTCAGGTCGGCTTTGATCGCCTGTGGCGGCACGCCTAGTTGCAGCAGCATCTGCTCCAATGCGCCGGAGGGCTGGCGTGGCTGCATGCCGGGGGTGTGGCCGTAGAGGTCTACCCAGATAGCCCCGTCCGGGTAGCGCTCGGCGAGCTCCTGAGCCGCATGACGAGCGAACGCCGTCTTGCCGACCCCGGCCATGCCGTCGATTGCATAGATGCTCACCACAGTGCCTTGGGGGGCCTGTTCGGCGATCCGAGTGCGCAGCTCGGCCATCGGCTCATCCCGCCCGGTGAAGTGCGTGACCTCGCCGGGCAGTCCGCCGCCCGACCGCTCAGACGAGGGTCCAGGTGCCGGTACGGTCAGTCGTTCCCGGACCGTCGCCGATCCCTCGGTGACCGGCCGGTTGACCTGCGGGGCGACACCGCCGTGAGGAGGGTCCCGACCGGGACGGCGCTGTTGCGGTACTGGCAAATCCAGCGAATCGCCGTAGCGCAGATCACTGATGTCCAGAAATGCCTGACGGTCGCGGGCGGGCATCCCCTCCAGATCGTCGACGTCGACGAGCCGGTCCCAGGTGGTCCCATAGATGACCGCCAGAATCTTCAGTACCCGCACCGGCGGCCGGACGCCTCCCATCGGCCACTTTTCATACTCACAGATTCGACTGCCACGCGTGCGGATATCCAGGTCACCCCTGATCTGGTTCAATCGCGCCGCGACCTCGTCCTGGGTGAGTTCGCAGGCCAACCTCCACGCCTCGCGTGGCCGACGTCCGCGGCGCATCAAGTCGACCACAAGCTGTTCGATGAGTTGGCAGCCGTACACTCCGAGCCTGACCAGACGTTCCCGCTGTTGATCGCGGTAAGCCTTGCTCCCCGGTTTGTGCGGCATGGCCATCTCGCCTTTCCAAGGCCACCTGTATACACCCTTGACGCAAACTCCCCTGAGCTAATTGCCGGGTTCGCCGAGCCCACTGGAAGGGATCCAGCCGCTGTCCTGTGAGTTTTCTGCGACAAGAAATCTTGATTTTACCAGGTCAAGCCCAGGCTAGCCAGGTGAGGAAATCTCTCCACCGGGTGTGAGCGACACGCACCGGTAACGTCTGCGAACATGATCCCTACGTACCCGATTCGTCCGTTGCCCAGCCGCACCGGAGTGGGTGCGCAGGACCGAGGGGCACCGCTCCTATGACCTGTGAGGTGATAATTCCGGAAGACCCGGTCAAGAAGCAACAGACCAGGGCCGTGAATTTTGAGAGGAAAAACCCATGGCCGTCATGGATTACCGGACGCAGGACGGGCTTGCTGACTACGGCTTCGCAATCGAGTTCCAGCCGAACGGGGGCTGGCGAGTGTACATCATCTTTCTGCCCCTCCACCAGGACTACGACGACGGCCGGCAGTTGCCCTATCAGTCTATCGATCGTCACGGGCGCCGATATGTGAACTGGTCTTCGAAGCTCGATAGCCTGGGAGAGGCAAAAACTGTCGCCGCGCTCTGGGCCGAGCTGGTCCAGCGTTACCAGCGCAGCCAAGAACGAACAAGGGCCAGCCCAGCAGGCCCAGATCGTCCCGGTGACGCGGTCACCGATACGTCAAGCCCAGGACACTCCAGCCGCAGTCCCACCCCGCACCCCGCTCTGGAAGCCGTGTGAGAGTTGATGGCCGGCGCAGGAGCCAGATACCGGCCATCAAACCCAGTGCACGAACCCTTGCGCGCGAAGGGAAACATGCCGAGCGACCTGCCTGCGACCGCAGGTCAGGAAGTGTAGCCCCGACGGGATTTGAACCCGCGCTACCGCCTTGAGAGGGCGGCGTCCTAGGCCGCTAGACGACGGGGCCGCGAGAACGCAAGATCGCGCTCGCTGGGGTACCAGGACTCGAACCTAGACTAACTGAACCAGAATCAGTCGTGCTGCCGATTACACCATACCCCACCGGCTGTCCGATTCCGGGCCCTCGTCTGGTCCCGAAACAGCGCCGGAGAGAGATCTTAGTCGACCGGCCGGGTGGGGCTGCACTGGGCCGCCGTCCACGGTACTGCCTGCTGGGCTGCCGGTGGCTCATCAGGCGAGCCTGGTGACCAACGCGGGGAGCTCGGCCAGCCGCTGGATCACCGAGATCCCAGCGCCTCGAGGGAGCGCGCCGCAGCCGGAACGGTCCAGCCACACCCCGTGTAGCCCGGCGTTGCGGGCGCCCTCGGCGTCGGTGTCGAGCCGGTCGCCGACATGCACGGCCTGGGCGGGATGTACCCCGAGAGCGCGGCAGGCCCGCCGGAAGATCGCGTGGTGGGGCTTGGCCACGCCGAGCTCCCCGGAGATCAGCACCGCGTCGAAAGCGGACTCCAGCCCCAGCGCACCGAGCTTCGCGCGCTGGTAGTCACCGGCTGCGTTGGTGATCGCGGCCAGCCGCAGACCGAGGGCCCGCAGCGCCCGCAGACACGGCAGCGCGTCGTCGAACAGCCGCCAGGCCCGCCGCATTGCGGCTGCCCGGCGCTCCTCGCGCCGGACTACCTCGCCGTGGCAGAGGACCTCCCCCCGGTATGCGAAGAAGTCCCTGGTGCGCTGTTGACGCATCGTGTCGAAGTCGACCTCCCCAGCCAGGTAGCGCAGGTAGTGCCAATCGGTGAGCGAGGACCAGTCGGCCCAGGCCTCATCAGTGCCGAGGAGCTCACGCAGCCCGGCACGGGTAGATGCCTCGTAGTCGACCAGGGTCGCGTCCACGTCGAAGCAGACAGCGGCGACCGGAAGCGTGATCGGCGGGGCGGGGTATGGAGCGACAGGACTGAGCTCGGGGGCAAGAGTCACTCGGTGCACGTTAGATCGTTGGAGGCCCGCACCGACTCTGCTGACCCGGTGAACTTCACGGCCCACGGCATGGTCACTCTCCGCGACCGAGGTATACAGCGGTGCGTAACCGGCGCAGCGAGCGATCCCGGCCCAGCAGCTCCATCGACTCATACAGCGGCGGGGAGACCGTGTGCCCGGTCACCGCGACACGGACCGGGGCGAACGCCTTACGCGGAGTGAGCGCCAGCCCTTCGACCAACGCGGACTTCAGCGCCTGCTCGATGGCCGGCGCGGTCCACTCCGGAGCCCGCTCCAATGCATCCAGTGCTGCCTGCAGCACCGGTGCAGCGGCGGGCCCCAAGGTCTTGGCCGCGGCGTCCGGGTCAACAGCGAAATCCTCCTCCGCAGTGAACAGGAAGCGCAGCATGCCGACCGCATCGGAGAGCACCACGCACCGCTGCTGCACCAGCGGGGCGATCTTGCGCAGGGTTGTCTCGCCGGGCTGCTCGTCCACCAGCCCGGCGCGCGCCAGGTAGGGCAGCACCCGGGTGACGAACTCCTCGGCGGGCAAGGCCCGCAGGTGCACGGAGTTGATCGCCTCGGCCTTGCGCAGGTCGAACCGCGCCGGGTTGGCGCTGACTCGGGACAGGTCGAACGCCGCCACCAGCTCCGCAGTGGTGAACACGTCGCGGTCGTCGGCGATCGCCCAGCCCAGCAGCGCGAGGTAGTTGAGCAGGCCTTCGGGCAGGAAACCGCGGTCCCGGTACCCGAACAGGTTGGCCTGCGGGTCGCGCTTGGACAGCTTGCGATTGCCCTCCCCCAGCACGTACGGGAGGTGGCCGAAAGCGGGGGTGACCGCTGCCACCCCGATCCGCTCGAGAGCGGCGTAGAGCCCGAGCTGGCGGGGGGTGGAGGGCAGCAGGTCCTCGCCGCGCAGCACGTGGGTGATCCGCATCAGCGCGTCGTCCACCGGGTTGGTCAAGGTGTAGAGCGGTTGCCCGTTGCCCCGGACCAGCACCGGGTCGGGCACGGTGGCTGCCCTGAAGGTGATCTCACCACGGACCAGGTCGGTCCAGCTGAGGTCGTTGTCCGGCATCCGCAACCGCAGTACCGGCGTCCGGCCCTCGGACCGCCACGCTGCCGCCTGCTGCGCTGTGGTGTCGCGGTCGGCGTTGTCGTACCCCAGCTTGGGGTCGCGCCCCGCCGCGAGGTGCCTGGCCTCGATCTCCTCGGAGGTGGAGAACGATTCATAGGCCTCGCCCGCTTCCAGCAGACGATGCGCGACGTCGGAGTAGATCTCGGCGCGCTCGCTCTGCCGGTATGGCCCATACGGCCCGCCGACCTCCGGACCTTCGTCCCAGGTCAGTCCCAGCCAGCGCAGCGCATCGAGCAGCGCGGTGTAGGACTCCTCGGAGTCTCGTGCACTGTCGGTGTCCTCGATGCGGAATACCAGCGACCCGCCGTGATGGCGGGCGAAGGCCCAGTTGAACAGTGCGGTACGGATCAGTCCCACGTGCGGGGTTCCGGTCGGTGAGGGACAGAACCGGACGCGGACGGTCTCAAGGTGGTTCATCGCCGGGCGAGCCTATCGGGCCGCCGTCTTGACCGTCAGACCGATCAGGGGCATCATGGACTGTATTCAACAGTCGTTGAAAGAGGTCATCATGGAACGCACGACGTGTTGCGTGGTAGGTGGCGGCCCGGCCGGGATGATGCTCGGCCTGCTCCTGGCCCGAGCGGGTGTGTCAGTCACCGTGCTGGAGAAACACGGCGACTTCCTGCGCGACTTCCGCGGTGACACCGTCCACCCCTCCACCTTGACGTTGCTCGACGAACTCGGGCTGGGTGCAGAGTTCGCGAAGATCCCGCACCGGCTGGTCGAGCAGATCCAGGTCCAGGTGGGCGAAAATCTCGTTCCGGTCGGGGACTTTCGACGGATCCCGGGCCCGCACAAGCACCTGGCCTTCGTTCCCCAATGGGACTTCCTCGACCTGCTCGCCGACGCCGCGCGCGCCGAGCCGACGTTCACGCTCCGGATGAACACCCAGGCGACCGGGCTGGTCATCGAGGGCGGCACGGTCGTCGGGGTGCGGTACCAATCGGCCGACGGGAACAGCGGGGAACTGCGAGCTGACCTCACGGTGGCCTGCGACGGGCGGCGGTCGTTGCTGCGCGATGCCGCCGGGCTGCAGACCCGGTCCTTCGGAGTGCCGATGGACGTGTGGTGGTTCCGGCTACCCCGCCGCGACAAGGATCCGGTAGGCGGAATGGCCCGCTTCGGGTCCGGGCAGGGCATGGTCATCATCGACCGCGGGGACTACTTCCAGAGCGCTTACCTGATCCAGAAGGGCTCCGATGCCGCACTGCGCGCGGAGGGGATAGGCGCGTTCCGGCGCCGGGGGGCGGCGATGATCCCGTGGCTGGCCGACCGGATGGAGGCAGTGCGCTCCTTCGACGATGTCGCGCTGCTCGACGTCCGGCTGGACCGGCTGCGCCGCTGGTCGACCGACGGGCTGCTCTGCTTGGGGGACGCCGCGCACGCGATGTCGCCGGTCGGCGGGGTGGGTATCAACCTCGCCATCCAGGACGCCGTGGCAGCCGCCCGCCTGCTGGCCGAACCGCTGCGCAGGGGCACGCTCACTCGCCGGCACCTCGACCGGGTACAGCTGCGGCGGTGGGCACCCGCGGCGCTGACCCAGGCTGTGCAGCGCATCATCCACGCCCGCCTGCTCGGTCCAGCACTCGCCGGCGACATCACGCTGGTGGGGGCCGGATCGGCGCCAACTCCCCGACTGATCCGCCTGCTGCAACGGTTCCCCCTGCTGCAGGCCGTGCCGGCAACGGCAGTGGGCATCGGGCTGCTCCCCGAGCACGCCCCACCCTTCGCCCGTGGTCGCTCTTCAAGGACTACCAACCCCCGTTCTGAGGGTCGCTAACCGCCACCAACCGCTCCACGGGCTGCTGGTGGCCCCCGTGGCCCAGGAGCGGACCGATCCTCGATACACCGAGCGATCGATGACGGCTGTATCAGCGGCGGGTGGTTCCGTCTCTAACCCATGGCGCCGGTCTGCGCGCCGCATATGGAGAGAAGGAGACAATCAGTGGATCCCATTTTGTACTGGAACGACGTCGTCAACGAGGCCGACCGCGCAACGCACACCTCCGGCGCGCCGGAGGAGGCCGGGGCTCGGGGGCCGTGTGGCAGCTCACGGGCCTACGCGATCGTGCACCTGGCCATGCACGACGCCTACTTCGGCATCGACGGAAAGTACAGCCCGTACCTGGAGGGCTTGCCGACGCCCGAGTCGGGCGCCGACGCCGACTCGGCGATCGCCGCTGCCGCGCACGCCACGCTCAGCGCGCTCTACCCGGCGCAGAAGGTGTTCTTCGACAGCCAGCTCGCCGCGGCAGACCTGCCCGGGGGTCAGCCCCGGGTGGATGGGCATGACTTCGGCCTGGCGGTCGCCGCAGCCATCCTCGGCCGCCGTCAGAACGATCCCGATTTCAGCGACAGCGGCTACGCTCACTCGATCGCTCCGATGCACCACCGGAAGGACCCGGACAACCCCGGCCAGCCCTTCTACGCCCCGTTCTACGGTGCCCGGTCGCACTGCTTCGCCGTGAACACGCGCCACCACCTCGATGAGTCCCCGCAGCTCGGTAGCATAGAGTACGATCAAGCCCTCAAGCAGGTGCGTAGCAAGGGCATCGCCCCACAACTCATCGGGACGCTGCCGGCCGACTTGCTGCCCTCCCGCACCCCCGCCGAGACCCTTATCGGAGTGTTCTGGGGATACGACGGGGCCAAGGAACTCGGCACGCCACCTCGGCTGTACAACCAGATCGTTCGCAAGATAGCGGACGCGCAGGCCAACGACGTCACCGCGAACGCCCGGCTGTTCGCAGTGGTCAATGCGGCGATGGGTGATGCAGGCATCCTGGCCTGGGACGACAAGTACTTTTACGACGTGTGGCGCCCGGTGCTGGGGATTCGGGAGCACGACCCCTCCACGGGTCCGACCGGAGTGGGCGGCGACGTGCTGGATGTCGACGCCGACCCCGGCTGGCTCCCGCTCGGTGCGCAGAATACCAACAACGTGGGCGAGAAGAACTTCACTCCGCCGTTCCCGGCCTACCCGTCGGGTCATGCAACGTTCGGTGCGGCGGTCTTCCAGTCCGTCAGGTGTTTCTACAACAAAGGCGAGTACTGCCCGGACGACCTCGTGGAGGACCACGAGTTCGTCTCCGATGAGCTCAACGGGATCAGCGTCGACAACACCGGAACAGTCCGGCCGCGTCACGTACGAAACTTCCCCGACGGCCTATGGCAGATGATCGAGGAGAACGGCCGCAGCCGGGTCTTCCTCGGTGTGCACTGGGTATTCGACGCTTTCGCTGTCAACGAGAACGACGAGATCGACCTCACACAGAACATCGGCGGAGTCAGGCTCG
Source organism: Pseudonocardiaceae bacterium (assembly GCA_050699975.1). Taxonomy (GTDB): domain Bacteria; phylum Actinomycetota; class Actinomycetes; order Mycobacteriales; family Pseudonocardiaceae. The sequence continues at coordinate 14,715 of JBOHGH010000003.1, read as the reverse complement.
GCATCGACATCGCCAACGACATCGCAGAACACGGGCTCACGGCGTCCGCCGCCGCCGGCCCCCGTCCGATCTGATCCATCCGATCCGCGGCCGCCGGCCGGGGTGGTACGACCTGACCGGCGGCCGTTGCGGAGCTGGCCCGTGACACCGAGAGCGCGGTAGCCGACTGGCCCGGTGAACGGGTCGTCGCCGTGGATCCCGCGCAGCGGCTGCTGGTATTCGGACGGCGGCGCGGCGGACCCAACGGGAACTAACGAAATTCGCTTGAGAGTATCGGTCCGCCGCGACATCATTTCCACTTATCCGTAAATCACACTGAGGAATAACCATGGCTACCACAGGTCCGGCGTCGACAGAAGTTACGCACGACCGTGGCGCCACCGAGACGACCGCGCCACCAATTCGTCAATTCGACGACTCACTCGTCGCCATCGATAGAGCCACAGCAGCTGTTCACCGTTTGTTGGCCCGTCACAGCATCACGCTGCTGCGGATCAGTGTGGGGGTGGTAGCCCTCGGGTTCGGCATCCTGAAATACTTCCCAGGTGTCAGTCCGGCCGAGAACCTCGTGGAGACGACCACACATTTGCTGACCTTCGGTCTCGTGTCGGACAAGATGGCCATGGTGGGGGTCGCCACGCTGGAGTGCGCCATCGGGCTATCACTGATCATTGGGCGAGGATTGCGTGTGACGATCTACCTCCTGGTGCTCTGGATCATGGGCATCCTCTCCCCAGTCGTGCTGCTCTCCGAGCGGCTGTTCAGCGGTCCGAACCACGCCCCGACGCTGGAAGGTCAGTACGTCCTCAAGGATGTGATCCTCTTCACTGCCAGTCTGGTGATCGCCACCACGTTGTACCGCAGCAAGAACGGCGCGGAACATCAGTCGGGCGCCGACACCTGACCTGCACTCCCGCGTTCAGCGGGCGCAGCGGGGTTATTCGGGCCCGGTAACCCCGCTGCGCCCGCTCGATGCGTGCGCCGCAGCGCTGGTGGAGTGGCGCAGCGCTGCGTAGGTCATCGCGTCCAGTAGCGCCAGCCAGGAGGCCTCCACCACGTTGCCGTGGACGCCGACCGTGGTCCAGGACCCGGTGCCGTCGCTGGTGTCCACCAGCACCCGGGTCACCGCATCGGTCCCATGCGTGCCGGGCAGGATCCGGACCTTGTAGTCGGACAGCTCCACGGTGTCCAGCCAGGGCACATGGGTGCCCAACGCCTGGCGCAATGCGGCATCCAGCGCGTTGACCGGCCCGTTGCCCTCCGCGGTGGCGATCACCCGCTCCCCCGCCACGTGCACCTTCACCGTCGCCTGGGCGACCACCTCGCCGTCGGCCTGATGGTCCACCACCACCCGATAGGACTCCAGCGCAAACGGCGGGGCGGGCGCCACCTCGTCGACCTCGTGGCGTACCAGCAGCTCGAACGAGGCGTCGGCGGCCTCGAAGGACCAGCCCCGGGACTCGAGCTCCTTGACCCGCGCGGTGACCACGCCGACCGCCGCCGAGCGGCCGGCCAGGTCCAGCCCGAGTTCGGCTCCCTTGAGCTCAATGCTGGCCCGGCCGGCCATCTCGGTCACCAGCACGCGCTGCGAGTTGCCGACCACCGCGGGGTCCAGGTGGTTGTACAGCTCCGGATCCACCTTGATCGCACTCGCGTGCAGCCCCGCCTTGTGGGCGAAAGCCGACCTCCCGACGTAGGCCTGGTGGGTGTCGGGAGCGAGGTTGGCGATCTCGGCCAGCGCGTGCGAGGTGCGGGTGAGCTCGGCCATCCCGGGTTCCGGGAGGACCGCCATCCCCAGCTTGGTGGCGAGGTTGCCGATGACGGCGAACAGATCCGCGTTGCCGGTCCGCTCGCCGTAGCCATTGGCGGTGCACTGCACATGAGAAGCCCCGGCCTGCACCGCCGCGACTGTGTTGGCCACCGCGCAGGCGGTGTCGTCCTGGCAGTGGATACCAACCCGGAAACCCGTGCGGGCCACCACCTCCGCGACGGTCTCCGCGAGCTGCAGCGGCAACTGACCACCGTTGGTGTCGCACAGCACCGCGACGTCGGCGCCCGCGGTGACGCCGGCCTCGAGCACCCGCAGCGCGCAGTCCGCGTCGAAGGCGTATCCGTCGAAGAAGTGCTCAGCGTCGAGGAACACTCGACGGCCCTCGGCGACGAGCAGTTCGACGGTGTCCCGGACCATCGCGCAGGCCTCGGCCACGTCCACCCGCAGCGCACGCTCCACGTGGCGCCGGTCGGACTTGGCCACCAGGGTGATCACCGGTGCCCGCGAGGTGAGCAGCGCCTGCACCTGCGGATCTGCGGCGACGGCCAGACCGGCCCGCCGGGTGGAGCCGAAGGCCACCAACACGGCGTGGGTCAGGTCAAGCTCACCGGCGGTAGCGCGGGTGAAGAACTCGGTGTCCTTGGGCAACGCGCCGGGCCAGCCACCCTCGATGAAGCCCACCCCCAACGCGTCCAGCAGCCGGGCGACGGCGAGCTTGTCGGCCACCGAGTAGGAGATTCCCTCCCGCTGGGCGCCGTCGCGCAGGGTGGTGTCGTAGAGGTGGAAGTCGTCGCCGAGCGGGGTACCGGCGGGCGTGATGCGGGACATCGGTGAGTGCTCCTGGGTCGAGACCGGGCAACAAAAAAGACCCCCCGCGGGTGCGAGAGGTCTGCGCGTCGGGTGTTGGTGCTGTTACCCGACGCGCTCGGCGATAATGGTCACACTGTGGCAGGCCACGCACGCAGTGTGGCACACCTGAGAGGGCAACGGAACCTCACCCATAGCGTGCAGCGGCCCGTTGGCGGGCCTTGGTGGCTTCGACGTCTCGATCCTTCGGTGGCGCAGACGTCACCAACTCGTCCATCAGGCGCATCGAGATCTCGGCGACCGCATCGACCGCGCGTTCGAAGGCCTCCGCGTTGATCCGCGACGGCTTCGTGGATCCGCTGATCTTCCGTACGTACTGCAGTGCCGCGCTGTGCACCTCGTCGCGCGTCGCGGGTGGGTCGAAGTTGTACAGCGGGCGAATGTTGCGGCACATGCCGAAATCGTACGGGCCCGAGCTGCCTGAGGGGCGGCTCGCTACGGTGGGCACCATGAGCGACTTCGTCGACGACAAGCAGCACATCCGCGGCACTCTCGATCTCTCCAACGCGGTGTGGCAACGCGCCGCGGGTTCGGCGGAGCTGGAAGGGCCACATCTGGAGATCGCGTTCATGCAGGACGGCTACGTGGCGATGCGCAGCTCCGAGCATCCCGTGGACGACCAGACGCTGATCTTCACGCCCTCCGAGTGGGAGGCGTTCGTGCTCGGCGCCAAGGACGGCGAGTTCGACGTGATGTGACCGCTACAGGCCGGCGCGCTCGACTCGCTGGCTCGACGAGACCAGGGCAGCCAGCCGATCACCGATCGCCCGGGTACCGCCCGGGTGAGTGTGGTCCCGCGTGGCCAGGTCGAAGGCCACTGCGGCCTCGACCCGGCGAGCTGGCTCGTCCAGCCCGAGATGAGCGAGCATCAGCCCGATCGACAACACCGCCGCGGTGGGGTCAGCGATGCCCTGGCCGGCGATGTCTGGGGCAGATCCGTGCACTGGCTCGAACATGCTGGGATTGCGGCGGGCCACGTCGAGGTTCCCGCTGGCGGCCAGGCCGATCCCGCCGGTGACAGCCGCCGCGAGGTCGGTCAGGATGTCGCCGAACAGGTTGTCGGTGACGATCACGTCGAACCGGCCTGGGTCGGTGACCAGGTGGATGGTGGCAGCGTCGACGTGCTGGTAAGCCACCGCCACGTCGGGATGCTGCAGCGACACCTCCTCCACCACGCGCGACCACAGCGATCCGGCATGCGAGAGCACGTTCGTCTTGTGTACCAGCGTCAAGTGGCGGCGCGGGCGCGCCGCGGCCCGGGCGAACGCGTCACGCACGACACGCTCCACACCGAAGGCGGTGTTCACGCTGACCTCGGTGGCGATCTCCTGCGGGGTGTCTTTGCGCAGCAGCCCGCCGTTGCCGACATAGGGCCCCTCGGTGCCCTCCCGGACCACGATCATGTCGATGCTTCCCGGGTCCGCGAGGGGGCTGCGCACCCCCGGATACAGCCGCGCCGGCCGCAGGTTCACGTGGTGGTCGAGTTCGAAACGCAGCCGCAGCAGCAGCCCGCGCTCAAGGATCCCGCTGGGCACCGAGGGGTCCCCTACCGCGCCGAGCAGGATGGCGTCGTGCTGGCGTAGCTCGTTGAGCACCGACTCGGGGAGCAGATCCCCGGTGGAGTGCCAGCGGGCGGCGCCGAGATCGTAAGGCGTGGTCTCGGCGTCGGGGGCGACCTCGTTCAGGACCTTGAGCGCCTCACCGATCACCTCGGGACCGATCCCGTCACCAGGGATCACCGCGAGCCGCATGAACCACCTCCATTGCGCGGGCCCCGGCCGTGGGACCCTCTGCCGCGGGCAGATTACCCGCAGCAACGTCGGGCACCGCACGATGGATACGCGAAAGGCCCTACCGGGGATGGGCCACCCTGCCGAACATCATGGACCGGCCGGGCGAGCCGCGCTACGAGCGCGGTCAGCGGGCGCTGCCGGCGCGGGGGGCGCTGCCGGCACCGGAAGCGGCACGGCAGGACCACTCATCGGTCCAGAACCAGGTGCCGACACCGGTACCAGCTGCACCCGGTGCCGGGAGGGGTTGCCCGGGTGTAGCACCAGAAGGTGGGTGGCCCGTTGGGCCACCGCGGCGGTGGCGTCCCGATTGACCATCAGCGCGGTCCCCGCGAGCGCCAGATAGCTCAATGCGGGATCCCCGACACCCTGGGTCCACAATCCCGGCCGCACGGCGTCGAACAACACCGGGCCGGTGCTGTCGATGACCCCGCCGACGTTCACCGGACCGGTGTAGTAGCTCGCGACTCCCGTCGCGTAGCTGATCGGCGCCGTTACCGCCAACGGCTCGATCCCCAGCGCGGCCAGCGACACCGGAAGCACGATGACGTTGCTGTCGAAGACCCCGGAATCCACGTCCCCGTACTGCCCGTTGACCGGCAGCACCTGTACGGGTGGCGAATCCGGCGGTGCGTGCAGGTCGACGGTCACTGCGACGAGCACGTCGGTCCCCGCCAGCTTCGTCCCGCGGACCTCGAAGTCGGGCAGCCCGTCCCCGCTGGTATCGATGTCGACGAACGGAATGGTGTTACTGCCGACGTTGTACCAGTCCTCCCAGGTGGTGATCCCGAAAGCGAGCAATGCCTCTTCCGGCCTGCCTCGGGCCACAGCCAGCGGCGCGGTGGAGGTCACCCCGACATAGCGGATGTCACCACCCTGGGCGGTCCCGTTGGGAGTGCAATACGCCACGAATGCGCCCTCGCACTCATGCAACCGCCCGCTTTCGACCTGCAACTGCAGGACACTGATCAGCGAGCGGTAGGCCGCGTCCCCGCTGCCCTGGTCCACTCCCCGACCAGACAGGACGAGCACGGCCTGCCGGTCGCGGCCGAGGAACCGCAGGCTTTGCGGCGCCGCGATGTCTGCCACCGGCCTCGGCGCGGCATACACCGGCACCCGCAGCGCGACTGCGTCCTGCGGGACACCCGCACCCGGGCCGTCCTGCGGGACACCCGCACCCGGGCCGTCGGGCGAGCTGAATACGACCCGGCCGGAGGCGTCCGCGACGAACTGGCGGGCCGCACCGAGCTGGGTCTTCTCGATGGTCGGATCGGCGGTCCTGCGCAGTGCGGAAGGGTCATCGATGCGCAGCGTGACGGTCAGCACCGCGACGCCCCGCGGGGCGATGTCGACCGACCCGCTGGACAGCTGGTAGCTGACCCCGGGCATGGTGGTGACCGGCTGGTAGGCGACCGCGTACCGGGCCGCGGCCACACCCTTGTTCACCAACATGATCGTCTTGTTGAGGGTGACCGGACCGGCCGCCTCCACCACGCCGAAGTTGGCACTGACCTGACCGGGGTCGTCCGGCACCATGGCCAGGACCTGGTTGCCCACCGCGGCTGCTGCGTCTACCCGGCCGGCGCCGACCCGGTTGGGTGCCGCGATCGGGCCCTGCTGACCGTCGCGCGAATAGACATCGGCCCCGGCAGTGTTCACCACCGCAGCCTTGACCTCTGCCACACTCCAGTCCGGATGCGCCTGCCGGACCAACGCCCCGATGCCCGCGACGTGCGGGGAAGCCATCGACGTCCCGCTGGCCACCAGTACGCCCGACCCGCTGCCGGTCAGGGCCGACGTGATGGTGTCGCCGGGCGCTGCGACATCCGGCTTGAGGGCCGGGCCCCGCACATCACGAGAGCTGAACTCGCTAGGAGTGTCGGTGAGGAGCGGGTCGTCAGTGTGCACCGACGACCGCAGCTTCCCCGCCAGCCGCACCCTCAGCGTCCCGGCCGCCACCGCCGGGCGCAGCGCAGCCGCGTCCGGACCGGTGAACTGGAACATCGGCACGCCTGCGTTACCTGCGATGCCCGCGGCGAAGTGCTCCATTTCCGAGGACAGCAGCACTCCGGCAGCCTTGGCGGCCAGCGCGTGGTCGGCCCGCACCGTCGAACCGCAGCGCCGGGTGGTGTTGTCGTCGTCCCACTCCAGCCAGACATGCTTGCTGGCAACCGCGCCAGCATCGGCACCCGAGTAGGGCTGGCAGCCATCGGCGTTGGCGGGATCGGACAGCCGCATCACCGGCGCGGTGCGATCCAGGCTGTCGTAGCCGGAGAAGTCCAGGCTGTACTGGCCGGCCAAGGTCTGACCACGCAAGGTCGCGGCCACGTCACCGGGCGCGGTGACCTGGGCGCCGTCGCGCAGCACGGCGGAGTCTCGGGTGCTGGCCACGGTGAGCGCCTCGGGAGTGTTGCCCGGTGCTCCGCCGATGTCGTAGAGGTCGCCGCCGTTTCCAGCGGCGAACACCGGCAGCACCCCGTTGAGCGCGAGCTTGCGGACGAACAGGCTGTCCGGGTCGTCCGGGGCACCGTAGTCGGTGCCCAGCGACAGGTTCACCACATCGAGCCGGTCGGAGAAGTCGCCATCCCCGTCGGGGTCCAGCGCCCAGTCCATCGCCTTGGCGACCAGCCCGGTCGCACCGTGGCAACCGAAGACCTTCAGCGCATACAGCTGCGCGCGCGGTGCCGTGCCGGGGCCGATCCGCATGGCGTTCAGCGCCGCCGGGTCCAGGTTGCGGTAGTTGCCGCGAAAGGTACTGCCGTCGCCGTTGACACCGAATCCGGCGGCGGTCCCTGCGACGTGGTTGCCGTGCTGGCCGCAGGACAGCGGGTTGGGGTCCGGCCGCGGGATGATTCCCAGCGGGCCGGCGGTCACGCCGCCGTCGTAGTCGTCGCCGGCGAAGTCGTAACCACCCACCACCTTGCCGGTCGGGAAGTAGCTCGGCTTGACCACGGTGCGGTCGATGGCGGTGTAAGCGGATCGGGTACCGGGGCCGCCGAAGTCCGCGTGGGTGTAGTCGATCCCGTCGTCGATGATGCCGATCCGCACCGCGTCACCCAGCCACCCGGTCTGCTGCCATGCGCGCAGCGTCCTGGTCAGTGCCACGGCGCTGGAGTTCAGCGCGGTCTTGGGCACGATGGTGCGCACCGACCGGACGTCGGGCGATCCAGCCAGTTCGCCGACCGTTGCCGCGTCGGCGATCACAGCCAGCCCGGCCACGGCGTTGGTGGTCCGGAACAGTTCGCGAACGTCCGGGCTGCGGTGCCGCAGCTGCCCGAGCACCCGGTCGGCAGCCTGCCCCATCCGGGTCTTGGCAGCGCCGGCCGCCCGCGCCGCAACCGGAGCGGGTCGCCCAGCGTTGCGCTCGGCGTGGAAGACCTCCACCGCCGGGGTCTGGGCGAGCTCGACGAAGACGGTTACTGGCCCCCGCGCGGCATCCAGCCGGGGATTGATCTTGCCCTGCAGCGGTGCCGGCGATAGGCTGGTCCCGGGCACCAATCCAACCGCAAGTGGCAGCCCGGCAGCGAGCTCTCGCTCTCCGGATTGGCCACTGGCCGGACCGCTGACCCCGACCGAGGCCATCGCGGTGAGCACGAGCAACACGGCCGCCGAACGACTCCTCTGAGGGATTCGGGGCCTGCGAGCCAACCGGCCCCCCACCAGGATGCGACGCACTAACGGAACGTACCCAGTCGATCGCGTTTTGTGACCAGTCCAGATGGGGTAATCCGGCTCAGCGCAAGGTCAGCCGAACGTAACCGAGCGAACGGTGCGGGCGCCGACCGCTGGCCTGATCGCGTCCAGCACCTGACCGGGAACCGGCCGGTCCACCCGCAGGATCATGATCGCATCGGTCCCCGCGGTGGTCTGGCTGATCTGGGCTGCCTCGATGTTGATGCCGGCCGCGCCCAGGAGCGTGCCGACTGTTCCCATCACGCCCGGACGGTCCGGGTACTCCATGAAGATGGCCTCACCCTGCGCCCGCAGGTCGAAGTGCCGGCCATCGATCTCCACCAGCTTCTGCACCTGCGCAGGCCCGGACAGCGTTCCCGAGACCGAGAAGACTCTGCCGTCGGCGAAGGCCCCCCGCACGCTGACCACGCTGCGGTGGCTTGGACTCTCCGGCGAGGCGATCACGGCGACGGCGACCCCGCGCTCCTGCGCCAGCCGCGGCGCGTTGACGAACGTGACCTGGTCGGCCACCACACCGGTGAAGACCCCGCGCAGCGCCGCGAGTTGCAGGACCGAGACGTCCTCGGCGGCCAGCTCACCGCGCACGTCGACAGTCACCGAATCAGGCGAGCGCCCGGTCAGCGTCGCCAGCACCGTACCCAGTTTCTGGGTCAGCGGCAGCCAGGGCCGAACCTCCTCGCCCACCACCCCGCCGTTGATCACGTTCACCGCGTCGGGTACGAACTCGCCGCGCAGCGCCAGCAACACGCTGCGCGCGACGTCGGTACCCGCCCGATCCTGCGCCTCGACGGTAGAGGCACCCAGATGCGGTGTGACGACCACCTGCGGCAGCTCGAACAACGGGCTGGCAGTGCACGGCTCGGTGGCGAAGACGTCGATCCCCGCGCCGCCGACCTGGCCACTTCGCACCGCGTCAGCCAGCGCCTGCTCGTCCACCAGGCCGCCGCGGGCGGCGTTGACGATCAGCACCCCCGGCTTGGTTTTGGCGAGCTGGTCGGCACCGATCAGGCCGAGCGTCTCGGAGGTCTTGGGCAGGTGGATCGAGACGGCGTCAGCGCGGGACAGCAACCCGTCCAGGTCGACCAGCTCGATGCCCAGTTGCGCGGCCCGCGCCGGGGACACATAGGGGTCGTAGGCGATCAGCTCGCTGCCGAAGGCCGCCAGCCGCTGGGCGACCAGCTGACCGATCTTGCCCAGGCCCACCACACCGATGGTCTTGCCGGACAACTCGACGCCGCCGAACGAGCTGCGTTTCCATTGCCCACCACGCAGGCTGGCATCGGCCGCCGGGATGTGCCGAGCCACCGCCAGCAGCAGCGCGACGGCATGCTCGGCGGCCGAGACGATGTTGGAGGTGGGTGCGTTGACCACCATCACTCCGCGCTCGGTGGCCGCTGGCACGTCGACGTTGTCCAGCCCGACACCAGCCCTGGCGATGACCTTGAGCCGTGGAGCGTGGCCGAGCGCCTCGGCATCCACCCGGGTAGCCGAGCGCACCAGCAGCGCGTCGGCGCCGGCTAGCGCCTCGAACAGTGCCTCGCGGTCGGTGCCGTCGATGTGCAGGACGTCGAACTCGGCGCCGAAAACGTCCAGCACTGACGGTGCAAGCTTCTCAGCGATCAACACTACGGGTCGGTTCACGATCACCGAGTCTAGCGACCGGTACCCGCAGCGCCCGGTTCAGGCGGTGTCAGTGAGTGGGACGGTCCATCCAGGACATCAGCCCGCGCAACCTGGCACCGACCTGTTCGATCTGGTGCCGCTCGCTCTCGGACTGCAGCTTCGTGAAGTTCGGCCGGCCGTTGTCGTCCTCGGCCACCCATTCGCGAGCGAAGCTCCCATCCTTCACCTCGGCTAGCAGTTTTCGCATCTCGTCCTTGACCGCGGGCGTGACCACCCGCGGGCCACGGGTGAGGCCGCCGTACTCGGCGGTGTCCGACACCGAATACCACATGCCGGCCAGCCCACCCTCGTACATCAGATCGACGATCAGCTTGACCTCATGAAGGCACTCGAAGTAGGCGACCTCCGGGGCGTATCCCGCCTCGGTGAGCACCTCGAAGCTCGCCTGCACCAGCGCCGACAGCCCGCCGCAGAGCACGGCCTGCTCCCCGAACAGATCGGTCTCGGTCTCCTCGGTGAAGGTGGTCTTGATCACCCCGGCGCGAGTGCCGCCGATCGCCTTGGCATAGGACAACGCCAGCGCCTGAGCGCCACCGGTGGGGTCCTGCTCGATCGCGATCAGGCAGGGCACCCCTTTACCGTCGACGAACTGCCGGCGCACCAGATGCCCAGGCCCCTTGGGAGCCACCATCGCGACGTCCACATCGGACGGGGGCTTGATCAGGTTGTACCGGATGTTGAAGCCGTGCCCGAACATCAGCGCATCCCCCGAGTTCAGGTTCGGCGCGATGTCCTGGGCGTAGATGGTGCGCTGCTTGGTGTCCGGCGCCAGGACCATCACGACATCGGCCTCGGCGGACGCCTGCGCCGGCGTCACCACCCGCAGGCCCTCGTCGGCTGCTCTGGGGCGCGACTTGGATGTCTCCGGCAGCCCGACCCGGACGTCGACCCCGGAATCGCGCAGGCTCAGCGCATGCGCGTGCCCCTGGCTGCCATACCCGATCACCGCGACCTTGCGGTCCCCGACAACCGACAGGTCAGCATCCTCGTCATAAAAGATCTCGCTCATCGTGGGCTCCTCGGGTAGCTCTGCCGCGTTCTGGATGCAGAACGCGCTTATCTGGGGCCGAATAGCAGCGTTCTGCATCCAGAACGCGACGGCAGTGGGGTTCTAGCGGAGCGGGTTGGCGGTGATCGCGCGGGGGCCGCGGCCGATGGCGACCATGCCGGATTGGGCCATCTCGCGGATGCCGAAGGGTTCGAGCATCCGCAGCAGCGCGTCGAGCTTGTCCGCGGTCCCGGTGGCCTCGATGGTCAGCGCCTCCGGGCAGACGTCGACCACCTTGGCCCGAAACAGCGCGACGGTTTCGAGCACCTGGGAGCGCATCGTGGTGTCCGCCCGGATCTTCACCAGCAGCAGTTCCCGCTGCACCGCCGCCGCCGGGTCGAGCTCGACGATCTTGATGACGTTGATCAGTTTGTTGAGCTGTTTGGTGACCTGCTCCAGGGGCAGCTCGTCCACGCCGACCACGATGGTCATCCGGGAGATGTCGGGGTTCTCGGTGGGCCCGACCGCCAACGAGTGGATGTTGAACCCACGGCGGCTGAACAGCCCCGCCACCCGGGCCAGGACGCCGGGCTTGTTCTCCACCAGCACCGACATGGTGTGATTGGACATCAGGACCCGTCCTCGTCGAACAGCGGGCGGATGTTGTGCGCCGCCATGATCTGGTCGTTGCTGTGGCCCGCGGCGACCATTGGCCAGACCTGGGCGTCCTTGCCCACCACGAAGTCGATCACGACCGGTCGGTCGTCGATCTCCATCGCCTGCTCGATGACCCGGTCCACCTCCGGCTCGGCCTCGCAGCGCAGACCCACGCAGCCCAGCGCCTCAGCGAGCTTCACGAAGTCCGGGATGCGGGAGTGGGTCCCGAGGTCGGTCTGCGAGTAGCGCTCAGAGTAGAACAGGTTCTGCCACTGCCGGACCATGCCGAGGCTACCGTTGTTGATCACGGCGACCTTGATCGGGATGTTCTCGATGGCGCAGGTCGCGAGCTCCTGGTTGGTCATCTGGAAGCAGCCGTCGCCGTCGATAGCCCAGACCGCGACGTCGGGCCTGCCCAGCTTGGCGCCCATCGCCGCCGGCACAGCGAAACCCATCGTGCCAAGCCCCCCGGAGTTGATCCAAGTGCCCGGTTTCTCGTACCTGATGAACTGCGCTGCCCACATCTGGTGCTGTCCCACCCCTGCGGTGTAGATCGCGTCCGGACCGACCAGGTCACCGATCCGCTTGATGGCGAACTGCGGGGAGAGCATGCCGTCCGTCGGGGGGTCGTAGCCCAGCGGGAACGTCGTGCGCCAGTTCTCCAGCTGTGTCCACCACGCGGCGAGATCCGGACGTACGGAGTCGAACTCGGCCCGCACCGCCGAGATCAGCTCGCCGATCACCTCGGCGCAGTCACCGACGATCGGCACGTCGGCCCGGCGGTTCTTGGAGATCTCCGCTGGGTCGATGTCGGCATGCACCACCGCGGCGTCCGGCGCGAAGGTGGACAGCTGCCCGGTGACCCGATCATCGAACCGGGCGCCGAGCGCGATCAGCAGGTCGGAGCGCTGCATCGCCGCGACCGCGGCCACCGTGCCGTGCATGCCGGGCATGCCCACATGCTGCGGGTGCGAGTCGGGAAAGGCACCGCGAGCCATCAGCGTGGTCACCACCGGCGCGCCGGTGAGCTCGGCCAGCTCCCGCAATGCCGCGGTGGCCCCCGCCCTGGCCACCCCACCGCCGACATAGAGCACCGGGCGCCGGGCGGTGGCGATCAGCCGGGCAGCCTCCCGGATCTGCTTGCCGTGCGGCCGGGTGGTCGGCCGGTACCCCGGCAGGTTGATCTCCGGGGGCCAGCAGAAGGAGGTCTGGGCCTGCAGCACGTCCTTGGGGATGTCCACCAGCACCGGGCCGGGCCTTCCGGTGGACGCGAGGTGGAACGCCTCGGCGATGGCCCGTGGGATGTCCGCCGGATCGGTCACCAGGAAGTTGTGCTTGGTGATCGGCATCGTGATGCCGCAGATGTCCGCCTCCTGGAAGGCGTCGCTTCCTATCGAGGCCCGCGGGACCTGACCGGTGATCGCGACGATCGGCACCGAGTCCATATGTGCGTCGGCGATCGGGGTGACCAGGTTGGTCGCACCCGGGCCGGAGGTGGCCATGCACACGCCGACCCGCCCGGTGGCCTGGGCATAACCGGCCGCAGCATGTCCCGCACCCTGCTCGTGGCGGACCAGAACATGACGCACCGCGGTCGAGTCGAGCAGCGGATCGTAGGCCGGTAGCACGGCGCCGCCGGGGATACCGAACACCGCCTCGCACCCGACCGCCTCAAGCGAGCGCACCAACGCTTGGGCGCCGGTGACACGCACCGGCGCACCTGCGGGTGGGACCGGCTTGGACAGTTGCTCGGTGCTCGGCACTTGTCGTGGGGTCACGATTGTCATCGTCTCGCCTCAGCTATTCGTTTGCTCGCCCTGGGCATTAAAAAACCCCCGCCGCCCGAGTGGGGCTGGAAGCGAGGGTTGGCGCGTCGACGGCTCGTGGTTGCTCAGCCGACGCGCCCGCAAAGTACGAGGCCAGTAGGGATCAGCACGTCGCCGACGGTAACGGGCCTGCCCGGGCACCGTCAACCTAACGGGAAGCGCTCCCGCATCCTGGGAGCCGTAGGGCGTCCGAGTGCGTCGGCCAGTTCGACCAAGGTCTCGGTAATCCGTTGGCCCAACATTCGCTGCTCGCTCCGTCTGATCTTTCAGCCGCCGGAGCCCGTCGCGCCTGCGCTGCCGGTATCTGGTTCAAACCGCAACCTGCGCTCGACCACGTCACTGGCCACTTTCGACAAGCGGCGCCCGGTGAGGTAGGCGTGGGCACGCAACCGCAAGAACGCCACTATGAGGTCGCTACCCAGCTGCACCGAGACCATTCCGGTGGCCTGGCGAACCTCGGCCCAGCGGTACTCGAACCCGCTGCTGGGCAGGTCATCACCGCCGTCGGTGCCCGGTCCCGACAGATGATCGACTACCCGCGGCACAACCACGTCGGCGAAGAGTAAAATCTCGGTCAGCTCGGCAGCCGATAGCTTGCCCTCATTGCCGCGGTGGATCTCCAATGCGCCTACCGAGATTGCTCCCGTCACCAGCGGGAACGCAAATACCGCCGACACTCCGGCCGCGATCGCCGCCGGCGCGAACGCCGGCCAACGCAGCACGCTGGAATCACTGCCCAAAGCGGGCACCAGCACCGGGTGGTCTTCGCCCAATGCCTCAGTGCCCGGACCCTCCCCGACCGTCACCTGCAGCTCCGCGACCTGCTCACTGACGGAGTTGGTGACATACAACGGCTCACACAACCCCAGCTCGCCATTCACATACAGGCCCACCCCGCTGGCCTGCACCGCCGCCGCACACGCCAGACACACATGACGGACCGCAACTGGCACACCCTCAGCGCTGGCGAGTTCGTTGATTGCCGCCAAGACCCTGATCGCCCGGTCCACAGTGCCACCGCTTCCTCACTAACGGGCATCGCCCCACCCACCCGACGCTAGCCCACCCCGTGCCCGGCGATGACAACCAGCAGGATTGTGATCTTTCTCGAGTGCCGGGGCTGAAGCTGCCGGAACGGGCGGTATCCGCGGGCGCCACACCCTCTCGCCGGCCGGACCGCAGCTCGGCGTGCAGCACGTGTTCATGGCCGCCGTACACGGTCTTCGCGCTGCGTCCACTGGAAGCCTGCCGCGCGATCTTCAGCTGCTCACGGGCGAGAGCGGTCAGCGACGACTTCTCCATAGCTGCACCTTTCCGGAGCCAACTCCGTAGGCGCTGCGCGCCGCCCTGAGGTGTGAAATGGGGGGCTGCTGCCGCGTGCGACAGCCCTGCGTGCGCCGAGTTCGACACCAGGGCTGCCCGCGCCGCTTCGGACAGCCC
>JBOHGH010000002.1:0-98401 GCA_050699975.1 Pseudonocardiaceae bacterium | reverse complement strand
ATTCTTCCGAAACGGTGATCATGTGCCGGATAGGCGGCGCACTCAGGGGCTCGGCCACGTCAGATTCATCGCATTACCGATCAAGGTGGACCAGCGTCTCGGCGGTCAGAGGCGCCGCCTCGCTAGGTGCTTGCTTCGAAATACCAGTGACCACGACCACTCTGCTGTTGCACGTAGGGCTCGGTCGGCCGGCGGCAACAGGTTCGGTGACTGCGGCCAGATCCCGTTCAGGTCGCCGATCTTGGTTGCGGCGAGTAGCGGACCGGAACGCACCGCTTGCAACCGCGCTGATGTGGACACCTGACCCCATCGGCGGCGCGGCGCTGCCCCAACTAGGGTTTCGATCATGTCAATGCTGGACGACTTGCTGATCCGTTTGCTGCGTGGCCCGGTGCAGCGCCTGGTGGCCGAGGAACGCAACCGCTACACCCACGGTGACAGCGAAGACCCGCTCTACCGTTACCAGGTGCACGGTGCACTCGAGCGGCTGCAGATCGACCCCACGGCGATCGTGAACAATGCGTTGTTCAACGTCTCCGGCGGGGAGATCACCATCGGCGAGTACGCGTTCTTCGGGCACGGGGTCGCGGTGCTCACCGGCACCCACGACATCACCAAGTTCGGCCGGGAACGGCAGACCACCTTTCCCCGGTCGGGGCGTGACGTGGTGATCGAGGAGGGTGTCTGGGTGGCCAGCCACGCGATGGTGCTCGGGCCGGTGCGCATCGGGGCGCACGCGGTGGTCGCCGCCGGCGCCCTGGTACTGGAGGACGTGCCGCCCTACGCGGTCGTCGCGGGGCGCCCGGCGAAGGTGCTCAAGAAGATCGATCCGGTGTGAAGGTCGAGATCGGCGCGGGCGAGAAGCCGCATCCCGATTATGACGTGCACGTCGACATCCTCCCGCTGCCCGATATCGAGGTGATCAGCTGGATCGACCCGCTGCCGTTCGCCACCGCCTCAGTCGACGCGTTGCGCGCCAACCACGTGCTCGAACACCAGAGCTACGAACTCGTCGAGCCGACCCTGCGCGAGTGGGCCCGGGTGATGCGACCCGGCGCCCGGCTGGACATCGGGGTGCCGGACGCCCGGTTCATCGCTGGGCAGTGGGTGCGCGGCGAGATCGACACCGCCGAGGCGAACTACTGGATCCTCGGCGGCCACTCCGACCGGGCCGCCCACCAGGGCGTCGACGCACGCGGCGTGCCGAGATGGATCTGGAATGCCCACCACACCATGTTCGACGCCGAGTCACTGAGAGCGCTGGTCTCCCGCTGCGGGTTCATCGACCTGGACATCTTCACCTACGACATCCGTAACCTGCGTTGCTATGCGCTTCGCGCCCCGTGAGTGGCGATACGAGCTATCACTCGCATCGCCACTCACGGATCCCACGCAGGGGGGATGGTGATGAGCGGGCGGTAGGAGCCGGGGCCTTGCGGCTCGCCGACCGGTTGGCCATCGGCTTCTACCCAGGCGTGGGCGACGAAGGGGGCGGTGCGCACGCCGGTGCACCAGGTGGGCCAGACACCACGGATACGGCACAGCAACGTGGTGGCCAACGAGCGCTGCAGGCAGAACCGGCCGCCGTACAGCACGCTAACCGCGAGAACCGCGTCCTGGGCATCCTTGGCCTGCTGGTAGGTGGCAGGTGCAGCGCGGCGGCGTAGGAAAGTGAGCACGGCGCGGATGCGTCGTGGCGGCACGTGGGCGAGCATGCGGGCGGCACCGACGGCCAGCAGCGCAGCGGGCCGGTGCCGAACAGGGAGCCTTCCGACGCGCTCCACGGTTTGCGGGCTGCTCATGGCTGCACCGTGGCTACGAGTCCGGCGGCGTGCAGGCGCTCCAGGAGGGCGGTGATGTCGGCCGCCACCTGCGCGGTGCTCACCGCGTGCCGGTCCGCCAGAATCTGGGCTACCTGGCGGGGCGCAGCGCCGTCGAGCAGCAGCCGGAGGACGAATGCGCCGGAGGGGTTGAGCTGCCAGTAGCGGCCGGCACGCTCGTCAAGCAAGACCATGCCGTCATCGGTGTCCGCAGTGGATACGTCCGCCCGCAAGTGCAACATCATCGTGGCGCTCCCATCGCGAGGCTGGTCGGGGCCAGGGTGCGTAGCCAGGCTTCGCAGGCCAGGGTCCGGTCGAGTGCCACCCGATCCAGGGTGTGGGGATAGAGCCCGAGGCAGACCTTGTGCAGGGCATCGACGTCGACCAGGCCGAGCCGGGCCAGCAATAGGTCGTCGAGCACAGCGGCGAGGTGGGCACGAGCTCGGCGCAGCCCGGCATGCCAGTCGGCGCTGAAGTCGCCTTTGGTGCTGCGTTGCAGGACCGTGGCGGGCACCAGGTCGAGCATTGCCTCGACGATCAGCGGCTTGAACCGCCAGGGAGTGGTGCGCTCGTGGAGACGGACGGCCAGGCAGGCTTCGACCACCCGGTCGTCGAGGAAGGGGGCAGCCAGCGGCAGCCCGGCCCGGGCATGGATCCCGGCGATGTGCCGGGTGAGGTGGCCGACGCCGCGGAGCTGCTCCAGGGTGGCGTGCTGGCCGCGGGTGGGAGCCAGCGGCTGTGCATTAACCACCGCCTGGTGGAGGAGGGTTCGGGCGGCGTCGACCGCGTGCGGGGTGGCCCAGGGCGGGAGTCGCAAGGCGGGGCCCCAGCCGAGGTTGGGCATCCCGCGGGCCGGTGGCGGGACAGTGAGGTCGTCGATACTGGCGGTCAGCCATTGCTGGTAGGTGCGGCGATCGGCCAGCCCGCGCAGCGTGGCCTTCAGTGGCCAGCCGCTCACCGCGCGGCGGCCTCGCAGATGGTTGGCCGCGATGCGGGGATGGGCGCCGGCGGTGGTGTGCAGGTAGGCGGCCGGGGCCTGCAACACCTGGTCACCGCCCATCCCACTCAGGTGCAGCCGGCTACCGCGCTCGACGAGCTGGCGGGCGACAACGGTGGTGCGAGCATGGTCGCGCACGATGATGTGCGGTTCGTCGGTTCCCGCGCCGCCGTCGCCGGCATCCTCATACATCAGGGGCAGCTGCTGGAGGTCAAGGACGAGGTGCTCGACGCCGTCCAGCTGGTCAGCGGCGAGCTGCGCCCAGCGCGCGTCGTCATGGCCAGAGTCGGTCGAGATCAAGGTCACCGCGATCACCTGGCTGCTGCCGCGCGCGGCGAGGAAGCAAATCGGGGTGGAGTCCAGGCCGCCGGACAGGTCGCAGCTGATCGTCCCGCCCGCCCGGGTGCGGGCCTCGACCGCGGTAACCAGTGCCCGCGCCACCAGGGGTGCGGCCTCAGCCAGCGGCGCGACCGGCTCCGGCGGGTGCCACCACCACACGACGCGAGCCGGCCAGCCAGGCTTGGTGAGCAGGTAGCAGTCGTCGGCAAGCACCTGCATGCCCTGCCACGGGCACCCGTCGGCCACCGGGTGTGGCAGGTAGGGGTATACCAGGCGACCCGCCAGCCATTGCTCGTCGACCGCGGCTGCGGTGAGACCGGCGAGGACATCCGTCCGGTCCGCGGCCACCGTCAGCTCCCCCAGCTGGGTGTAGAACACCCGCCGCAGTCCAGAGACACTGCCCTGCACCCGGACCTGGCCGTCAATGGCGGCCACCAGGTGGAAACTGCCGGACAGCCCGGCCCCCAGCCGATCCAGGTCAGCCACCGTACGCACCCGCTGCGCCAAGGCCGACAGTGCGGTGGCGGTGACCGGGCAGCATCCGATCACCGCCACATGTACCCCTGCCACCTGTGCTGAAACCAGCACATCAGCAGCCCAACAGCCCATCAGCCACGGTCGTCCCGAAGGATGCGGCAGTGTCTGCGGCGCGTGCGGGCCCAAGGCCACGGCTACCTCAAGCGCGGCGTCGGAGTCGGGAAGGACCACGAACCAGGCTTGACCGCGGTCAGGTGGGCGAAGCGAGGAGCACGGCAAGTTACTCAGAGTAATACCCGGTCCCATCGACAACCGACCCTGCGCTGTCGGCGCAGGTCAGCGTGGTGAACTCACCAATCTCATCGAGCATCGGAGGCTCGTACACCTCGGAACGGTCCGTGCGAATCTCAGTGTCACGTTCTGTGCGGATGTTCATGTTGGACCTTCACCTTTCTGCCTTTAGGAGCCTTTGCGGTGAGTCTTTACCCATTCCTCTGCGTCCCGGATCACCTGATCCCGACCAGGCTCGGTGCACGCGCGACAATCGAACTGGGCAACGGTCGTGTCGTCACTTGCGGAGATCAGCGAGGCGCCGTCACCGGGCAGGAACACCACGTTGTTGACGGAGGCGCTGTGGTGACGGTCGAGCGTGACCGTCGCGCGAGAGCGCACATCCCAGACCTCGACCAGCCCGCCGGCGGTGCCCACGGCGAGCAGCCTGCCGTCCCTGCTGAAAGACGGGCCGCTGGACAAGTGGTCGTGAGCGACCAGGTTCTCGTGCTTGCCGTCGAGGGCCCAGATCATCCCCGTGCCATCCCCGGCTATGCTGACGAGGTACTGGCCGGAAACAGGCTCGAAGGTGACGCCGTTCGCACCGGGGTGGCGCAGCAGTTTGGGCTCGGCGGAGCCCAGCCGCCAGAGGCGGACCCCGTCACTGTCAGTTGCGGCGAGCAGCTTGCCGGTAGGGTCGAACGCAATGCTGTAGGCGGGCTGTCCGGTGCCTGGGAACTTGAGGTCCGTACGGAGCTTCCTGGTTACGGCATCCCACAGGTGGATGGCGCCGCGGTTGTCCCCGCCTGCGACCGTCTGGCCATCGGGGCTGATGGCGATACTGACCAGGTGCCCGTACGTCGGCAGCGGAGGTTCACCGTACGGAAGGAGACGCTCAGGCTCGCCATCGCCGCCCCAGGACCACAGCTTCGGGACTCTATCGGACCGCCCAAGGGTAAGGATGCGATGCGGTTGGGCCGGATCGAAGAGCACCATCCGCAGAGGATTGCCGATGGACACGGTAGCCACCGGAGGTTTCGAGAGGTCGCGAGGGTCGATGATGAAGACGTGACCGTCCAGACTCGCCGCCGCGAGCCAGGACGGGTCGTGACTTAGATCCATATGGACGAACCGTTGGTCGTCGACGGTTCGTCTGTCAGGCTGTTGGAAGTTCGACACCCGGGGTAGTTCCCAACGCTGAACCGTGCCGTCAATGCCAAGACCCATCACTCGCTTGCCGTCACGCAGGTAGCTCACCTGGGTGACCCCTCCACGGCGAGCGAGCAGCTCGTAGGTGGGGGCGGCTGGACGCTCCGAGGACCAGACCAGGACCCGTCCGTCGGTGCTGGCGGTGGTAATCCACTGGCCTTCAGGGCTGATGGCGACATCCGTTACGGAGCCCGCTTGTGAGGGCAGCTCTCCCAACAATGATCCGTTGACGAGGTGGTACGTCCGTACCTTCTTGTCCTGCGCGATAATGACGGTCTGAGCGCGGTCGTTGACGACAATGCGGCGAACGCCGTTGAGGTCGTCGACCGGGTACCGAACGGGGTCCCGCCTAGCCTGCCAATCCCACACGACGATCGAGGGCTTTGCGCCTACTGACAGGCCGACGACGGACAGGCTGACGACGGACTGCGCATAGCGTCTGAGCTCGAATGCGCCAAGCGCGGGCGACTCCGCAATCTTCGTGCCGGTTCGTGCGTCCCACACCTGCAGCTTCTTGTCCTGTCCGGAGATCACAATGTGACGATCGTCGGCCAGGGGTAAGGCGTGGATGACATCCTGGAAGCCCGCGACCCGCTCTCCGGTTTCAGGATGGTACGTTGTGGCGACCCCATTCTTCTTCTCCGCTGACCCGGAAACGACGAGGACGAGACCGTTCGCGGCGGATCCGATCCACGTGACGGAACGTGGTGAGCCGCGTTCGCTCTTGATATGCTGCCCGGTCACGCCACTTGCAGTATTGATTACTGCCACCGTGCCCTGGTCGGTCCCGAGCGCGACGCGCGACGCGTCAGGGTTGACGGCCACCGCCCCAGGGATGACGGCGCCGCGCAGACCAGACGCCTTTGCCTCGCGTAGTACGTCGCCATTCTCATCGATGATCCGGATGTTGCCGTCCGCATCGTAGGCGACCATGTGTCGGGAGTCTGGTGTGCTCGTCATGCCGATCATCTTCGGGTTCGGCCCGATGATTAGCTCACTGCGCGGGCTCGACGCCGCGGTCAGCACCGCTGAGCCGGCCGGCTGGCGACGCCAGGGAAGGTTGACGTGGTAGGCGTCGACCGCATACTCCAGACTCTGAGCGGGGTTGTGGCCGAGGGCACTTGCCGCCTGCGCCAGATACTCCTGTCGTTGCGCATTACGGTCGCTCACATAGACCGAACTGGCGAACACAATGAAAATGAGAAGTACGATGCCCAAACCGATTCCGAGCCGTATCTTGAGCAGCCTGCGGGCTTCGGCCTTTTGCCGTTTCTCCACATGCTGGCGGCACCATTCGAGCACTGCGGAGGCCATAACATCGTGGAAAATCTCGTAGCGGCGTGGCGCCTCGATCCCGACCGCCGGTTGCACCGGCCGCAGGATCAGCTGCCGCCCCGCGCTCAGCGTCTCGACGAGATCCTGTACGTCACTCAGCCGTTGCTCCGACAAGAAAGCAAGGTCCTTGGCGGCCAGCGCGAACTTCGCGCCTGATCTCGTGATCAGGTGGCGAAACACGGCGGCGGCGACGTCGCGCTGCGTGGGAGAGAGGCTGGCCATAACGTTGTCGACGTGGTCTTGGACGATCTTCTCGGCGCCGCCCAAGTCGTCCAGGGTGCTCAGTCGAAGCAACGACGATCCGGTGTCACGCTCCTGGTTCCACAGCCGAGTCAGCACGAGTTGAAGGAAGGGCGTCTCAATGTCTCCGCGGCCGTCTGATGCGGGCCCGTTGGAGGCAAACCCATCGGGTGCCATCCCCTCCGCGGCCACCCGCACGCGACCGGTGCGAAGCTGCTCCAAGAGGGCCTCGACGAGGCCGGATTCGATGGATATCTTCCGGTCCGGTGCGACGCGGTTGTAACGATCAAGGGGGCGCCTGATGGCGGCTTCGGCTGCATCGCGGCTCAGGTGCGCCAGCCGGAGGTAGTTGTCGAAAAGGTGCGGCACCCGGCCCTTGAAGCGATCAAGGCGAGCGAGTGCATCCTCACGCATCGACAGCAGGACATGCACCCGCAAGTCTCGGGCGCTCAGGATCCTGCCGAGCTCGGCGGTCAGTCCTTTCTCACCGACATCCAGGGGGTGGTAGAGGAAGTACTCCTCGAACTGGTCGAGGATCAAGTAGATCGCCGAGACCCTGGAGTGGCGCAGTACCTCGCGAAGCCAGGCAACGCTGAGTTTGGGTGCACCGGCAGCTTCCTGCGCTGCACCGGCGCCAGTCACGCGCGACACCGCAGCACTAACCTCCACCGCGATGCTCTTGAGCGGGGCGTCACGCCAGGTGCTCACATATGCCACTGCCGGGCCGCTGAGGTCACGCTCGTCATCGGGATCGTCATCGATGTCGTGCAGCTGAGGTAGCACACCTGCCCGCAGTACGGAGCTCTTGCCGACCCCACTCGCGGCATACAGCAGGGTCAGCCGTGATGCGGTGAGGTTGGCGACGATGAGGTCGGACTCACGCTCTCTGCCGAAGAAGTACGCCGCATGCTTCTCCTCAAAGGGCGTCAGCCCGATGTACGGGCACTCCGGCATGTCCCGGTCGGACACGTCAGGTGACTGAGGGGGAGGACCCGTGGCAATGATCACCGCGTCACCTCGTATCAAGCGGAAGCGGGAAATTGTGGTTCGCCGCTTTGGGGGGGAAGTCGTGGCTCGACGGCCGCGACGAAGTCCTCCACCGTGACGGATAGGATGTCGACGCCGCGCTTCTTCCACGCAGCCTGGTCGATGCGGTCCGGGTCTTTCTGGATCGCCCAGGACTTAAAGTCCCTGTCCTCCTGCTCCTCCCACAGCCGGTGCAGCATCACGCGAAGATTCCAGTCTCGCAGGCTGTAACCCAGGAAGAGAAAGTGGCTGTTCCGGAGCTTCGCCGCGAGCTTCACCGGAAACAGACGCGCAACATCACCGTGGGAGCGGGCGATGTAGTCGATGTAGTGATCCTCGGTGATCACGAAGCTGTCCGCTCCGTGGGTTCGATCCACTGAGCCATGGATTTTCGCGATGACGGTGCGTTGGTCCAGCCGGGGGTCAGCGTACTCGTTCGGCACGTCGATCACGTGGCCATCGGCAGTGACATGGCGGAACCATCCACGATATTTGCCTCGGGCGATGTAGGTGACGAGTTCATACGGTTCACCCTCGTCTGTGAATGCGCGTTCAAGGGAGTCGTCGTAATTGGTCGTCACGATAAGCATGCATTCGCGGGCTCCCCTCGCCTCACTAGCCTCACGTGTGCGGCGGGACAGTTGGGCGAGAAAGCTATGAAGATGCGTGGGTGGATAGGCTGCGCCGAAGACGTCATGGAGTTCGTTTTCGAGCGGTCCTTGCCCCTCCAGCGCCACCACGTATTGTGACACCCGGGCTAGATCGCGGCCGTCGATCTTCATGTCGCCCAGGTACCGGACGAGCTCGTCAGCGAGCTCCTGTCCACTGGGCAGGTACTTACCTCGCGCGAAGAACGGTGGAGGTCGCTTCCACAGGTTGACCCCGGCGCCGAGCACCGGAACTACCTTGCCTCTCAGTAGTCGCCGGACGATCCGGTCGTAAACAGGTCCGAGCTCGTCAGACATCGTGCCCACCCCGGTTCGTGTCCATCGGCCCAAACCAGCAGCCACTGGGGAGAGGACGAGCACCACCCGGTAAATACGTCCCTGCTCTGCCTCGATGGGGTGAACTTGCTGCTGGTCAGCACCCAGGCCGCCCCTGGCGGGCCGGCCTGCTCAGCCTGCGCCAGGATCAAGGTTGACTCGAACCGGTTCAGGATGACGGCGCTGCGAGACGCTTCCGTAACCGCTCGGGCACGCTGTGTGCATCTGGATCTAGAAGGTCGATGATGTCCATCAGGCGCTGCTGGATCAGTCGAAGTCGTCGGTCGCGGTTCGCCGGGTTCTCGGCGAACTCCCCGATATCCTCTCTCAGGCGCCGGAACCATCTCGCCATCTGCTCGTCTTCCAGCGAGCGTACAAAAGCTGCGTACCCCAGACACTCCCACCTGGGAGCCCCAGGCGTCGACGCCCCGGTCGGCACCAGCATCATCTCGCCGAGTGCTCGTTGCTCTCCTCGAAAGAACCGGAAGCACTTCTCCTGGATAACGATGCTGTCGGAGAAGGTGTCGCTAGTGGCCTCGAGCCTGTCTACCGCAGCACGGTTTATTCGATCATCTCGGGGATCGACGAACTGGGATTCTCGTCGCACGATTTCCACCCAGCAGAAATACTGCGCGAAGACATGCATCGTATTGAGGACGGCATACTCCTTCTCCGAATCCGTGCTGTTCACATCGAGGAAACGGCCAAAAAAACCTTGCTCGACTATATTATAGATCCTCGTCTCCAGGTTGAATGCTGCCTGCAGCAAAGGCTCTCGAAATTTTTTTATGAGTTCCTCCGCGGCAGAGAGACGCTCTTCCCGAGCTGCCCGCCGGCTGATCGTTACGCTGACTATAGCGCCGATCGTTGAGATCAACACCGCCACGACCGTTGCAAGCCATTCCGGCACTGCTCCACCTCGCAGGCTGTACGGGCGCGCATCCGGATCGCGCGGTTGACCAGGACGTGACCACTGTGCCGTATGGCGCACCGGTTCGGGGCCCTCGGTCCTCAGCGGACTTCAACGTGAGCGATGTCTCGGCTTGCGCACGCCGGCCGGGAGTTTCATGACCGCCTCGCTGTCCACGACGATCAACGGCGGGATCCTCGACGAAGCTGTTCTCTTCGCGGGACCGTGGCGAGGTCCCCCCGAGGGGGACAGCCTCTATCGTCACGACTGTGATCGAGTGGATGCGGCGCCGGCTGGACGACGTGCACGAAGTTGACCTAGCCGTTTCTCGGTGGATCGGGCAGCAGCCGCCCAGCCGACTCGACGCCGTGATGAAGGGTCTGAGCACTGCGGCGAACCACAGCGTGCTGTGGTTCGCCATTGCGGCCGCGCTGGCCGCCAGGAAGGGTGCCACCCGGCGCGCCGCGCTGCGCGGCGTCCTGGCCATCGCCGCGACGAGCTTCAGCACGAACGCGGTGCTCAAGCCGCTGCTACCACGCCGCCGCCCGCCGGCCCGGGAACTGCCCGCCTACCAGGTATTACCCGACCCACCGACCTCGTCGTCGTTTCCCTCCGGACACGCTGCTTCCGCGGCGGCATTCACCACGGCCGTTGCGTTGGAGTGCCCGAAGGCAGGCTTGGCCATCGCTCCGCTGGCCGCCGCCGTGGCCTACTCCCGGATCCACGTCGGCGTGCACTGGGCGTCCGATGTGGTGGTGGGGGCGGCGGTCGGCTCCGGCATCGCGCTGAGTACCCGCCGCTGGTGGCCGGTGCGGATGACCGACGAGGCCCGGGCGCGACCGCACGGCGATGCGCCGGTGCTGCCGGACGGCGCCGGCCTGGTGCTGGTGGCGAACCCGCGATCCGGCGACCCCGAGCTCGACCCGGCCGACGAGATAGCCGAGGCGCTGCCAGCCGCCACCGTGCTGCGGACCGAGGAAGGAGTGGAGCTTGAGAACCAGCTAGAGGACGCGCTCGCGGCCGGGGATGCTCACGGCAACGGCGCGGCGCGTGCCCTCGGTGTCGCCGGCGGCGACGGGACGGTAGCGGCCGCCGCGGCCGTTGCGGGCCGGCACGGCTTGCCGCTGGTCGTGGTGCCGACCGGGACCCTCAACCACTTCGCCCGCGATGTCGGGGTGTACGACCTGCAGGAGGCCGTCGACGCTACCCGAGCGGGCGAGGCGGTCATGGTCGATCTCGGTGTGGTGGAGGTGCACGGCGCAGGGCAGGCGCCACTCACGCGGTACTTCCTCAACACCGCGAGCCTCGGCGGCTACTCCGACCTGGTGCGGCTGCGGGAGAAGTGGGAGGACAGGTGGGGGAAGTGGCTGGCGTTCGCGGCTGCGCTCGTCACGTCTTTGCGCAACGCCCAGCCGCTGCGGGTGAAGCTGGACGGAAAGGAGCAGAAGCTGTGGCTGCTGTTCGTCGGCAACGGGCCGTACCACCCGCGCGGCATGGTGCCGGCCTGGCGGCCGCAACTGGACTCCGGCCTGCTCGACATCCGCTACCTGCGCGCGGACCGGCGGTTCTCCCGGGCCCGCGCGATCATCGCGCTCGCACTGGGTGCACTGCAACACACCCGGACCTATGTGCAGCGGGAGGCACCGTCGCTTGACGTGGAGCTGATCGGCGATCACGCCATGCTGGCTACCGACGGCGAGGTCCTGGACGAGGCCGGCCGGTTCACCTTCCGGGTCGCCGGGCACCCGATCGCGGTGTACCGGCGCGACGAGGAGAACTGGCCGGACCGCCCACGACCGCATCTTCCCTGGTAGACGGCCGCGCCGGGTGGCGAAGTAGCTATCGCGCGAGCGCCTGGTACCACGGGGTGCTCCGCCGCACGACGGACCGCTGACCCGCCTCGGGACCGCAGGCCACGGCGTTGGCATTGTCGGTGGCATGAGGATTCGTGTACTCCGCGCGGTGGCGCTGCTGCTGGCCGCGCTGACGATGGGGCTGCTGTTCGCGCACGTACTCGAGCTCGGTCCGAAGTTCGGCTACCCACCTGAGCTCTATATCCGGCTGAACAACTCGCTGTACGCCTGGTACGGACCGCCCTTTGGGGCGTTGCTGTACACCGGCTCGATCGTCGCGGCCGGGGTGCTGACGTGGCTGGTGCGGCGGCGGCGCGCGGTGCTGGCGTGGACGGGAACTGCCGCGATCCTGCAGGCAGCGGCCCTGGTGACCTACTTCGCGGTGGTCGAGCCGGTGAACCAGCGGTTCCGACCGCTGCCGCCCGGCACCGTCCCCGAGGACTTCGCCGCGTTGCGCGCCCAGTGGGAGTTCGGCCATGCGACCGAATTTCTGCTGTTCTTGGTGGCGTTCGTGTTGCTGGTGGTGTCAGTGCTGCGGGAGACCGACCGATGAGGGCCGGGGGCCTTGAGGTCGCGCTGGCCGGCACGCTGCTCGGCTCGTTTCTCACGCTCGATGCTGCTCATCCTGCTCGGCGCGGGTCACGCGATACGTCGGGTACGTCGTGGCCGGGCGAGGCTCGACCCGGTCGACGCGCGGCGCAGCGATGCGCCGTTCGGCCAGCAGGGAACCGAGAGGCAACCGTTGCGGGTAGCGGGTGGTTAGGTGCCGAGCTCGCCGGCTTGCGCGGCGGTCAGCGTCGCGCGCCACTGAGAATTGGTGACGGCCAGCAGCGGGCTGTCGGTGCCGAGCTTGGTGTCGCGGACACCGACCCAGCCGGGCACCTCGGTGGTGACCTCCACGCAGTTGTTGGCGCCCTGGCTGTAGCTGGACTTGCGCCACCCGGCTGCGGTGGTCAGCTCGGCAAGCGCCTGGTGGTGGTTCATGTCAACTCCTCTATGCGGCGGACCAGCAGGGTCCGGGTCTCCTCGGGTGTACGGGCGTGGATCTGGACGCGCCGCAGCGTGTTGCGATAGGTCATGATCTCGGCCCGGTCCTCGTAGTAGGTGCCCCTGGTTGGCGCCTCGGTGTAGGCGATTCCGGGGTCGCCTTCGAGTTCGGGCGGAAACGTCAGGATCATGAAGGTCCCATCGATCCCGGCGTGCACGCCGACGTCCAGTGGCAACAGCTGGATGGTGAGCGTGGGCAGGTCGAGGAGTTTGACCAGGTGCTCCAACTGCTCG
Organism: Pseudonocardiaceae bacterium; assembly: GCA_050699975.1. Lineage (GTDB taxonomy): Bacteria > Actinomycetota > Actinomycetes > Mycobacteriales > Pseudonocardiaceae. The sequence continues at coordinate 85,661 of JBOHGH010000002.1, read as the reverse complement.
ACCAGGACCTGCGGCTCACCGGCCGGCCGGCGCAGCACGGACTCGTCCAGCACGCTCCACACGATCGGCGGGTCCGGCTGCCGGGTGAGCACATCCTGGCGGGTCATGCGCAGCTCGACGCGTCGGGCGAACTCGGCGTCGGCCAGCTCGGGCTCGCCGGCCCGAATGACCGCCTTGGCGTACGCGGGCGTCTGGAACAGACCTGGAACGATCATCGAGTCGTAGCTGTCGATCTGCACGGCCGATGACTCCATGGCGAGATAGAGGTCCAACCACTCCGGCGCGGTGTCCTTGAACGGGATCCACCAGTCGCGGCCCTTGCGCGCGGCGTCCACCAGGTCCAGGAACGCCGGGATGCGCTCGCCGGCGCCGTAGAAATTGAGCAGCACCTCCAGCTCGGGACCCTTCGGCAGGTTCCGCATGGTCTCCAGGTGCGAGACGTGTGAGACCACGCAGCGCAGCCGTTCGGCGACCTGCTCACGCTTGAACCCGACGGCCTCCCGCAGCCGGCGCAACTCCAGCGCGATGTACCGCCTGAGCACGGTCGGACTCGATGACGCGACCATCCGTGGTCCCCTCGTCGCCCTCCTGCCGGTGTTGTGGAACCAGCGCGGATGCCCGCTACATCACCCGAACGGACGCACCCACACCCATTCCACCGTATCGAGTCACCATGTAACGTGTTACAACGTCACGGTGCTCGTGGTGTTCACGTACACCGTAGCCCTGGCGGAACCAGCGCCACCACCTGGCCCGCCAGGGTCAACCGCCGGCGGCGGCTCCGTTTCGTCCTCCCCGACGCGCGGGCGGGGCCGCCGCCTTCCCAACCCGTTCGGGGGAGCTTGCCATGCGGTTATTCGGTCACCGGACACGACGCCGCATCGTGCGCTGCCGCGATACGGCTCGGCACGATCACCGGCCGGGCAAGCGAGCCAGGGCGTGGGCGTGAACCCGGCCATCGAGCAGCTGCGCCGGCTGTACCGGTTCGGCTTCACCGGCGAGCGACTCTTCAACCAGGACGGCCAGCTGCAACTCGTCCACTACACCCGCCACTTCCGGGGTGCGCGCGAGGTGGTGCTGGTCTACAGCGAACGCACCGCGCTGGCCTACCGCACCCGGGACATGCTCGACCTGGAAAGCCCGTTGGATGCCACCGAGAACGCGATCGAGTGGCGCTTGCACGGCGACGTCGTGACGGTGGTCAACGCACTGCTGTCGCTGCCCACGCCCAGGCCGCTGCCCGATCCGCAGTTCCCCCACAAGATCCCGGCTGGCCGCCGGTCGAGCCGCCCGGCCCGAGGGGTACGCCGTGAGTTCTCCCGTGCCCGGCCCGCCGGTGATCAACAGCTCCGACGCAGCCGCCAGGGCGCTACGTGACCTTTTCCTGACCAACGCCGACCGCGGTGACAACGCCGCCAACGACGAGCTCGTCGCCGGGCTGGTACGGCGGATCCGCGCTCAGCAGGGCTCCCGTGGCTGACCGGTTGTACACAATCCCGGTCACCTGCTGCCGCTGCCGGGTGGATCCGGACCGACACACCGCACCGGCTGGGACGGACTGTCGGGGGCCCGGGCTAGCCTGCGTCCCGTCACGAACGAGAGGGGGCGCCCATGTCCGTCGGCCTGTCCACCGAACACCCTCGGGCCGAGGTGCTGGCCCGGTACGGGTCACTGCTCAACCGGCTCGCCGGTTCCGCCGGTGTCGACCCGCGGCGGTCGGCACTGGTGGACGAGGCCGGCGAGGTGTGGAGCCGGCCGGGTTTCGACACGGTGCTGTCGCAGTCGCGGCTGGGTTTCACCCCGTTCGATTACCAGCTCGCGACGATGCAGACGGTGCTGCGCCGGATGCGGGGGCGGGCGATCCTCGCCGACGAGGTCGGCCTGGGCAAGACGATCGAGGCCGGCCTAGTGCTCTCCGAGCTGCGGATGCGCGGGCTGGCCGATAGCGCACTCGTCGTCACTCCGGCCGGGCTGGTCGGCCAGTGGCGCGAAGAGCTGGAGCGCAAGTTCGCCCTGCCCACCACGGTGGCGGCCCGCGGCGGCTGGGAAGCCGGGGCGGACCGGCCGGTGGTGCTGGCCTCGCTGGCCGCGGCCCGCCGCGACCCACTGAAGGCGGCGATCACCGGCAAGCAGTGGGACGTGGTGATCGTCGATGAGGCCCACCGGCTGCGCAACCCAGCCAGTGCGTCGGGTCGGCTGGCGCGCGCGCTGCGCACCCGCTACCTGCTGCTGCTCACGGCCACCCCGGTGGAGAACCGGTTGCAGGACCTCTACGAACTGGTCAACCTCGTTGCGCCGGGCCTGCTCGGCACGGCCGACCAGTTCCGCCGCACCCACGGCAGCGCCGATACCGGGGTCGACGCGCTGCGCAACGTCGCCGCGCTGCGCGCCCGAACCAGGGAGATCATGGTTCGGCACCGGCGCAGTGAGGTCGCGGTGCTGCTGCCGCAGCGGCTAGCCGAGACCGTGCTGGTCACGCCGTGCGACGCGGAGCGCTCGCTGTACGCCGAGATCACTTCCCGGATCCGCGGCGAGGCCCGCGCCGCGGCACCGTCGCAGCGGCTGACCCTGCGCAGTCTCACCCGGCTGGCCGGCTCCAGCCCGGCCGCGGTGGCGCCCACCCTGGCTAAGGTCGGCTGGCACGACCTCGCCGACCGCGCCCGGATGATCGAGCGTCCCCGCAAGACCGACGAGCTGCTGGCCCGGCTGCGCACCCACGTCGAGCGCGGGGAGAAGGTGCTGGTGTTCACCGCCTTCCGGCACACCCTCGACGCGCTCGCCGCGGAGGTCGCCGCGGCCGGCATCCCAGCCGCCTGCTATCACGGCAGCTTGTCGCGGCGCGAGAAGGACGCCGCGGTCAGCTCGTTCCGCGACGACGTGCCGGTGCTGTTGTCCACCGAGTCGGCGGGCGAGGGCCGCAACCTGCAGTTCTGCCACGTCATGATCAATATGGACCTGCCGTGGAACCCGATGCAGATCGAGCAGCGCCTCGGCCGGTTGCACCGGGTGGGCCAGGACCACGACGTGCTGCTGGCCAACCTGGTCTCCCGCGGGACCATCGAGGAGCGCATCCTGCACGTGCTGGAATCGAAGATCAACCTATTCGAGCTCGTCGTCGGGGAGCTGGACATGATCCTGGGCCGGGTGACCGACGACTTCGACTTCGAGACCTCGGTGTTCACCGCGTATGTCACCGCCGCAGACGACGCCGCGTTCGCCGCCTCGCTGGACGACCTCGGTGCCGATCTGGCCCGGGCTCGTAGCGATTACCTGCGCACCCGCGGCGCCGTCGATCAGCTGGTCGGGGAGGACTGAGCGTGGACCCGGGCCTGGAGTTCTGGCTGCGTTACGTCGACGACCGCGGCGGGCTCATCGAGCCTGCCGCTGACGGCACCCTGGTCATGCTGCCGCCCGTGGTGGCCGGCGAGTTCGACCTTCCCGACGAGATGGTCGTCACCGCCGACCCCGACGTCGCCCGTGACGGCGGGATGGTGCTGCTCGCCACCGGCCACCCGGCGCTGATCCGGGCGGCCGACGCGACACTGGCCGTCGGGGACGCCGGGGTCGTCGCCCTCGTTGCTCCGACCACTCCGGCTCCGGACCGAGAACAGCTGCAGGACAAGGTCCGCGACCAGTTCCCGGTGCGGCACGGGCGGATCGACGTGACCGGGCTACCGGTGCGCATCGACCGGCTGATGCTGCGGGTGGGCGTGCTGGTCACCTACACGGTGTCCGCGGAGGAGTGCTACCAGGAGCGGCTGGAGTGCTGGGTCGATGCGCTCTCCGGGCTGCAGCTCGGTGCCGACGACGTCACCCGGCTGCAGCGCGCGCCCCGCCCCGAAGGTCCGGCGGTGGCGCGCCCACCGGTGCTTGCGGCTGTCACCGGGGCGCTGGAGCAGGCCCACCGCATCCTCGACGCCGCCGCCGACCGGCGGCGCAGCACACTGTCGGACCAGGCATCGGACGCCCACCAGCGGGAACGCGCACACGCCCGCGCCTACTACGACGACGCGCTGCGGTCGCTGGAGCGCCGCCGGACCGGCGCCGACCCCGACCGTGCCAAGCTGCTGGCGGCCCGCGCGGCGAGCACCCGGGAGGAGCGTGCCCGGCGCCTGCTGGAGATCGACGAGAAGTACCAGGCCCGGCACGAGATCCGCCCGTTCCGGCTGCACGCCGTGCTGGTCCCGGGATGGCGGGTGCCGGTCGACATCCGCCGTGGGCCACGTCGCTACCCGTTCGCCTTCGACTGGCTCGCCGCGCTGGGCGCCTTCGCCGCGCAACGCTGCCCGCACTGCGGCACGGCCGCACCGCTGTCCGCGAGCAAGACCCGACTCGGCTGCTTGACCTGCCTGCCCGGTACGACGCTGCACGCGGTCCCGGCCTCCGCATGAGCGCTGGCTCCTCCTGATCGGCGCGCTCCGACGACGATGGCAGTATCAGACATCGATGTAGATGAATAGTCGAGTCGGGAGGAACCTTCATGGCAAGGTCCCGTCGACGTGCCGCGTTGCCCGCCGCTGTGCTCGCCGTGCTCGCCGCCGGGTGCGGCAACAGTGAGCCTGGCACCACTGCCACCGGCATCCCACTGGTCAAGGCCGGCCAGCTGACCACCTGCACCGGGCTGCCCTACGAGCCGTTCCAGTTCGAGCGGGACGGCCAGGTCGTCGGCTTCGACGTCGACCTGGTCGACCTGGTGGCCAAGGAGCTGGGCGTCACCCAGCAGATCGTCGATACCCCGTTCGACGGCATCCAGTCCGGCGCCGACCTCAACGCCGGCAAGTGCGACCTGGCCGCCGCCGGCATGACCATCACCGAGGTCCGCGAGCAGAACTTCGACTTCTCCGCCCCCTACTTCGATGCCACCCAAGGGCTGGTCGCGAAGAAGGGCTCGGGCCTGACGGGCTTGGCGCAGCTCACGGGCAGGCGGGTCGCCGTGCAGAACGGCACCACTGGTCAGAAGTACGCCGAGGAGAACGCGCCCGACGTCGAGCTCGTCGTCTTCGAGGACCTCGGCCTGCTGCTGACCGCTGTGGAGACCGGCGACGTCGACGCCGGCATCAACGACAACGGTGTGCTCTACGACTGGGTGAACAAGAAGCCCGACTTCGAGGTGATCGCGGAGTTCGATACCAACGAGCAGTACGGCATCGGCGTCAAGACGGGCAACACGGCGCTGCTCAACGAGATCAACGAGGTGTTCGCCGAGGCCAGATCCAGCGGCGAGTACGACCGGATCTACGAGAAGTGGTTCAAGAAGAAGCCGACCAGCTGACCGCTGCCACTACCCCGGAAGAAGCGACCCTCGATGGCCCTGACCAAGCGGCAACGGGCCAAGGTTGTCCGTGGCGTGCAGTACGCCGTCCTGGTGCTGATCGTCCTGACTATCGCGCTGGCCGCCGACTGGGGCCGGATCCAGTCAGCGTTCTTCGATCTCGACGTAGCCAGGGGGATGTTCCCCGAGGTCATCACGGTAGCGCTGAAGAACACCGTGATCTACACCGCGCTCGGCTTCGTGTTCGGCCTCGTATTGGGGGTGGTGCTCGCGCTGATGCGGTTGTCGAGCGTCGGGGTGTACCGGGCGCTGGCTGGGGTCTACATCGAGTTCTTCCGCGGACTCCCAGCGTTGCTGGTGTTCCTCGCCGTGGGTAGCGGCATTCCGCTGGCCTTTCCCGGCACGGTCCTCAACCGTTACGTGGCGATCATGATCGCGTTGGGCGTCGTCTCGGCTGCTTATCTGGCGGAGACCATTCGGGCCGGTATCCAGGCGGTGCCTCGCGGTCAGGTGGAGGCCGCCAGGTCGCTGGGCATGTCACCGGCCGCGACGATGGTCTGGGTTGTCATCCCACAGGCATTCAAGATCATCCTGCCGCCGCTGACCAACGAGCTGGTGCTGCTCACCAAGGACACCTCGCTGGCGTTGTTCCTCGGCTCGACGGTGGCGCAGCAGGAGCTGACCCAATTCGGCCGCCAGCAGCTCAACGAGTCCCGCAGCCTGACTCCGGTGCTGGTTGCCGGCCTGTGCTATCTGATCATCACGATCCCGCTGTCGCGGGTGTCCCGGCGGCTGGAAGGCCGCTATGGCAGCGCGCAGCCGGCAACGGCCGGACGCGAAGGCGGTTAAGATGATCATCGAGGTCTCCGGGTTGCACAAGTCGTTCGGCTCGCTCGAGGTGCTGCGCGGGATCAACCTGGACGTCGAGCGCGGCCAGGTGGTGTGTGTGATCGGCCCGTCCGGGTCCGGCAAGTCGACCCTGCTGCGCTGCATCAACCTCCTGGAGCAGCCGACCAGCGGCACGGTCACCGTCAACGGCGTCGAACTGACCGATCCCGACGTGGACATCGATGCCGCGCGGCGCCAGATCGGCATGGTGTTCCAGCAGTTCAACCTGTTCTCCCACCTGTCAGTGCTGGACAACCTGACGCTGCCGCAGCGGCGGGTGCTGCGGCGCAGCAAGACCGAGGCGATCGAGGTCGCGAGACGCAACCTGGGCATCGTCGGCGTCGCGGAGAAGGAGGCCGCGATGCCGGCGCAGCTCTCTGGAGGGCAGCAGCAGCGGGTCGCGATCGCGCGAGCGCTGGCGATGGATCCGGCGCTGATGCTGTTCGACGAGCCGACCTCCTCGCTCGACCCTGAGCTGGTCGGCGAGGTACTGGGGGTGATGCGCAGGCTCGCCGAGAACGGCATGACGATGCTGGTGGTAACCCACGAGATGGCGTTCGCCCGCGAGGTAGCCGACCGGGTGATCTTCATGGACCACGGCGTAGTGGCCGAGGACGGTCCACCAGAGCAGGTGATCGCCGCCCCCCGCACGCCACGCACCAAGGCATTCCTCGCACGCTTCCCGCATTCAGCGGGCTCAGCGGGGTAAACGAGGCGCAAATAACCCCGCTGAGCCCGCTGAATGCGGAAGAGGGGCGGAATGTCACGGTGGTGCGCGGGGTTGGGGGTGGGGTGGACAGCGATCCGAGGGCGGCGGGTCGGGTTGCCACCGTCATCGGGGTGCTGTTCGGGCTCGCGGGTGCTGGCACGTCGGTCGTGTCCGTCGCGCTACCCGAACTGGCGGCAGGGCTCGGGGTAGGTGCGTCGAGCGCGGCCTGGGTGATCAGCGGGTACGCCGTCGCCCTCGCGGCATGGCCCTGATCAGCGCCCGCTGGGACGGCGCCACCAGGGCGGACGCTCTGGGACGCGTGACCGGCGCTGCGTCGGTGCTGAGCTCGCTGGGTCCGGTGCTCGGCGGGGCACTGGACGCGGCAGGCGGCTGGCGATGGACCCTCGTGTTGCCCGTGGCCGGGCTGCTCGCGCTGCCGATGATCTGGCGCGCGGCCCCGACGAGCGGCCAGCGGGAGCACTTCGACGTGCCGGGTGCTGTGTGCGTGGCGGTCGCGGCCACCGGCCTGGTGCTGCTCATCCAATCGCCCGCCACGGGCGCCGTGGTCGCCGTGGTGGGCGCGGTGCTGCTGGTCGCGGGTGTCCCGGCAACACTCGCCCGGATCCGGGCCCGGCCCGACGGGTTCCTGCCTCGCGCGATCGTGACCAACGGTGTGGTGCTGCGCAGCGCGTTCGCAGCCGCCGCGATCCCGGCGGTGTGGTTCGCGGTGCCGCTGGTCCTCGCCGCCCGGGGCTGGTCACCGCTGGGCGTTGGGCCGGTCCTCGTGCCGTCCGCGCTGCTGGGCCTGCTCATGCCGCATGTCACCAGGAGGGTCCTGCCCCGGTGGGGCGCGGACCGCATCCTCGCCGTGGCGTGTCCGGTCGCCGTGGAGGCGCTGCTCGTCGCTTCCGTGGGTGAATAGACGCAGTCGTCGAACCCGCCGCGTCGAAGGTCGCTCTCGACGATCCATAGTGGATCAGGCTGCCCCGGGCAGCACACCCAGTACGGGATGCGCGGGCGCGACGTCGAGGTATTCCCACCCCCAACCGTTCCGTCGCGACGAACAAACAGGCGTCCAGGGTGGACGGTCCTCGGCCCCTGGCCCCCTGCATACGGTCGCGGCTGGCTTACCTCCATCTATATCTATGCCTTCCCACGATTGTTCCTAGAAGCGACTCGCGAGCGCGAAACGTCTGCTACTCAGCCGTGATCCGAGGCCCCCGGATCCGGGATCGGTGCAGGTGCCGGTCGCTGCGTGAGCGCTGCACGCTGGTAGCGCACCTGCGCAGATACCTGCGGGCCGACGGCGCCGCGCTGCCGTTTCGCTCGGAGGTCTTCGACGTCGTAATCTGCGTCGCCGCCATCGCTTACCTCGGTGATGCCGTCACGGCGTTACGGGAGTGTCGGCGGGTGTGCCGGCCTGGCGCCCGGCTGGTCCTCTCGATACCGGCAAACGGCGGGATCACGTCGTTCGCGCTGCTTCACCAGGCGGCCGCGGTGCACGGGGTGGCGCTGCGCGAACCGAACGCCGGACTGGGCGACGAGGACACCCGGCGGTCCGTCCTCGGGAGCGCGGGTCTGCTGTGCGACGGAGTCGTTGAGCACACCTTCGCGAGCCGCCCACCGGGGACTCCAGGGTGACCGCGGAGCACTTCATCAGGTACGGGCACGCCGAGCCACTGCGGGTCGCCCCGCGTGAGGTGCGGGAGCGGGTGTTCGCAACGTACCGCGAGAGCTTTGTGCAACAGCAACAGAACGGCAATGGTCACCACAGGGTGCTCTACGTCCGCTGCCGCGCGCCCGGCGCGACCTGACGGTCCCCCATACCGATGAGTTCTCGGTACGGCTGCGGTCTATACCGGTGATTCATCACGTGGCGTCGCTGGCCGCAGGCCAAGGCGCCGGCCGGCGAGCTCGAGAGCTGACCTGAGAACACCCGGACCCGAACCGCGGGTATGGAGAGCAAGAAGAGAAATGAGGCAGCTGATGTCCACGAAGATCTTCGTCGACCTCCCGGTGAAGGACCTCGTCAAGTCGATCGACTTCTTCACCGCACTCGGCTTCTCGTTCAATCCACAGTTCACCGATGAGAACGCGACCTGCCTGGTCATCAGCGACGACATCTACGTCATGCTGCTGACCGAGTCGTTCTTCAAGACGTTCACCAACAAGGCCGTCGTCGACGCCACGAGAAGCACGGAGGCGATCCTGGCGCTGGGAGTCGACAGCAGGCAGCGGGTTGACGAACTGGTCGACGATGCCCTCGCCGCGGGCGGGCTACCAGGGGGCTTCTCGAACGACGAGGGCTTCATGTACGGACGGAGTTTCCAAGACCCCGACGGGCACCTCTGGGAGGTGCTGTACATGGACCCGACGGTGGCGCAGGAGCAGGCCTGACTCCCGTCCTATCGATGCTTCGCTCGTGCACCAGCATGCGGATGATCGTGTCGCTGCTGGCGTGGATGGCGCCGATCCGCCCAGCCTCCTCGAGGTGATGGTCCTCGACCCCAGAAATGGCGTCAGAGGCAATGAGAACCCGGTAGTCGCGTTCGCTGGCATCGTAGATGCTCGCTCGCGGACAGTTCGGATAGTTGCATCCAGCGAAAACGACGGTGTGCACGCCGAGGTCGGCGAGGTGGCGGTCCAAGCCGGTTCGATAGAAGGCGCTCCAGCGCGGTTTCCACACCGCAACCTCGTGCGGGCCGAGGTTCTGCAGGTGGCCTGCGAGGAGCGCGGGCGCGTCGAGATCAGGTGCACCGGCGGGACGAAGCTCTGGTGCGATCTGCGAGCCGAGCGAGCCGGGCCGAGCGATGGGTGCGCCGGCCGCGATGGCTGCTCTGCGTAGCAGGTCGACGTCGTCGCCGGCATAGAGACGGACCACCTGGACGATTGGCGCAGCCGCGGCACGGTATGCCGCTAGGAGGTGGGCGATGTTCGGCAAGATCTGTGTGGTTCCGGGGATCGGGCTGGCGCCACCGTCGATGAAATCGACCTGGGTATCGATCACCACCAGCGCCGACCTGCCCAGGTCAGGCGCGATGTGAGCGTCGAGACCACTCGTCCACGTTGTCATCCGCGGCTCCTTCCTAGAACAGGTTTCCTTGCGCTGTCCCCAGCATCTGCTCGCGCACCAGTGGAATCGGCGGCCCGCCGTGGGACAGGAAACGGTCGTGAAACTCGCGCCAGGCGGCGCGTCCGCCGCGGTTCGCGGTCCAGTCCGCGCGCAGCTTGCGGATTATCAGCTTGCCCATCGTGTAATTGAGGTAGGCCGGGTCGTAAGTGCCGCGCGCAGCCTGCTGGCGCGCGCTGCCGGGATTCTGATAAGCCTGTTCGCGGAACATCGTCTCGCAGCTCGCCATGCTCATCCCCTGCGTGTGCATGCCGATCGCACACAGAAAGCGCACGTTGCGCAGCAGCGCGTCACTGAGCTGCCCGATGTGCGCCTCCGGTGCGCCATTACCGAGACCCGCTTCCCACATCATCTCCTCGGTGTAATGTGCCCAGCCTTCCGCGTAGGCGTAGCCGACGAACAGCTGCCCGATCTCGGACGGCGAGCGGTTCGAATGAAGGAACTGCAGGAAATGCCCCGGCCAGACTTCGTGCGCTGAGGTGAACAGCAGGTTCGACTTGCCCGGCACGTAGGCGTCCTGGTCGGCCTTGGACCACGATGGATCAGGCGGCGCGATGTAGTAGACCGAAGGCATACCCTTGTCGTACGGGCCGGGGATGTCGATGTAGGCGAAGTTCGATCGCTGGTACGGCGGCGCTTCCGCGACCAACGCCTGTTCCGTACCGGGAATGCTGACCAGGTCGTGATCGACGACGAACTGGCGCAGCATGCCGAGCTGACCGCGCGCACCTTCCACCGCGCCGCCGCTCGGCTTATCCGCCTCCACTGTGGCGACGCAGGCTTCGATCGCCGTGCCCGGCAGGTATTCGGCGCATGCCTGCTGGAGCGCGGCGAGGTTACGCGCGAGATCGGCGCGGCCCACGCCCTCCAGCTCAGCGAGCGGTGTGGTGACCCCCTCGGTCATGCGCAGCATGTCAGCGAACTTCGCCGGACCGAGCGCGAAGTTCTCGGTGGCCTGCGCCTCGCCGCTCTTGAGCCAGTCCGCGAGGTCCTGCATCGCCTGCGCCGCCGGCTCGATCGTGCTTGCCAGCTCTGCCTGCAGCGCCGGATCTTTCACCTCGGCAAAGATCTTCGGCACATCTTTTCGATAGAAATCCGGAAAGCCGCCGAAGCCATCGACGCCGTACTGGATAAAGCTCTTCGGCAGCGGTGTGCGCAGGTTCGCGCGAATCTGCGCCGCGGCCGCGGGCACGGCCCGCGCGTAGCCGATGAAGGCCGCCAGGCGCGTGTCGGCTGAGGCGTAAGGACGCGTGAGATACACGCTCGGATCGAGGCCGCCGCCGAGATAGAATGACGGGTTCGTGAACGGCTCCTCCGCTTTTTCCAACCAGAACAGATCGTCGTCGATGCGCGACAGCAGGTATTTCTGTTCGAAGCGCTGCCCGGAGCTCAATGCGTTCTGGTCGAGCGCTTCAGTCTGCGTGCGCTGCGCATGTAGCCACTGGATCGCGGCGCGGATGCCGGCCGCGCTCCAGTCCGGCAAGCGGCCGTCGTAATCGTGACGCCCTTGCTGGACGGCAAACGGCGGGTTCAGCGCAAAGTAGCCCTCCTTAAACTGGCCCAGGTGCTTCGCCCATTCATCACTCCCGGCGGTTTGCGCGGTGCTGTCGGCCGGGGTCGCTGGAGTGGTTTGGCAGCCACAGGCCAGAACGGCGAGCAACATCGCGATAGCACGGACGAAGCGCCGCACGAGTGCCGGATAGACCATGGGATCCCTTGAGAACGACGGCACTGGCCCCAATATAGTGGCAGCGGAATCGAAACGCCACACGGTGGCCCCGCCGGGCCGCTTCCTGTATGATCCACCCCGATTCATCCAGAACTCTGACACGTCTCGGGCGCAGAGATCGCCGTACGGCCGCTGCGGCGCCGAGGTTAGCGCTTCCTCCTGCGACGCGTCGGCGTCACCGGTATTGCCCATTGCATGCGGAGTTGTCCGTCGTCAGGCAGGAGCTGCCATCGTTCGGCCAGCTCTCGGAGCTCTGCCACCGCTTCGTGCAACCCTGGAATCGGCGACGGGCATGAGCCCTCACGCACCGCTCCCCAACCCCAGCGCAGTTCGAGCTCCGCTCCTGCTCGGTTGAGGTTCAAGCCACGGTGGACGACACCGGACACAATCTCGGCGAGGCCGATGTGGCGCGCGTTGCCGGCGACGACTGCTGCCGATCGAGCACGGCTGTCGTACCGGCATCGGCCGGACACCACCTCCATGGAACGGAAGACGGCTCCCGCCGCGATGCTTCCCCACACACCCTGGGGGAGCACGAACGCGCGCTCGGCGACGAAATGGGCCAGGTCATGCGGAACCGAGTGCTTGCGGTCGTAGGACCGCATCCGGAGCGTAAGACCGTCAGGCCGGTCGATCAGCGCTACGGATCCGCCGTGCGGGGAGCGCGAGAACCTGACGTCCACGGTCCAGCCGAAACGTCGCTTGCGTCGAGTTCACGACGCAAACACACAGTGAATCATGCATTTACAGGTGGTTGAGTCTCAAATTTTCGAACGTACAGCACCCATCCGTTACCCGTCTTTGCCAAGGGGCCGGTGACACGCGTCGGCTCGTCACCGCCTCGGAGCTCTTGATACCTTCCGGTCAGGTTCTGGTATGCGTCTCGTTCGTCGCGCGTGGTGTCTCGGACGCTCCTCGTTTGGTAGTCCCATTGCAGCTTCGTACCTTCGCTCAGTGGCATCAGGCTCACTGGGGCGTCGAAAGAGGGCCCGGTCAGCTGCAACATGCCGTCGTGCTCCCCCAGGGTGCCCGTGACCGTCACCTCCACACCGCGGAAATCGTAACTGCCGTTTGCCCATCGGGCGATCTGTTCGGGCCAGCCGTCGAGGTCCGGCAGTCCTTGATCACGAAGGTAGACGTCGGCTGTCGAGTGCTCGGCATTCGCGATCGGCCGCACCGCCGCAACCCCTCGCAGCTTCTTCAACGCCTCGTACGCCCCGCCCCAACACGCCCCCAGCCCGTAAGGGCACTTCGCGGTCAGGCCGACCGTGACGCGAGTGCCGGTCGATCGGGTTCTGACCGTCTCGTCCAGTTCCTGGGTGCGCGTCGTTGTCCCGGGGCTGGTATGCAGACTCGCCTCAGCGAGGGCCGGCGAGACCGCAGCACGAGCCTGTGGTGCAGACGGGCCGATCCGCGCGATCCGCGCGAGAGAGGGAACCCCAGCCTTGCTCAGCACGAAGAGCATGTAATGCCCCGGAGGACAGATCTCCGGCCGTGCGGGCGCGGTAACGGTTAAGCTACCGCCATCGAAGCTGAACTCGAGAACGTTGACGCGCTGGTTCTGGTCGAAGGCGTGGGTGACCGAGGGAAGCCGTATCCAGGTGACCTTTCCGACATCCGATCCCGAGATCTCGAGCGAGAATGTCTCGCCGTAAGAGATTTCCTCGGGGGCAGCGGTGATCACTGGGCGTGGGCCTTGGAACAGATAGGGCGGATGGAAAATCTGGGCGTCACGGTGGCTGTCCCTAGGGTCGTTCGGCTGGCCGCCGCCGACGTCGAACTCGCCGCTACCCGCGCTGAGCACCGTCGCGTCCGGTAGTAGCACGGCCGTCCCGTGGTAACAGCGATCGACATCTTCGGCGGCCAGCTCCTTCCATTCTGCCGTGACCGGATCCCACAGTTCGGCGACGTGGACAGGCTTGCCCGGGGATAGATCGTTGAAGCCAGGGCCCCTCGTCCCTCCTGTGACGAGGACGCTCCCGTCCGCGAGAATCGCCGCGTTATGCTGGCGGCGCGGGAAACGCATGCTAGCGACCTCACGCCACTCCGGGGGATGGGCGCCGAGATCGATGACCTCTGCCGCGGCGGTAGGGAAGGCAGTGGGACCGTCGTTGCCGCCCCCGATGTAGACGACCTTCCCGGCGTCATACATCACCGAAGGGCCGTATTGTCGCTCCCCGTTCCGTCGTACTCCGCCCGGCTCGGGCAGCGGGGTCCAGGTACCCGTGCCTTCGGTGTTGAGTAGGTAGGTCTTCGCATTGCTCCCAGCCATGAAGACCCGGCCGTCCGGAGCGACGTGCATGTGCGGATACAGCGGGAGGCCGATGAAGTCGACGGTCGGGGTCCACTGCTGCCCATCCCAGATTTGCGGGACATCGTTGATGATGAATCTGCCGTTCTCGATGTAGCTGCCAGACAACACCAGCATCGTCCCGTCCGACAGCGCTGTGACGGTTGGATACCATCGGCGCTTGTTCATCACAGGAAGGGCAGTCCAGGTGTTGGTGCGGTAGTCGTAGATGCACGCCTGGTTGAGCCCGTCGCCGTCGGTAAGGTGCCCGCCCGCGACCAGGAGCCGACCGTCTGCCAGGAAGGCATGCCCCGCGCAGAACAGATTTATTTTCGTGCCGTCTGCGAGTTTGGGCTGAGGTGTCGGGGTTAATTCCCCGGTTCTGGGATCCCAGATGTGTGGCGTGCACTCGTGCTCATGCAGCGAGCCGGTAGGGTGGTCCCGTCGCCCCCAGAACAGCACTTTCCCGTTCGGCAGCACGTTCGTATGGATCGCCACGTTCGGCAACTCGAAGACCGGATCCCACCGTCCCAGATGAGCTGATGTGGAATCTTCTGCAGATTCGGGTGCCATTGTCTCATCCTCCACGAGCCAGTCCAGTACGGAGCACGGGGCGGTTGTGCCTCGGGCCGCGCTCGGCCGGGCCGCCGACGGCAGCACACGATCTCCCCGCCAGCCAGTGTGCACGCGACTCATTCTGCTCCCGCATCGCCCCGCATCCATCCGAGTGCGGGCAGGAGAAACTGGACACCCTGACCCAAGACGGCGACCTGGCGCAGCCGAGGCGGAGCAAGCCAGCGCCGCCGGAACCCGGACCTCCGGCTGGGCAGCTACGCACGCCGATCATCGCCGTTGCGCTGCGCCTGGCCCGGGCAGCCTGCAGCCGGTGAGAAGGTGGTCGAGGTTTTCGTGTGCGAGCGTTTTGAGGGGGATCCCTCCGTCGTTGTCGACCCAGGTCTCGCTGGCTACCCGAAAGGCTGTCACCGCCGCCGCGGCAGCGAGCCGGACCTGCGGGCTGTCCGCTGGTTCGCCACTGCGCTCGGCGAGGGATCCGCGCAGCAGGAGTTCGAAGTCGGTCAGCACCTTCAGGTAGCCGCCGGCGAGCGCAGGGGTGTTGGCCAGCAGTCGCGACCTGACGATCTGCCGGTCACGATCACCTTCGAGGAACGAGACCGACTCGTCGACCAGCGCGAACAGTGAATCCTTGAGGGGTTCGCCCGCGGGGCGGTGGCGGAGCCGCTCGCCCGCGCGGGCGAGCTCGTCGCGGGTCGTAGACAGCACCACGTCCTCCTTGGAGCCGAAGTATCGGAACAGGGTGCGGCGGGAGATGACCGCAGCGTCGCAGATGTGATCGAGCGTGGTGGCGTCATAGCCGCGTTCCACGAACAGCCGCAAGCCGGCTTCCTGGATGGACGACCGGGTCAGCGCCTTCTTGCGTTCCCGCAACGTCATCGGCCGCTCCTGCCGTCGCCTCAGCATCGAGCACATGCTACTCCATCGCCAACTGACACAGAGTAGCAGTTTACGCTTGAGGAGCACGTTCCAGGAAAGGGTAGCGAGTCCCGGCGCCGTCACACTCGCTCTTGCTCAGGCTCCGGACAGGTCCAGATCCGTCCGCCACGACCCCTTGCGGTATCGAGCCCAGGTGACGGCGAGTCGCGTCATCCAATAGGCGAGCAAGGCGAGGTAGACGCCGATGACCCCGAGTGAGTCGTGGAGTAACCACGCCAGCGGTATCTCCACCAAGTAGGACCCGATCAGCAATGCAATCATAGTCGAGCGGGTGTCCCCCGCAGCACGCAATAGCCCGCTGAGGTTCATGGCTATCACCATTATTGGTACCGCGGCCAGCGCTGTCCAGGTCACGTTGACAGCCAGGGTGACGACCTCGGTGTCCGGGGAGAAGGCTCGCAACACAATGCCGGGAGCCACGAGCAAGGGAAGGCTGACAACCGCAGTGAGCATCGCAGCCAGCTGCAGGCCGGCACGTTGGCAGGTGCGCGCCCCGGAAAAGTCGCCTGAACCGAGCTGTTGGCCCACCAGGATCGCGACGCCGTTGCTGCACGCGAAGGTGACCGCGAACAGTATCGAGAACACACGGAACCATCATGGCGAACTCCTAGCATTAAAGATTGCTAGGTATGAGCCTAGCCTTACCTAATGTAAGAATCAACCGTTTGGTCCCGTTGGTCCGTTCCCGCTGTCTGGACGGGGTGTGATCGGGCACCGTAGGGGCATGGACGTCGAAGCTCTCCGTGCCATGACCCCGGGGTGTGTACATCGAGTACACCTCAACAACGCCGGTGCGGCGCTGCTGGCACAGCCGACGCTGGACGCGATGACCGGCCACCTGCGGCTGGAGGCCGAGATCGGCGGGTATGAAGCGGCCGCGGCCGCGCAGGAGGGGATCGCTGCCACCTACGCTGGTCTCGCCGAGCTGGTGGGCGGCCACACCGAGGAGGTGGCGCTGTTCGACAACGCCACCCACGCATGGAACGCCGCCTTCTACTCCGTGCCGATTGGTCCCGGTGACCGGATCCTGACCGGGCGGGCCGAATACGGCAGCAACGTGCTGGCCTACCTACAGGTCGCCCGGCGCACCGGCGCCGAGGTCGTGGTGGTTCCCAACGACAAGCACGGCCAGCTGGACACGACCGCCCTGGCCGAGCTGATCGACGAACGCACGAAGCTGATCGGGGTGACCCACGTTCCCACCAGCGGGGGTCTGGTCAACCCGGCCGCCGAGATCGGCCGGATCGCCCGGGATGCGGGGGTGCTGTTCCTGCTCGACGCCACCCAGTCGGTCGGCCAGTTCCCCGTCGACGTCGAGGCACTCGGCTGCGACCTGCTGACCGGCACTGGCCGCAAGTTCCTGCGCGGCCCGCGTGGTACGGGATTCCTGTGGGTCCGCGCCGCTGCGCTCGAGCGGCTGGAGCCCTACGTCGCCGAGATCCGTTCGGCGACCTGGGATGGGGATCGCGGGTTGCACTGGGTAGACGGCGCGCGGCGATTCGCGTCCTGGGAGAACAGCTACGTCAACGTCCTCGGTTTGGGCGCGGCCGTCCGGCAGGCCCTCGACCTCGGCCTGGACGCTATCGGGAACCGCACCACCGCCCTCGGCGCTGCGTTACGGGGCCTGCTCGAGGACCTACCGGGCGTGGCCACCCACGACCTGGGCCAGGTCCGGTGCGCCATCGTCACTGCCAAGGTCGACGGGATGCGCGCCGCCGACGTCGCCGCCGCCCTCGCCGCGGCAGGCGTCAACGTCACCACGACCGTGCCCCAGCACACCCAGTTCGACACCGAGGACCGCAACGTGCACCCCCTCGTCCGGCTGTCCCCGCACTACTACAACACCGAGGACGAGCTGAAGCGTGCCGTCAGCGTTATTGGAGTTACGGGAGAATCCGGTTCGCGGTCAGGAACTTCTCGGCAACCTCCGCCGGCTGCCGGCCGTTGAGTTGGATCTCGGCGTTCAACGCCCGCATGACCTCGGTCGTCAGCAGGGTGGACACACAGTTGAGGGTGTCGGTGAACTCCTTTCCCTGTCCCTGGAGCACCGGCTGCTTGATGACCGGGGCGACATGCTGGAACCCGAAGATGTTCTCGGGATCGTCCAGGGTCACGTAGTTTCCCGTCGTCAGCTGGCCGTCGGTGCTGAAGGCGTCGGCCACGTTGACGTCGCCCTCATCGAGTGCCTGGTAGGTCAGGCCCACGTCCAGCCCGTTGAACTCCACGGCGGTCAGGCCGTAGACCTCCTTCATCCCAACCAGACCGTTGAACCGGGTCTCGAACGGCGGCTGGGCCGCGAGGGTCACGCCCTGACCTTGCGGACCCACCTTGGTCAGATCCCGGACCGTCGTCAGCTTGTGCTGCTCGGCGAAGTCCGGTTTGACGATGAGGACGTCGGTGTTCTGGAACGGCGTCTGGGGCAGGATCGTGGCGTTGCGTTGCGCCTCCTCGAACTGCTTCGCCCGCGTGAAAGTCTCCTCGGGGTTGTTGGCGGCCCGGTCGAAGTCGGCGATGCTGGTCTCGATCTCCCCGAGGTACTCCGGGTACATATCGACCTCACCGGCCTGGAACGCCTCGTCGATGACCTCCGACCCTCCGATGTTCGACCTGTAGTCAATCGTGTAGCCCCGGGACCGGAGCGCTTGCGCGTACAGCTCCCCGAGCAGGAACTGCTCCGCGAAGTTCTTGCTCCCCACCCGGACCTGCGGCTTGCCCGCACCGGGAGTCCCGCTCGGGCACGTCTCGGTCTGGGCGGTGACGCTGGTGACTGCGTCGTCGCTGCCGGGACCCCCCGTCCTCGCGCGATCTCCGCCCGTTGCGGTGCCCTCTGAGGTTCCGTTGCCGCCTCCGGCACACGCCGCCGCGACCAGCGCGAAGGCGGCCAGCCCAGCAGCCAGGCTCGCGCCACGCCTCCGCCGCGAATACCCCTGCGCCACGTGCACGGTGTCCAACATCGGATATCGGTTTCCTTTCTTGTGGTGGGCATGGCGATCCCCGCACCCGTCCGGGCTGCTATGCCGCGGCCGGGGCCGGGGTGAGCCTGAGCCCTCTCGGGGTGAGCAGTCGTTGGAGAACGGCGAACACGCCGTCGGCCAGGAAGGCGAGGACGACAGCGATGACCGTGTAGGCGAAGAGCTGGAAGAGGGGCAGGGTCGGGTTGGTGATCACCGCGCCGAGCGTGTCCGGGTATCCCGCGATTCCAGCCAGGTAGGCCGTGGCGATGATGAAGACCGTGGCCGTGCGAACGCCCGCCATGATCAGGGGCACGGCGTTGGGCAGCTCGACGCGGGTGAGGATCTGCCAGCCGGTCATGCCCATCCCGCGGGCGGCTTCGGCCATACCCGGGTCGACCTCCGCCACCCCCACGTAGGTGTTCGTGAGGATGAGCGGAAAGCCAAGGATGATCAGGGCCACCAGGATGTTACCGAAACCCAGCCCGAACAACGGGATTCCGATCGAGATGATGGCGAGAGTGGGCAGTGCTCGCAGCACGTTGGCGCCGTTGATCGCCAAGAACGATCCCCGGTGCAGGTGACCCACCACGGCGCCCACCGGAATCGCGATCGCGACGGCCACCGCCACTGCCACCCCGGACAGCACGACATGTCCCCGGACGTCTCCCAAGACCTGGCCGGGATGAGACAGGACGAAGTCGATGGCGTCGACCACGATGTTCATCTGATCCCGCTCTGCCTGGCCCGGGCCCAGGGGGTGACCGCGCGCGTCGCCAGGACGAGCAGCGCATCAGCGACCAGCGCCAGGATGATGGCCAGCGCACCCGCGGCAATCAGGCCCGTGACGAACTGGGTGCCGATGGCGAACAGGATGGGGCGCCCGAGGCCCAGCGGGGACACGAAGGCGGCCAGCGTTGCCAGCGAGATGATGGTGACGCTGGCGACCCGGATCCCGGCCATCAGTGCGGGCAGGGCCAGCGGGAAGTTGATCCGGAACAGGATCTGGCGGGCAGTCATGCCCATTCCCGCCGCCGCCGCATGGACCTCCGGGGGCACTGAGCGCAGCCCCGTCAGGGTGTTGCGAAACAGCAGCAGCAGCGTGTAGCCGGTCAGAGCGATCTCGACGGTGAGCAGGCCGATACCGGTGATGGGCACCATGAGCAGCAAGAACGCCAGGGCCGGGATCGTGTAGAGCACGGTCGAGACGGTTATGGACGGTGTCTCGAACCCGGTGTACCGGTACGCCAGCAGCGCGGCAGACACGGCGATCACCAGGCCGATGCCCACCGCGATGGCCGTGATGTAGATGTGTTCGATCAGCCGGGCCTGCAGATCGGGCCAGTTGTCGACGACCCAGCCCCAGCAGAACCGCTCGTTCGCGCGGCAGTCCGGCTCCTCGAAGTCCGGGATGATCGGCTGGCCCGAGACCCGCACCAGCCACCCGGGACTCACGGCGTCTCCTCGCTGGGCTGCGCCCCGGCCGCCTCGCGGAGCCGGTCCAGAGTCACCGTTCCGAGCCGCTCGCCCTGCTCGTCGGTGACGACCAGGACATCCGCCCCGGCGACCAGCAGCACCGACAGGCCGACCCGCAACGTGGTGCGGGCCGGCACCGTGGGTGCCCCGGGCGAGACCTGCCGGCTCGGGTCCTGGACCACGAGCTCGCGCACAGTGCGCAGCGACAGCCGCTTGAGGCCGCGGTCGGCGCCGACGAAGTCGGCCACGAAGTCGTCGGCCGGGCGGCTGAGCAGTTCGTCGGCGGTGCCGTACTGGGCCAGCGTTCCGCCTTGGCGCAGCAAAGCGATCCGGTCGCCCATCTTGATGGCCTCGTCGATGTCGTGGGTTACGAAGATGACTGTCTTGCGGATCTCGCCCTCCAGCCGGAGGAACTCGTCTTGGATCTCGGACCGGGTGATCGGGTCCAGTGCCCCGAACGGCTCGTCCATCAACATCACCGGGGGGTCCGCGGCCAGGGCTCGGGCCAGCCCGATGCGTTGCTGCTGGCCGCCGGACAGCTGCCCGGGGTAGCGCTTGGCGTAGTTGCGGTCCAGCCGCACCAGATCCAGCAGCTCGCCCACCCGCCGGTCGATCCGGTCCCGCGACCAGCCCAGCAGCTTCGGAACCACCGCCAAATTGGCGGCGACGGTCATGTGCGGGAACAGGCCGACTTGTTGGATCACGTAGCCGATGTCTCGCCGCAGCGCCGTGACGTCCAACTCCTGCACGCTGCGCCCACCGATCCGGATGTCTCCCTCCGTGAGTTCGATGAGCCGGTTGACGAGCTTCATCGCCGTGGTCTTGCCCCCTCCCGAAGGCCCGACCAGGCAGCAGGTCTCGCCCGCGGGAACCGTGAGCGACAGGTTGTTGATGGCCGGTGCATCCTGACCCGCGTAGCGCTTGGTCACCCCCACGAACTCGATCTCGACGGCAGCAGGTTTGCCCTGCGGCTGCGCCGCATCATGGGGGCCATCCGGCGCGTCACGTGCCACTGGCACGCTGGGCCCCGAGACAACCCCGCCGTGGCCGGGACGTCCCGGGTTTCGGCTCACCACCGCGCTCCTTCAGTCCGCCGATGGCGGCTGTCAGCCTGCTGGTCGCCAACCGCGGTCTGCTCCCGTAGCAACAGACATTGAACCTAACCCACTGTCATCTACTCAGTCACCCCTTTGCGCACAAGCAGAGTGTATCGTCCGAAAATCGTGACAAGATGTGCACATAAAGTACCCATGGCCAACCCGAGTGAGTGTCGGCGCGGTATCGGTCCGGGCAAACACGCGGGTGAGTCGCCGTGGGCCGTGAACTCGACGAGAGCGACGTCTGGCAGGACTGAAATGTCGCTGACGTCGAGTTCACGGCGAGCCCGAACCGGTACTCGCTCGGGACCACTGCGGCTGCTGCTCAGGGCGCCACCGTGAAGCTCCGGTGGCGACACGCCGATCGGGATCTATTGCGGAATCTGCGGTCAACGCTAGAGAGCCGGATACGGTCCGAGAATGGATCCGGTGCGCAACCCGTTCGCCCCCGGCGCCGGGCAGCGGCCGCCCGAGCTGACCGGGCGGGACCGTGAGCTGAGTGCCTTCGACGTGGTGCTGGAACGAGTGGCCCGCGGCCGGCCGGAACGCTCCCTGGTGCTGACGGGCCTGCGTGGGGTGGGCAAGACGGTGCTGCTCGGGGAGCTGCGGTCGATGGCGATGCGCCGCGGCTGGGGTGCCGGCAAGGTCGAGGCCCGGCCCGACGGCGGGCTACGCCGCCCGCTGTCGGCCGCGCTGCACCGGGCGGTGCGTGATCTGGCGTTGCGCCACCGGGCTCCGGACCGGGTCGAGGAGGTGCTCGGGGTGCTCAAAGCCTTCGCCCTGCGCGCCGCACCCAGCGACGCCAAGCTGCGGGACCGGTGGCAGCCGGGCATCGACGCGCCGATCGTGGCGGGCCGGGCCGACTCGGGGGACATCGAGATCGACCTGGTCGAGCTGTTCACCGAGGTCGCCGAACTGGCCGCCGACATCGGCACCGGGGTGGCGCTGCTGATCGACGAGATGCAGGACGTGGCGCCCGACGACGTCTCGGCACTGTGCGCCGCGTGCCACGAGCTGTCCCAGTCCGGCGCGCCGCTGGTGGTGGTCGGCGCGGGGTTACCGCACCTGCCGGCGGTGCTCAGCGCGTCGAAGTCCTACTCCGAGCGGTTGTTCCGCTACCTGCGGATCGATCGGCTGGACCGTGCCGACGCCGACCGCGCGGTGGTTGCGCCGATCGAGCGGGAGCACGCCGAGATCACCCGAGACGCGCTGGACACGCTGTTCGAGACCTCCGGCGGCTACCCCTATTTCGTGCAGGCATACGGCAAGGCCGCGTGGGACGCCGCCCCGTCGTCGCCGATCGGGATCCTCGACGTCCAGGTGGCCGCTCCCGACGCCGAGGGCGAACTCGCCGTCGGGTTCTTCGGATCGCGGTTCGAGCGGGCCACCCCGGCCGAGCGGGAGTACCTGCAGTCGATGGCCGAGCTCACCGGTGGCCGCGACGAGCCGGTCGGCACCACCCAGGTGGCTGACCAGCTCGGCCGCCGGGCCTCCTCGCTGTCCCCGGCCCGGGACAGCCTGCTCAAGAAGGGGCTGGTCTACTCCGGGGA
This sequence comes from Pseudonocardiaceae bacterium, assembly GCA_050699975.1. GTDB lineage: Bacteria > Actinomycetota > Actinomycetes > Mycobacteriales > Pseudonocardiaceae. The sequence continues at coordinate 63,057 of JBOHGH010000002.1, read as the reverse complement.
ACGTGGGCAGATCGCGTTCACCGTCCCGCACTTCGGGCGCTTCCTGCTCGGCAGGCCGGCCATGTGATCGCCCCCCGAACGAGTGAATCCCGGGAAGCTCAGCAGAGGCTGTAACAGTCTCGCGGCGGGTAGCGATGACAGTGTTAGCCCCGTGATGCTGTTGGACCCCCGACCCGGCAGCCTCACGGGGCCTTCCTCTGTCTTGGCCTCCTAGCTGGGCGCTCCTGGGCTGGACCCGGTGGTGCGGGCCGCAGCTAGCAGCGCGGACGGGGGCACTACCCTCGGCGCCGTGTCCGACAGCAAGCTCGAAATCCAGATGCTTCACGACCGCGTGATGGTGCGCCTCGTGGGCGAGGAAGGCGAGCGCCGGAGCAGCGGTGGGATCCTCATCCCGGCGACGGCGCAGATGGCCAAGCGGTTGTCGTGGGGCGAGGTGTACGGGATCGGTAACCACGTCCGCACCGTCGCGGTGGGCGACCGGGTGCTGTTCAACCCCGAGGATCAGTACGAGTTCGAGGTGCGCGGGCGCGCTTACCTGGTGGTGCGGGAGCGGGACCTGCAAGCCGTTGCCAGCGAGCGCACCGAACATGGAACCGGGCTCTACCTGTGACGTCAACATGACAGAGACCGGTGCCAACTGGCGTACCAGCTCGTCGACGGGAAGAGGTGCGGTGCCCGACAGGCCGGCACAACCCGCGACATGGTCCTGGTTCGGCGGGGCGACGCGGACCGACGACACCGATGAGATCCCGGAGACCCCCGAGGCAGCGGGCTGGTCTCCCGATCCGCCCACCGTCGAAGGTCAGCTGTTGCCGCAGTGGGACGAAACGCGTGATGACGACCCCGGGAACCGCGGTGGGGCATTGCGCCGCGGTGGGATCGCCGTGGTCGTGGCGCTCGGGCTGCTTACGTTGATCTACGGCATTGATCTGGCGATGTCCCGTGATGACGTGCCACGCGGCGTCACCGTCGCGGGGGTCGACGTCGGCGGGATGCAACGCACCGCGGCCGAACAGCGGCTCCGTGAGCGGCTCGAACCGCGGCTGAACCACCCGATCGCACTGCGTGCGGGTGACGTCAACACCACCCTGGACCCGGTGCGAGCTGGTCTCACGTTGAACTGGCCCGGCACGCTCGACCAGGCCGGCGCACAGCCACTCAACCCATGGACCCGGCTGGCCTCGACGTGGCGGACCCGCGAGGTCGGCGTGATGACCACAGGTAACCGGGCGGCCCTGACAGCGGCGCTGGAGGGGCTACGCACCCAGACCGACCGGGAACCCGTCGAGGGCACCATCCGCTTCGAAGACGCGCGGCCGATCCCGGTCGACCCGAAGCCTGGCCAGCGGCTCGACGTCCCCGCTACCACTGACATGCTGCTCGATGTCTGGGTCCGCGGCGGCACCGTGGCTGCCCCGGTCGCGGCGCTGCCGGTGACAACCACCGCCGACGGAGTCCGGGCAGCGCTGAGCGACATCGTCGAGCCGGCGGTATCCGGCCCCGTCACCGTCACCGGCGACGGGGACAACGCCGTGCTCAAGCCGGAGGTCGTCGCGGCGGCGCTGCGGTTCGCCCCGGACGGCGGGGGTGGCCTGACCACCACCATCGACGAGCCCATGGTGATCGCCGCGCTGGACCCGCAGCTCGCCTCGACGAAGCGACCAGGTAAGGACGCCCAGATCCTGATCCAGGGCGGCGCACCGGTGGTGCTGCCCTCGGTTGATGGTCGGGACATCGACTGGGCCGCCAGCCTGCGTCCGCTGCTTGACGTGCTGCACATCTCCGGGGGAGAACGAATCCTCGCGGCCAGCTACGTCAGCCAGCCTCCGAAACTGAGCACTGAGCAGGCCCACGCGCTGGGAATCACCACCCAGATCAGCACCTTCACCACCAGCGGGTTCGCCACCGACTCCGGGCAGAACATCCGTCGCGTCGCCGAGCAGGTCAACGGTGCGATAGTGCGACCAGGGCAGACGTTCAGTCTCAACGGCCACACCGGCCCGCGCAACGCCGCCGCCGGGTACGTGGAGGCCGGCATCATCGACCATGGTCGACCCGGCCGGGGTATCGGCGGTGGCATATCCCAGTTCGCCACCACGATCTACAACGCCTCGTACTTCGCGGGCATGACCGACATCGAGCACAAGGAGCACAGCTACTACATCAGCCGCTACCCAGCGGCCCGTGAGGCCACCGTGTTCGAGGGCGCCATCGACGTCAAGTTCCGCGACGACTCCCCTACCGGCATCCTCATCCAGACAGCCTGGACCCCGACCTCGATCACGGTGACGTTCTGGGGTACGAAACACGTCGACGTCGAGTCGATCACTGGACCGCGTACCAACCTCACCGAGCCGACCACACAGACCATCCACGGTCAGCCATGCAAGAACAGTCGCGGCTCACAAGGTTTCACCGTGACCGACACCCGCGTAACCCGCGACGCCAACACCAAAGCCGAGACCAGCCGCCGCACCCGCAAGGTCGTCTACGACCCAGCCCCCCACGTCATCTGCGCCTAACCTCCCGCACCCCATCCGCATTCAGCGGGCTCAGCGGGGTTATTCGGTGCCTGATAACCCCGCTGAGCCCGCTGAATGCGTCAGAAGGCAGCTTCGGGGACGTCCATGAGGGCGTTGTCGGTTGATTCGACGATGGTGCGGTGGGTGGTGAGTTCGGGGAGGATGTTGCGGGCGAAGAAACTCGCTGCTGCGACCTTGCCCTGGTAGAACGCCTGGTCCTTCGCGGTCACCTCGCCGTCCAGAGCGGCCAGGGCCACCTCGGCCTGGCGCAACAGCAGCCAGCCGATCAGCACGTCGCCGGTGCTCATCAGGAAGCGCACGGTCTGCTGGGCGACCTTGTAGATGTTGCGCGGATCCTTCTGGGCCGAGGTCAGGAAGCCGATCATGGCTCCGAGCATCGCCTGCAGGTCACCCAGCGCGGTCGCCAGCAACGCCCGCTCCTCCTTGAGCCGGCCGTTGCCGCTGGCGGTGTCCAGGAATGCCTGAATCTCACTGTTGAGGTGCCCGATCGCCTGGCCCCGATCCCGGACGATCTTGCGGAAGAAGAAGTCCTGAGACTGGATGGCCGTGGTTCCCTCGTACAGGCTGTCGATCTTGGCGTCGCGGATGTACTGCTCGATGGGATAGTCCTGCAGGAAGCCGGACCCGCCCAGGGTCTGCAGCGACAGCGTGAGCATCTCATAGGCCCGCTCGGAGCCGACGCCCTTGACGACGGGCAGCAGCAGATCGTTGACCCGCGCGGCCACCCCGTCCTCGTCCCTGCCCAACTCCACGGTGTCCTGGTAGGTCGCGGTGTAGAGGTACAACGCGCGCAGACCCTCGGCGTAGGCCTTCTGCAGCATCAGCATCCGGCGGACGTCGGGGTGGTGGGTGATCGTCACCCGCGGCGCGCTCTTGTCGCGCATCTGCGTGATGTCAGCGCCCTGCACACGCTCTTTGGCGTATTCCAGCGCGTTGAGGTAGCCGGTGGACAGTGTCGCGATGGCTTTGGTGCCGACCATCATCCGGGCGTACTCGATCACCTGGAACATCTGCGCGATCCCGTTGTGCACATCACCGAGCAGCCAGCCGACCGCCGGCGTCCCGTGCCCGCCGAAGGTGAGCTCGCAGGTGGTGGACACCTTGATGCCCATCTTGTGTTCGAGGCCCGTGACGAAGACACCGTTGCGTTCGCCGAGCTCACCGGTGTCGGTGTCGAAGCGGCACTTCGGGACCAGGAACAGCGACAGACCCTTGGTGCCGGGCACCGTGTCCATCCCAGGCCGCTGTGGCCTGGCGAGCACCATGTGCATGATGTTCTCGGTCAGATCGTGCTCGGCCGAGGTGATGAAACGCTTCACGCCCTCGATGTGCCACGAACCGTCGGGCTGCGGGATGGCCTTGGTGCGCCCGGCGCCTACGTCCGACCCGGCGTCGGGTTCGGTGAGGACCATGGTGGAGCCCCAGCCCCGGTCGATCATTACTTGGGCCCAGCGCTGCTGTTCTGCGGTGCCCTCGTTGTGTATTACCCGGGCCATGTTGGGGCCGCCCGAGTACATGAACGCCGCCGGGTTGGCGCCCAGCATCAGCTCCGAACCGGCCCAGCGCAGCGTCGCCGGCGCACCGTAGCCGCCCAGTTCGGTCGGCAGATCCAGCCGGTACCACTCGCCGTCGGCGAGCGCCCGGAAGGACTTCTTGAATGCCGCGGGGAGTTCGACGGTGTGTGCGTCGGGGTTGAACATCGGTGGGTTGCGGTCGGATTCGGCGAAGGACTCCGACAGTGGCCCGCGGGCCAGCCGGTCGAGCTCGGTGAGGACCTCGTGCGCGGTGTCGCGGTCCATCTCCGCGAACGGGCCGACGCCCATCAGCTCTTGCACCCGGAACACCTCGAAGAGGTTGAACTCGAGGTCGCGGAGATTGCTCTTGTAGTGCCCCATATCCCTCGCCCCGCCGCAATCGTGACGCCTACTCATCGGTAACAACAGCATATTACCGGTTGGTAACCCCTGCAAGTCTCGCCTTCGGGCGGGTGGGCCGGCTCACACCACTGACGGCAGGCAGAGAGCCCCGTCGCAGGTCGGGGGGCGGGGCTGCGCGGGGCTCTCTGCCTGTCTGTCGTCATCCGGCGGGGCGGCGTTACGTCGAGGACGGCTGGAGAAACAGCGGTGACTACCCGGTTCGGTCCTCCTATTACGGGCGACCGTCGCGGACTCGGCGACTTTCGTATGCCTCCCAGGCGCGGCGGCGGGCCTCGTTGGCGCGGCGCTGCGCGTCCGCGCGCACCTGTTGCTCCTGTTCCGGAGTGGCGTGGCCCTCGGCGACCGCCACCTCCGCAGCCACCCAGCGGTCAGCATCCTCGTCGCGGCGGTCGTCCCCGGAGCTCGAAGCCTCGCGATGCCGTTGCCGGTAGTAGGGATTGTCCGCCGCCAAGCCGCCGCTGAAGCGACCGTAGGCGCCAAGGAAGAGCAGCAGCATCCCGACGATGAAGCTGAAGATCACATTCGGCAGCCGGAAGGCCAGCAGGTTGAGCTCGGTGTCCAGCACGGCGAGATTGAGCAGGCCGGAGAGCAGGAAGAGGACACCGATGACCACCGTGATCGTCGAGGAGCTGCGGCCACCGCGCCACGCAGCGGCGATGAGGACCCCGCCGACGACGAGCGAGATCGCCGACAGCAGACCATTCGAGGACAGGCCGAGTAAGACCTTCCCCTGTACCGCGAGGAACTCCAACCGGTTTGCGACACCGAGTACTCCGAACAAGCACAAGCCGACACCGAGCACCGCCGCTCCCATGCGGTGCACGAGGTCCAGCCGACTCCCTGGCGGGGTGCTCGACACCTTTCTGAGGATACTGTCTAATCTGTCGTCCTGGTCAGAGAAAGACTCTTATTGAGTATGAGCCAGGAGAGGGATGCGACCACTTCGTACGTTTAATCCCGATCAGGTCAGAAGGGACTTTTGTCCTGATCGCGGAAGCCCGGGCGGGAAGCGTCGTCAATGTCGAAGACAGGGATGTCGCCGGCCGCGGTGTTATTTTGCACGGTGTTGTTTCGGACAGCGCAGCCGGTCGAGCCGTGGCTGATCAATATCCCGCGCTTCAGGTTCGGGCCGGAGAGTTCGTTCTTACGCAGGTCGACATTGGGCCAGCGGCGCAGGTTCACGGCCTGCTCACCGTTGACTGCGCAGGTGTTGCCGGTGAACGTGATCGACCGGGAGTCGGCGGGGGCGTCACCGTTGCCACCTTCGTCACCGGTGGCGATCAGGCAGTGCTCATCGATGTTCTGGCAGGCGTTGCCCACGATCTCGATATCGAAGGTGGCTGGGCGGCCGGTGTCGAACGTCTGGAAGCAGTCGGGGTGCGGGGGAGTCGGATCACCGCTGGCGGAGATGTTCCGGATAGTGTTGCTGATGATCCGGTGACCGTTGCCGAAAAAGAGGACGCCATCGGCGTCGCCACCGTCACCGGCGACCGTCCCGGTCACCAGGTTTCGGCGCACGGTGACCCGCTGCCCGTTGACGGAGATGCCGATGGCGGCGACATGCTGCACGGTGTTGGACTCGATGGTGGAGTCGATGCAGGTGGCGCAGACGATCCCACCCCGCTGGGTGTCGCGAATCGTGTTCTTCTGCGCAGTGATCCCCGCCCCGGCCAGCAGCAGCTCGCCACCTCCGACGATCGTGAAGCCCTGCATGAGGACGTGGTGGGCGATGATGTGGACCTGGTGGACGGTGGTATGCCCGTCCGAGACCAGGCGGATCGGCGCATCAGCGGTACCCGATCTGGTCATCGTCAGGTCCGCATTGGCGAGATCAGATCCGGCGAAGCAGAGCGTGTCTCCCGGCGACGCGGCACCCAGGGCAGCATGCACGTCGCCGGCCCGGGTGATCGTGCGGGTGCAGTCGGCCTGCGGCTCCGCGCTGTTCTCGCCAGCGAAGTTCTGGCCAGCAGAGGCTGAACCGGCGATAGGCAACATCAGCCCGACCAGAGCGACGGAGCAGAGCGACGTCGAGCACACGACTCTCGTCATCGGTGCCGCCGTTGGCCCCAGCCAAAGGTTTTCATCGCGGCGAGGATAACGCTCGGTGGAGGCAATTGTCACTGAACGTACAGGGCGCGTCGATCTCAGCTGTCGGACGAACACAACAGGGGATTGTCATATTGTTGAACGGTCCTTACCCTGAGGTCAGTTTCCCGGCCGGAGGACGCCGATGACCGCCGCCACCCACCGGACTGCTGAGGTGTCCCCCGCCCAGGCCCGTTTGCTGTTCCGGGCCGGCACCATCACCCCCACCGCCGGCTGGGCGCCCGGTTACGCCCAGGCCAACCTGGTCGTGGTACCGGCCGACTGGGCTTACGACCTGCTGCTGTTCGCCCAGCGCAACCCCAAAGCCTGCCGCGCGGCGATGCCGGCTGTGCATGGCCCGATTTTGGAGATCCAGTCAACGTCGCCCCCGGGGAGCTGCCCGTGTTCCGGGCCTGCGGGGTGACCCCACAGGCCGCGGTGATGGCGTCCAAGCCACCGTTCGCGATCACCCATGCCCCTGGGTATATGTTCGTCACCGATATCCCCGACACCGCCTACCGGCTCACGTGACAAGGGTGGTGAAAACTGATGAGGGCGGTGTTCTTGCCCTGCACTGGTGCGTCGTGAACTCTACGTCACCGACATCTCCGCGCACTGCGATGCGCGCAATCGCTGCGCAGGTAGGGCGACCACTAAGAATGGTGACTCATACGGCGGTGTCCGTGATACCGGCTATCACCATTTTTACTCCGAGTGAGTTTATTTGTTCACATTTCGGGTGAGGCGAAGAGAACTGTCCAGATATAGGCGGATTACGATGGGTGCTTGCGCGTCGTGAGAGGAGCAGGGCAGTGATGGCCGACCGCTTCGAGGCATGCGCTGGGGTGGATGTCGGGGGCACGTTCACCGATGTCGTCGTGCACGCCGCCGGCCACCGGCCCAGGGCGGTGAAGGTGCCGACCACCCCGGACAACCAGGCCGTCGGTGTCCAGCGGGGGGTGGCACAGGGCTGGCCCGGCGCAGCGCTGCGACTGCTGCCGCACGGCACCACCACCGCGACCAACGCCGTGCTGGAACGCAAGATCGCCCGGACGGTACTGGTGACCACCGACGGGTTCGCTGACGTGCTGCAGATCGCCCGCCAGGACCGTCCCGCGCTCTACGACCTGAGGGTCACCCGCTCCGAGCCGCTTGTGCCGCACGACCGGGTGGTGACCGTCGTTGAGCGGACCGGCCCGGACGGCGCGGCGGTCATTGCGTTGACCGACGAGGAGATCGACCGGGTGGTGCGCCAGGTCGAGCGCCTCGAACCGGAGTCGGTCGCGGTGAGCCTGCTATTCGGCTACGCCGGTGACGAGCACGAGCGGCGGCTCTGCGACGCGCTGAAACGGCTGGACGTGCCGATCACCCGGTCCAGCGCGCTGCTCCGGGAGTTCCGCGAGTACGAGCGGGCGTCGACGTGCGTGCTCAACGCCGCGATCGAGCCCGTCATGCGCCGCTACCTGTCCAACCTCACCGCGCGGCTGGATGGTCCGACGATCACCGTGATGACCTCGGGCGGTGGCACTGCCGGTATCGACTTCGTGGCGGGCGCCCCCGTGCACACGCTGCTGTCCGGGCCCGCCGCGGGTGTGGTCGCGGCGGGCGCGGTGGCCTGCGGCGCCGGCTTCGGGGACGCGATCGCCTTCGACATGGGCGGCACGTCCACCGACGTGTGCCTGATCAGGGGGGGCCAGCCGGAGGTCTCGACGTCCGCGCAGATCGCCGGGTTGCCGTTTCGCACCCCCGCGGTCGGGATCCACACGGTGGGCGCCGGCGGCGGGTCGATCGCCTGGGTCGACACCGGCGGTGCGTTGCGGGTCGGTCCGCGGTCGGCCGGCGCGGATCCCGGTCCGGCCTGTTACGGGCTGGGTGGCACCGAGCCGACGGTGACCGACGCGCACTGCGTGCTCGGCCACCTCGATGCGGATCGGGAGCTTGGTGGGGGCCTGCGGCTGGACATCAATGCTGCCGCGGCCGTGATCGGTGCGCTACCGGCGTCCGCCGGCGGGGCGCCCGGGATCCTGGCGGTGGTGCGGGCCACCATGGCTCGTGCGCTGCGCAAGGTCAGCACCGAGCGCGGCGTCGATCCGGCCGGCTTGGCGCTGGTCGCCTACGGTGGCGCGGGTCCTCTGCACGCGACCGCGCTGGCCCGTGAGCTGGGCTGCCGCGCCGTGGTGGTGCCACCCGCACCGGGCGTGCTCAGCGCGCTGGGCTTGCTGCTCGCACCGGCCCGATACGAGGCGTCGCGAACGGTGATGGCACCGGCCGACGACGATCTCACCGGCGCGTGGGCGGCGCTGGAGGACCAGGCCCACCAGGAGCTGTACCGCCAGGGCGTGGCGGGCGAGATCACCGTGTCCCGGATCGCCGACGCCCGGTACGCCGGCCAGTCCCACGAGTTGCGGATCACGGTGACCGGCGGCGCGGATCTGGCGCAGCTGCTGCACCACGCTCATCGCGAGGCCTACGGGTACGCGATGCCCGACGAGCGGGTACTGGTCGTCACGCTGCGGGTGGTGGCGCGGGGTGACCCGATCCTGCCGCAGCCTCCGGGCGACTGGGACCAGGGGGAGCCCACCCCGGAGCGGTCCCGCGAGATCGGCATTGCGGGCGAGACCGTGAAGGCACGGGTGGTCTCCCGGGCGGGCCTGGCATCCGGCGACGAGGTGAGCGGCCCGGCGTTGATCGAACAGTCGGACACCACCACACTGCTGGCTGCCGGCGAAGTCGCCGTGGTGGATGACGCCGACAACCTGGTGGTGCGCCTTGATGGCTGAGCTGTCTGCGGTCGAGCTTGAGGTGTTCCGGCACGCGCTGGCCGGGGTCGCCGAGGAGATGGGCGTTGCGCTGCGGCGTGCGGCGTACTCCCCGAACATCAAGGAGCGCGCGGACTGCTCGGCAGCGGTGTTCGACCCTGACGGGGAGATGGTCGCCCAGGCCGAGCACATTCCGGTGCACCTGGGCGCCATGCCGGCCAGCGTCCGCGCAGTCCTCGACACCTTCGGCGCGCTGCGGCCGGGCCAGCAGGTCTGCGTCAACGACCCCTATCTGGGCGGAACCCACCTACCGGACCTGACGATCGTCGCCGCCGTCGGCTCTTCGGAGGGCGACGAGTTGCTCGGCTACGTGGCCAACCGCGCACACCACGCCGACGTCGGCGGCGCAGCCCCGGGGTCCATGCCGGCCACCGCCACCGACATCGCCATGGAGGGAATCCGGATCCCACCCATCCTGATCGCCGACGCCGGCGGGGAGCGCGACGACGTGGTGCGGCTGATCGCCGCGAATTCGCGGACCCCCGGGGAGCGCCGGGGTGACCTGCGGGCGCAGTTCGCGGCCAACCACGTCGGGGCTCGGCGGCTGGGAGAGCTTGCCGGACGGCTGGGGGTGGCGCGGCTGCACGAGGCGATGGCGGCCGTCTGCGACTACTCCGACCGGCGGGTCCGGGCCGCCGTGGCGGAGATCCCGGACGGGTGCTACCGCAACTCCGACGTCCTGGAGATCGGTGCCGGGGTCACCATCCGCGCCGCGGTCACCGTCGCCGGAGACGAGGTGTCGATCGACTTCGACGGCACCGACCCCCAGATCCCGGTGAACTGCAATGCGGTGTTCGCGGTGACGTTGTCGTCGGCGATGTTCGTGTTCCGGATGCTGACCGACCCGGACGCCCCACCCAATGCCGGTTGCTACCGGTCGCTGCACGTGCGAGCACCGGAAGGCTCCGTGGTGCACGCGACGTTCCCCGCGCCGACCGCAGCGGGCAACGTCGAGACCAGCCAGCGGATCGTCGACGTGCTGCTCGGCGCCTTCGCGCAGGCGATCCCCGCGCGGGTGCCTGCGGCCAGCCAGGGCACGATGAACAACCTGCTCATCGGTGCCGGCGGAGATCACCCGTTCAGCTACTACGAGACGCTGGGCGGCGGCGAGGGCGGCACCCCCGGGCGTCCCGGTATGTCCGGGGTGCACACCGGGATGACTAACACCCAGAACACCCCCGCCGAGGCCATGGAGCTGGACTACCCGCTTCGGGTGTGGCGCTACGAGCTGCGGTCGTCGTCGGGTGGCGCCGGGGCGCATCCCGGCGGCGACGGTCTGATCCGGGAGGTCGAGGTGCTGGCCGACTGCACGCTGACCGTGCAGTCCGAACGGCGGGAACACCCGCCGTGGGGGCTCGGCGGTGGGGGTTGCGGGGCAGTGGGCCGCAACATCCTGCGCCGCGCGGACGGGACCGAAGAGGAGCTGCCCAGCAAGGGCACCTGGCCGCTGCGCCGTGGTGACCGGATCCGCATCGAAACCCCCGGCGGCGGCGGCTGGGGCGAGCCCGTCGCCTGAAGCATCTTGGACATGGGGATGTGTAGCGTCGTCCCGATGCGTGTGGTGGCTGCTCGGAAGGAAGTGAAGTGGGGACACCATGGCGAAAACCTATTTCCGCTCCTGGCTCTGGGCCGTGGCGGGCGCCGTCGTCGGAGTCGGGGCGGTCATCGGGGCGGGGGCAGCGGTTGGGGTCGGCCGGTTGGTCAGCGCTGTGGTTTGGATCGTCGCGGGCGCGGGGATGGGCGCACCGATCGGGGCGGTGATGTTCGCGCTGTATAGCGGTCCAGCCGAGCCCGGCGAGGTCGGCGCGGTCAAGGCCGGCGCCGTGATCGGTGTTTCGCTCGGAGCGGTGTACGGCGCCGTGGCCAGCGCCGGATCGATGATTGATGCGACTACCGGCGCTGGGGTCCGCGTCATCGCTGGAGCTGGGATCGCAGCCGTGGTAGGAATGGTGGCCGGAGCCGCGCACGGCGCCGTGGTCGGGAGCGATGCTGGTGTCGGGGCCAAGGTCGGAGTTCGGGAGGCCGGGCTTGGAGCCATCGTGGGCGCCATGGCGGGGGCTGCCATGGGTGCGATCAGCGTGGCATTGAACTGGGCCCTGGCCGCCCTGGCGTAGCGCTAGCATCACGGCCAGCCGTGCCGAAGCCGCGCCGCACTGGACATTGTCCCTGGTCTCGGAGTTCGTACGATCTTGGGTATGCCGTCTGAGCATGTCATCGTCGCGTCGACCACAGACAGCGACGGAGCCGCACGCGCGCTCGCGGCCGGGGTGATCGAGGCCAAGCTGGGGGCGTGCGCGCAGATCGTTGGGCCGATCACCAGCGTGTACCGCTGGGAGGGCGAGGTGCAGACCGAGCAGGAGTGGCGAGTGGAAATCAAGACCACCGCCGATCGGGTCGCGGCGGTGACCGAGCACATCAAGGCCAACCACAGCTACGACGTACCCGAGATCATCGCGATCCCGATCACCGGTGGCAGCACCGAGTACCTGTCCTGGCTAGTGGACGAGACCCGCGGCTGATCCCACATCCGCCCATGTCGGGCCATGTTCAGCCCTCGACGCTCATTCCCGCCGTCCGGCTTCGGCGGCGAGCCAGGCGTCGAAGGTGGTCGGCGCGAGTTGCGCATCTGGTCCGGGTAGCAGGACCTCTCCGGCCATCTCGACGCCGAAGGACCGCCAGCTCGGGACCAGCCGGACCGACTGCCCGCGGGCCGCCAGGGTGCGCCGGGCCATGTCGACCAGATCCTGGGTTTCGGGTCCGGCGAGCTCAAGCGTGCGGTTGTCCGGAGCGCCGGTAGCGATCCCCGCGAGGACCTGGCCGACGTCGGACGCGGCGACCGGCTGAACCAGCAGCGGTGGCACCGTCGCGACGTCACCCTGGCGGGTCCAGCCGACGACCATCGCCGCGAACTCGTGGAACTGCGTCGCCCGCACGATCGTTGCCGGGATCGGGCCGGCCTGGACGAGCTCCTCCTGGCACCGTTTGCCGGCGATGTGCGCGGTGCCCTCGACGCGATCCACACCGACGATGGACAGCACCACGTGATGCCCGACGCCCGCCCGCTGCTCGGCGGCGAGGAGGTGCCCGGTGCTGGCGGCGAAGAACTCCCGGGCCGCTGCGGCGTCCTGAGCTGTGGTGTTGGTGACGTCGATGACTGCGTCGACACCGGCCAGAGCGGCGTCCAGGCCCGCGCCGGTGACGACGTCGGTGCCCGTTGACCGCGCGACCACGACGGCGTCGTGCCCGGCGTGGCGCAACGCCTCAACGGTGTGACGGCCGACGAGCCCGGTGCCTCCAATGACGGCTACCCGCATGTGCTGCACTCCTTCGTGATCGGCTCGTGGGTGTGTCAGGGTCCCATGAGACATAAGCGTTGCCGATACGCGTGCAACCACACCCGGGCCGCCGCCCGACGCCCGGCGGTGGTGGAGGCTGCGGCGCATAATAGGGGTATGAACCTGATTGCCATCGTCCTCGGTATCCTTGCTACTCTCATCGTGATTTTGACGGGAATTCTACCCGTCATCGGTGCGATTTTCGCCTGGATCGCGCTCGTCATCGGCGTCGTCGGCCTCATCTTCGGCCTCCTCAGTAAACGCACCAATGGGCGCAACATCTGCATCCTGGCTTGCGTTCTAGCTGGCCTCCGTTTGGCGCTGGGATTTGGTTTCGTCTAAGCGAATCCGTCATAGATTCCACTATGATAAGCCGAGTATAGGAGGCCGACCCGCCGGTGACCCATGATGCAACCGTGGCAAGCGTGTCGGGGTTCCCTGGGACATGAGCGTTACCGAGACGCGCGACACGGCGCCCGTGCTGGTCGCGCTGAGCAAGGATCTCGACGGCGGTTTCGTCCAGCTGTTCGACGCCTACCGCCGGCTGGTGTTCTCGGTCGCAGTGCGGGTGTGCGGGCAGCGAGCTGACGCCGAGGATCTCACCGCGGAGGCGTTCCTACGGGCGTATCGCGCACTGCGCGACTACCCACCAGAGCGGATCCTGGCGCTGCAGCCCCGGGCCTGGCTGGTGACGATCCTGCTCAACGTCTGGCGCAACCACACCCGGGCCGCCGCCCGGCGCCCGACAACGGTGGATCTGACGGGCGTGGTCGAACCGATCGATCCCCGTGCCGACGTGGCAGCGGCGATCGAGCGGCACGAGACCGACCGGCAGCTGGCCGACCAGCTGGCCCAGCTACCCGAGCGGCAGCGGATCGCGGTGGTGCTACGGCACGTCAATGACCTGCCGATCAGCGAGATCGCCGACGTGATGGGCTGCCCGCCGGGAACCGTGAAGTCGCATATCTCCCGGGGCTTGCGCCGGCTCCGAGAACTGTCTGCCCAGCCTGACGTCTGCGAGGTGTCTCATGATCAGCGATAACCACGACCCGCTGGCCGCCGCACTAGCCGAGCTGGCCGTCGACCCGCCCTCCCGGCTGCTCGACCGGGTCGTCGCCCGGTGGGTGCGCGTGCCGGGCCCGGTCGGTCCGCTCTATGTGGCCTCCACCGAGGCGGGCATTGCCTACGTCCGGACCGGCGACGCGGTCGGTGACTCCGACGCGGAGTTCGCGGCCGGCTTCCGCGCCCGGTTCGCCCGGCCGCTGCAGCCCGGCACCCGGCCACCGACAGGGCTGTTGCCCGCGCTGCGCACCGGGCGGGTCACCGCGCTGCGATTCGACCTGCGTGAGCTGACCGCCTTCGACCAGGCCGTACTCCATGCAGCGGCCACCATCCCCCGCGGCCAAGTGCGGCCCTACCGCTGGATCGCCGAGCAGGTGGGCCGCCCCGGTGCGGTGCGCGCGGTGGGCTCGGCGCTGGGCCGCAACCCCGTGCCAGTGCTCATCGGCTGCCACCGGGTGATCCGCTCCGACGGCACGGTCGGCGACTATGTGTTCGGCACCGAGACGAAGTCCCGGCTGCTGGCGGTCGAAGGCACCAACCTCGCCGAGATCGGTGAGCTGGCTCGCCGCGGGGTGCGCTACCTGGCCAGTGACACCACTGGCGTGGTGTGCTTCCCGTCCTGTTCCGATGCCCGCCGTATCACCCCGGCACACCGGCAGGGCTTCGCCTCGGTGGCGGCCGCCCAGCTCGCCGGCTACCGGCCGTGCCAGCACTGCCGGCCCACCGCTGTAGTCGCAGTCCGGGAGACGTCATGACCGACTCGATCAGCGCCACGGTGCGCGGCTGGGATTGGCCGCAGCTGTGCGAGTCACTGGACCGGCGCGGCTACGCGGTCACCCCGCCGGTACTGTCCGCCGCTCGGTGCGACGAGCTGGTCGGGCTCTACGACCAGCCCACGCATTGGCGGGCGCGGGTGGACATGGCCCGGTACCGGTTCGGCTCCGGGCAGTACCAGTACTTCGACCATCCGCTGCCAGATGCGGTGGACCAGCTCCGGCAGGCGCTGTACCCGCGGCTGGTCCCGGTGGCGAACAGCTGGTACGAGCGGTTGCGGCTGCCCGAGCGGTTCCCCGACCGGCTGGAAGACTTCCTGAACCGCTGCCACGCGGCCGGGCAAACCCGGCCGACCCCGTTGGTGCTGCGCTACCGCGAGGGCGACTACAACTGCCTGCACCAGGACCTCTACGGCGAGCACGCCTTCCCGCTGCAGGCGATGGTCGCGCTGTCGCAGCTGGATAAGGACTACACTGGCGGGGAGTTCCTGCTGGTGGAAAACCTGCCCAGGGCGCAGTCCCGGGGCACCGCGGTCACCCTCGACCAGGGCCAGGCGGTGATCTGGCCGACCCGATACCGGCCGGGATCCGGCACCCGCGGCTACCACCGGATCACCATGCGCCACGGCGTGTCCGTCCTGCGCAGCGGCCGCCGGCACGCCCTCGGCGTGATCTTCCACGACGCCGCCTGAGCAGCGCCAAGCGGCGTTCACCGCTGCCGCAGGCGCAGCCGCGCCACCGACGGTCGGGCGGGGATCCGTACCGGGACGCGCTCCCGGAAACTCGGCGAACGGACCGGTGGTGGTGTCGCCGACCTGCCGCGCTGGGACTCGACCATGGTGGACCACCCGTCGGGGCCGGCGAGGCGCTCGAGACTGAGGAATGCGTCCCGCAGAGTTGCGCGCAGCTGCCCGGCCTGCAGCACGCTCAGCTGCAGCGGGCCGTGATCGGGCACCGTGAGGCAGACTCCGGCCGTACCGAGGTGGACGAGGATGCGCGCCCGGCGTCCGTGCCCGTCGCGGCACTGCACGGCCCACAGGTCGGGATCACGCTGCCAGCCCAGCCGGCCGAGTAGGCGCAGCAGTGGGGCCGTGCGGTGGTGATTGGCCACGGGTCACCTCCGGTCCGACCTGGTGGCGCTGGAACACCCGATGGGCAGGGGGCGTCGGGGTCCGGCCCTGCCCATCGGGCTGCTCGCGCGTCGAACGGCCGGGGTAGCCTGCATACCCAATATAGGATTCCCGCCCAACGGCATGACAGGAAGAGTAGCGATAGGAATCCTAGGATAGAAGTCGCCCGTACAGGTGATGCGGACAGCGTGCTTGGTGACGGGCCGCGGACCCACTTACCCCGGAGGCAGTGCGAGATGGGAACCACTCCGACCGTCCGCCGCCTGGTGCTCTCCAACGAGCTGAAGCGGCTGCGCGACGAATCCGGCGTCACGCCCGAGCAGGCCGCCCGGCACCTCGGCTGCCGGGTCAGCAAGATCAGCCGCATCGAGCTGGCGCAGAGCGACATCGCCGCGGGCGACGTCAAGATGCTCGCCGAGTTCTACGGCGACGCAGGCGAGCACATCGAGATCCTGCTCGACCTGGCCCGCGGCCAGCGCCGGCGCGGCCGGTGGGATGGCTACCGCGCGGTGTACCCGGAGTGGTTCCGGATGTTCGTGGACCTGGAGCGTGACGCCGCCACGTTGCGGTCCGTCGAGGTCGAGGTGATCCCCGGGCTGTTACAGACCGACGGCTACATCCGGGCGCTGTACGCCGATGCCCAGCCGCTCGGCCCGGCCGACAATCTGGAGGACGAGGTCCAGGCTCGCAAGGATCGCCAAGCGATCCTCACCAGGGAGGACCCGCCCGAGGTGTCGTTCGTGCTCTCCGAATCCTGCCTGCGACGGCAGGTCGGCGGCCGCGAGGTGATGGCCGAGCAGTTGGACTCTCTCGCCGAGACGGCGCGGCTGCACAACGTGCAGATCCAGGTGCTGCCGTTCGATGCCAGGACCTTCTCGGGCCGGATCGTCTACCGTTTCACCCTGCTCCGCATCCCCGCTCCGGGCATCGCCTCACCGCTGGAGTTCATCTACGTCGAGTCCTACGAGGACGCGCGCTACCTTGATGCCTTGGACGCGGTGGCCGCATACGGTAGCTTGTGGGGCCGGTTGCAGGCCGCCGCGCTGGGCCCGGTGGAGTCCCTGGATATCATCCGGCAAGCGGCGGCGCAGCTCGCCTGACGATGCCGGAGAGGACAATCCCCCGATGGGACACGACAGGCCCGAGTACCCGGGTGCCCACTGGTTCACCAGTAGCTACAGCGCCGCCCAAGCGCAGTGCGTCGAGGTGGCCTTCGTACCTGGTCACCGGCTGGTGCGGGACAGCAAACTCGGTGACGCCAGCCCCATGCTCGCGGTCAGCCCGGCCGAGTGGAGCGCCTTCACCGCGGTGGTCAAGGCCGGGCGCCTCGACGGCTGATCGCATGTCACCCATCCGTGGCGGGTGGGTGACATGCTGTGCACCGTGGGGCAGCCGCGACGGGTCTTCTTGAGCCACACCTCGGAGCTGCGTCGGCTGCCCCGTGGCGGGTCCTTTGTGGACGCGGCGGAGCGGGCGGTGTCGCGGGCCGGTGACGCGGTCACCGACATGGCCTACTTCGCCGCCCGGGATGAGCAGCCTAGTGACGTATGCCGCAAGGCGGTACGGGCCGCGGATGTGTACGTCGCCATCGTCGGTTTCCGGTACGGCTCGCCGGTACGGGACCGCCCGGAGCTGTCCTACACCGAGCTGGAGTTCGAGGTCGCTGGCGAAGCCGGCAAGCCGCGGCTGGTGTTTCTGCTCGACGACAAGACACAAGGCGATCGGGAGCTGCTTGTTGATCTGGAATACGGCCGGCGGCAGGAGGCGTTTCGCGCCCAGCTGCGCGACGCCGGATGACCGCGGCGATGGTCTGTAGCCCGGAGAAGCTTCACACGGCGGTGTATCAGGCGCTGGTCGAACTACCGCGAGCCGAGTCGCAGCGGGCACCGATCGGCCGGATCTGGAACGTGCCCGCCCGCAGCGCTCAGTTCACCGGCCGCGCCGAGTTGCTCGCTGACCTGCGACGTTCGCTCCTCGCCGGTGGCGCGACGGTGGCGCACGCGCTGCATGGCATGGGCGGGATCGGCAAGACCGCGCTGGCCATCGAGTACGCCCACCGCCACGGCGACGACTACGACGTGGTGTGGTGGGTGCCCTCAGAAGAACCCGCGCTCATCCCGGAACGCCTGGCTGAGCTGGCCCGCGCCCTGGACCTCGCCGCCGAGAGCGACCCCACCACGTCCGCGGTGCCGCGGCTACTGGGCGCGTTGCGGGATCGGGATCGGTGGTTGCTGATCTACGACAACGCCGAGAACCCGAAGCTACTGGCACCGTTGCTGCCCGGCGGTGCGGGGCAGGTCCTCATCACCTCCCGCAACCCGCGGTGGAGCGGGCTGGCCACCACGGTACGGGTCGATCTGTTCGACCCCGGCGAATCCGCCAGCCTGCTGGTGCGGCGGGTACCTCGGCTGTCGGCTCACGACGCGGCCCGGATCGCCGACGCAGTGGACAATCTGCCGCTGGCGGTGGCCCAAACCGCCGCCTACCTGGACGAGACCGGCCTGTCCACCGATGCCTACCTGCGGTTGCTGGACACCAGGGCCGCCGAACTGCTGGCCGAAGAAGTGCCCACGGGATATTCGGTGTCTTTGGCCGCCAGCTGGCAGGTGGCTTTTGACCGGCTCGCCGCCGACGAACCCGCCGCGCTGCACCTGCTCACTCTGTGCGCCTACCTCGCTCCCGAACCCATCCCCGTCACCCTGTTCACCGCGCACCCGGAGGTGCTGCCCGGCGCGCTCGCCGCCACAGCCGGCGACCCGCTGACGTTCGCTCGCCTGACCCGGCTGCTGCGCACCCGGTCCGTGGCCCGGGTGGAGACCGACAGCCTGCAACTGCACCGGCTCGTCCAGGCCATCCTGCGCGCCCGGTCGGCCGCCGAGGCAGCCGAGCCCGACCTGGCCGTGACCACGGTCCGGCTGCTGTGCGCCGCAGTCCCACCCGACCCGTGGACCAACCCCGGCGACTGGCCGCAATGGCGACGGCTCCTCCCCCACGCTCTGGCTGCCACCGACGCCGGCCGTGCTCTCGATGACGCCGGCGACGACGTCGCGTGGCTGCTCAACGCGACCGCCCGTTACCTGCTGACCCGCGGAGAACCAGCGGCCGCGAGCCTGCCGCTCATCGAGCGCGCCCTGGAACTGCGGCGTCGGGTGCTGGGTGACGAGCACCCCGACACCCTGACCTCGGCCAGCAACCTCGCCCTCAACCTGTGGGCGTTGGGGCAGTACGAGGCGGCGCGGCGGCTGAATGAGGACACCCTGGCCCGGCGGCGCCGGGTGCAGGGTGACGAGCACCCCGACACCCTGATCTCGGCCAACAACCTCGCCCTCAACCTGCGGGCGTTGGGCCAGTACGAGGCGGCGCGGCGACTGGATGAGGACACCCTGACCCGGAAGCAGCGGGTGCTGGGCCAGGAGCACCCCGACACCCTGGCCTCGGCCAGCAACCTCGCCGCCGACCTGGGGGCGTTGGGGCACTATGAGGCGGCGCGGCGGCTGAATGAGGACACCCTGGCCCGGCAGTGTCGGGTGCTGGGTGAGGAGCACCCGGACACCCTCACCTCGGCCAGCAGCCTCGCCGTCGACCTGTGGGGGTTGGGGCAGTATGAGGCGGCGCGGCGGCTGGCTGAGGACACCCTGGCCCGGTCGCGTCGCGTGCTGGGTGCGGAGCACCCCGACACCCTGGCCTCGGCCAACAACCTCGCCCTCAACCTGCGGGCGCTGGGCCAGCACGAGGCGGCGCGGCGGCTGGATGAGGACACCCTGGCCCGGTTGCGTCGGGTGCTGGGTGCTGACCACCCCCAAACCCGGACCTCGGCCAACAACCTCGCTGCCGACCTGCGGGCGCTAGGCCAGTACGAGGCGGCGCGGCAGCTCGACGAAGACACCGAGACCCGCCGTCGCCGTGCCGCTGGGGATTGATCGATCTCGGCACCGCTTGCGGCTGGCGGTCCCCCCTTGCCGTCGACCTATCAGTGCCAGGTCCGTGGGATCGGCCGGCGCAGCCGCATGGGAGCTACCCACCGCTGCCAATGAGCTGCGACGCCACCACCGGGTCCATCAGGTTCGACCAGACCTGTTCCCCAGGCTCCAGGGCGCGGTGTGGCATGGCGAGCTCTGGGAACCAGGCATTACGATCGCAGCCGGGCACCAGGTCGAGGATCACGATAAGCAGGTTCTTGGGCACGGAGCCACGGATCCGCAGGGCGATGTAGGTCTCGTGACCGGAATCCGCCCGCACGAGGACGCCGAGTGAGGCATTGACCACGTGAGCGGTGTGCTCGTGGCCATCGAGCAACGAAGCACGGACAAGGCGGCGCACCGTTGCGTCAACCTCGCGGATCAACCGGACGGCCCCCTCCGCCGCGAAGCGATCCTGGTCAGCATCGTTGGGCAGCCACTGGGTCACGTCCGTGTTGGTGGCCAGAGGCGGGCTGTGCTCTGCGTTGTACCGGGCTCGCGCGCTGCGGGCGGCCTGGCCCAGAGCCTCGTAGAAGTCGTCCTGGCTGCCTTCTTCGCGCCAGCCGGCCGCTACCATCCACGACCTGCCAGCGGCGTCGATCCAGACTGCCCCGCGCCAACGTTGGGCTTTCACCTTGAATAGCACGGTTGCATCGATCGAGCTGATGCGCTCACGATTGTTGCTCTGTTCGGCGAACTGCTGGTTGGCCTTGCGCAGCAGAGGGTGGTCGAGTTCATCGAGCGGATCATCGACGTGCGGGATCTTCAGACCGAGGTCATCGATGAGGCACCGCAGCGTGGGGCGCACTGGCATCTACTGCTCGCGGACACCGCCGAGCTCGGCAAGTCTCTCAGCTGACAGGCCGGTGAGCGCGGCAACGCGGCTGCTCTCAGTGCCGTCGAGGATGCTCATCGCCTCCCGAAGCGCAGCGTTGATCTGGTCACGACGGGCTGTGAGATACTCCCGGACGGCCTCGGCGAGGAGATCTTTCTGTGTCATGCGCAGCGCAGTCGCGCCGTGTGCCAGCAAGGTGTGGGTTGTCTCATCGACCTTGACGGGGGCAGTCTGCGCAGCCATCAGCACCTCCTTGGTACCCAAGGCTACTCGGATACCACGAGGTCTTCAACGTCAGGAGCCCTCCGTCGTGAATGAGTGACCGTGTTATTGCCCGCAATCCCACTCACGAGCGGGGTGTGGACCAGGTGACGCCAGCGAAGCGGCCGAAGTCGCTGTCATGGGTGATGACCTCGCCGCGGTGCTCGATCGCCAGCGCAGCGAGGTGAGCGTCGTTGGTGAGGTTGCCGCCGGTCCCGAGCGTCGTGAGCGGCCGCCGAGCACCTCAAGATGCCGTGCCGTGGGGGGCTCCAACAGGATGCTCGCCGGTTGGGGCAAGCCAGGCGTGCGCGCGATCCAGCGCATGGTCGACGCACAGTGGCGACGGGAACGGTCGCACCCGGTGCAAGTGGGCCGGTTGCGCGATCACATTGACCTCTCACACCGCGTTCTGGAGACAAACTGTGGTAATCAACGGTCGGATTACCGCGTTCTGCATCCAGACTGCATTACACGCGGTCAACCCGGGCAGCTCCTGGTGATCTTCTCGATCTCGGCGTCCATGTCGACGGCCGTGCTCTCGTCGCCCAGCGGGACGATTTCGAACGTGGCCTCGACGAACTGCTGCAACAGTTCCCGGTCCAGCTCCAGCACGGCGTGCCCGTCGAGTGAACGGATCTCGACCAGCATCACTTCCCATTCACCGAACTGGGCGGGGCGTACCCGCACGTCACCGATACCGGCGGGAGTACTGAATCCAGCCACCAGCAGGTCGCGGGCCAGGACCCAGTCCACGTAACGATCGCCCCGGGTCTGGATCTCAAGGGTCACGGCGAAGGGGTCGTCGGTGCAGTAGGTCCAACGGGTCACCACGGGTGCCGCGGCCTCGCGCAGCAGCGCGAACATATCGTGAGCGATCGTGTCACCACCGTGACCGGTCATCCTGGTCCTCCCCTCCTGCTGGTTCAGAGTTGAGTGTTTGTAGTGACATCGTTGGGAGGGCACCAGGACGTACCGTTCCATCGTGACTTTCACTCCAAGTGATGCACCCCGACCGGGTGATGCTTGGGGCGCCGCCGTGGTGCCGCAGCCTTCTCAGGGACTAGTTTGCATTCGTGAACATTTCCCATCGCGGGACACCTGGGATCGACACCACGGTGCATTTCTAGGCACGCTACCTGGACAACTGTGACGATCGCTGATCGCGGTGACGTCGGTGAGGCTTGCCCGAACAGCAGACGTGACGAGCCGCATGAGGCTGGTGGGGCTGGTGGGGCTGGTGTTCGAACAGCAGGAGGAGTTCAGGCCCGACTCGACAGCACAGTAACTCGGCCTGGCTGCGCGCATCGGTGTTCCGGGCCGTGCCCGGGTGCTCGTCGCTGAGCGCGCACCACGTCGTCGGCATGGTGAGCCTTCACCTGGTGATCTACTGCCCGCAGTGGGCTGACCGCCCTGTTGCAGGACATGATCGGTTGATCCTGTGGCGCAGTGACACGGCTTCGCTTTGTCAGTCGCGCCGGGATCAGCGCCGGAGCTGTTTTCGTCATGACTGCGGGCGGATCCTGAATGGCGGGTGACTGATACTCCCCGCCGTTCACCAATAAACGACACACCGGGCACCAGAGAACGACACACCGGGCACTGGAGGAGGACACGCCGGGTGGGTGATTACAGGCCTAGTGATCGGCCGATGACCTCTTTCATGATCTCTGTGGTGCCGCCGTAAATGCGGGTGATGCGGGCGTCGGCGTAGGCCCGCGCAATGGGATACTCGAGCATGTAGCCGTAACCGCCGTGCAGTTGCAGGCAGGTGTCGACCACCCGGCCCTGCAACTCGGTGCACCACCACTTGGCCTTGGCGGCGTCGGCGACGGTCAGCTCGCCGTCGTTGAGCGCCTCGATACAACGGTCGACGAAAGTCTGCGCGAGGTCGATCTCGGTGACCATCTCGGCCAGCCGGAACCTGGTGTTCTGGAAGGATCCGATCGATTGGCCGAAGGCCTTACGGTCCTTGACGTAGGACAGCGTCTGTTCCAGCGCTGCGCGCGCTCCGGCCACCCCGGAGATGGCGATCGACAGCCGCTCCTGGGGTAGCCGGTCCACCAGGTGGGCAAACCCGCGGCCCGGCTCCCCGAGCAGGTTGGCGACCGGTACGTGGACGTCGCGGAAGAACAACTCCGCGGTGTCCTGGGCATGCTGACCCAGCTTGGCGAGGTTGCCGCCGCGCTCGAAGCCTTCCATGCCACGCTCCAGCACGATCAGGCTCATCCCCTGGTGGCGGTGCTGCGGATCGGTCTTCACCGCGGTGATCACCAGATCGGCGTTGATGCCGTTGCTGATGAACGTCTTCGATCCGTTGACCAGGTAATGGTCCGAGTGGCGCACCGCCGTGGTGGCCATGCTCGCCAGATCCGAGCCCATCCCTGGTTCAGTCATGGCGATGGCCGTGATCAGCTCGCCGGAGGCGATCCCCGGCAACCACCGCTGCTGTTGCTCCGCGGTGGCCAGGTCCAGGAAGTAGGGCAGGCAGATGTCGTTGTGCAGGGCCAGCCCGAGCCCCGAGGCCGCCGCGCCCGCGTGCATGACCTCCTCGCCCAGCACCGCGTTGAACCGGAAGTCGGCCACCCCGCCGCCACCGAACTCCTCCGGGATGGCCATCCCGAGAAAGCCGCTGGAGCCAGCTCGAAGGAACAGGTCCCGGGGCACGATGCCCGCGGCTTCCCAGGCCACCAAATGTGGTATGACCTCTTTGTCCAAAAAGGCGCGGACGCTCTCCCGGAACGCATCATGCTCGGCCTCGAACAATCGACGACGCATAGTGCCGATGCTCCTCCTGCTGTGGGTCACGGCGCCCTGCGACAGGCGCCCGCCAGTCGATAGTAGTTGCCCGCTGGGGTGGGCAGCTGACAACTCGGGCGTACCGTCCGTCACTCACTAGCGCTGCCGGACGCGACCTCCCCTCACTTGAGTTAACTCAAACGTGCAGAGAGCCACGAAGAGTTGTATCCTCTGCGTCATAGGGGGTGCCGAGATCCAGTCCGTGAGAGTGGCGAGTCAGCCCATGAACGTTGCGCCGCCCGAGCGCACCGGGCTGGTGCACGAGGCGTTGTTCTACCGCGACGTGCAGGACTACGCCACCGGCATCGCGACCTTCCTGCGGGATGGCTTCGAGCGGTCCGAGCCGGCACTGGTAGCGGTGCCAGGCTCGCACGTCGACGTGCTGCGCTCGGTGCTGGGCCCCGAGATCGGCCAGCGCGCCGAGCAGGTCCGGTTCGTGAATATGGCCGAGGCCGGTCGTAATCCCGGCCGGATCATCCCCACCGTGCTCTACGCGTTCACCCAGGAGCACGCGCCGGGCCGGGTACGCATCGTGGGCGAACCGATCTGGCCAGGCCGGTCCGCCGCCGAATACCGGGCCGCTCTGCAACACGAAGCCCTCATCAACATTGCCCTGGCCGGCCAGGAAGCGACCATCCTGTGCCCCTACGACCGGCAGGGGCTGGATGCTACGGCGCTGGCCGACGCCCGCCGGACCCATCCGGTGCTGGTCGAGGGAGGCCTGCGGGAGGTCAGCACCGACTATGCCGATCCTCGGGCTGTGGCCGACGCGAGCCTGAGCTCATTACCCGACCCCCCGGAGTGGTGGGGCGACATGCTGGTCTTCAGCTCTGCGCGTGAGCTGCCAGCCATCCGACAGTTCGTCCGGGTTTTCGCGTCCAAGGCGGGGCTGCCCGCGGCGCGGGTCGCGGATCTGTGCCTTGCGGTCAACGAGGTCGCCACCAACACCCTGGTGCACACCGATCAGCCGGGTGTCCTTTCGCTGTGGCAGGACTCGGAAACCGGGAGCCTGGTCTGCGAGATCACCGACAGCGGGCAGTTGCCCGATCGGTTGGTCGGCCGGATACCACCCGCCCGGTCCGCGCCGCACGGTCGCGGACTGATCCTGGTCAACGCGCTGTGCGACCTGGTCGAAATGCCGACCGGTCAGATCGGTTCGGGCACCACGGTCCGGCTGCACATGGCGCTACGCGCCCCGTGAGGCGTCCATCGCCTGGTAGATCCGCTTGTCGGATACCGGGTACGGGGTGCGCAGTTCCTGGGCGAAGTAGCTGACCCGCAACTCTTCGATCATCCAGCGGATCCGCTGCAGCTCCGGTCCGGCGCCGACCTCGTCGCGCAGCTGCCGGTAGGCCCGCGCCACGGCGGTGACCCGATGCATCCAATCCCGGTCGCGATCCGGATCGCGGGGCAGCTTGTCCAGCCTTCGCTCGATGGCCTGCAGGTAGCGAGTGAGGTCGGGCAGCCGCTGCGCGCCGGTTGCGGTGACGAAGCCGGGCCCGACCAGGGTTGTCAGCTGCTCGCGGACGTCGGCCACCGCAGGTGCCAGCGCCGGCGCGGCGAGTTCGGGCAACCGGGCCGCGGCGGTGTGGGCGACGGCCAGGATGCGCTGCACGTGGGCGACCACGGCGACCACCGCCTCGGCGAGCTCTGCGTGGGCGCGGTCCCGCAGCCGGGCGAAGCCGGCCTCGTCGCGGGGTGGCCCGCCGCAGGCGGCGATCAGCGCGTCGGCGGCGCAATCGACGCAGTCCGCCAGCAGCGCCTCAACGCTGCCGTGCGGGTTCTGTTTCAACACCAGCCGAGCCAGACCATCGAGGCCGCGCTGGACCGGCTTGATCGGTGAGGGCACCGCGAGCAGCAGCAGCCGCCGGGTGCCCGCCCACATGGCGCGCTGCTGCTCGGCCTCGGTGGGCAGCAGCGCGACGGCGACCGTGTCACCCTCGTCGACCAGCGCCGGGTAGGCGGTGATCAGATGGCCGGCCTGCTCCTGCTGGTGGGTGGCCGGCAGCGTCCCGACATCCCAGTTACGCAAGCCCTGACGTGGCAGGCAGCCACCCGCGGCGGACAGCGTGGCCCGCAACTGTGGCGCTACCTCGCGGCCCAGCGCTGCCAGGTCCGTGCCTTGCGCCAGCGTGCGGTCGCCGTCGTGCACCCGGAAGGTGATCGTCAAGTGGTCCGGCACCCGGTCGAGCTGCCAGTCCGCGCGCCGCACGGCCACGCCCGCCTGATCAAGCTCGCGCTCCAGGACGTCCAGCAGTGGTTCGCGGTAGGGGTTCATCCGCGCCAGCAAGGCTCTCGCGTGGTCGGGCACCGGGACCAGCCGGCGGCGCAGCGGCTTGGGCAATGACTTGAGCAGCGCGACGACCAGCTCCTCCCGCAGGCCAGGAACCTGCCAGGTGAAGGGCGCCGGGTCGACCTGGTTGAGCACCGGCAGCGGCACGTGCACGGTCACACCGTCGGCGTCGGCGCCCGGCTCGAACTGGTAGGACAGGTCCAACTCCAGCACGCTGTGCGGCCACGAGTCGGGGTAGTCCTGCTCACTGGCGCGGTCACCGGTGAGCAGCATCGAGGGGTCGAAATCGAGCAGTCCCGGCGTCGCCCGGCTGGCCTTGCGCCACCAGCTGTCGAAATGCCGGGCCGAGACGACCTCGGGTGGGATGCGCTGGTCATAGAAGTCGAACAGGGCCTCGTCGTCGACCAGGATGTCGCGCCGCCGGGCCCGCTGCTCGAGTTCCTCGACGTCGTCGAGCATGGCCCGGTTGGCATGGAAGAAGGCGTGCCGGGTCTCCCAATCACCGTCGACCAAGGCGTGCCGGAGGAACAGTTCGCGGGACAGCTCGGGGTCGATGCCGGAGTAGGTCACCTTGCGGGCAACCACGATCGGGATGCCGTAGAGCGTGACCTTCTCGTAGGCCACCACCGCACCACGGTTACGTTCCCAGTGCGGCTCGCTGTAGCTGCGCTTGACCACGTGCCCGGCCAGCGGTTCCACCCACTGCGGCTCGATCCGGGCGGCGATCCGGCCCCACAGCCGGGACGTCTCCACCAGCTCGGCAGCCATCACCCAGCGCGGCGGCTTGCGGAACAGCCCCGATCCGGGGTGCACGGCGAACCGGGCACCCCGGGCACCCAGGTAGTCGCGGGTTTCGGCGTCGAGCAGCCCAATATGCGAGAGCAGCCCGGCCAGCAGTGAAACGTGCACCGGCTGCGGATCGGCGGGCGCTGGATTCGCCGTCACCCCAGCCGTCATGACAGCCGTCATGCCGAGGTCCCGGGTGATCCGGCGCAGCTGCGCCTGCAGGTCCTGCCACTCCCGCACCCGCAGGTAGTGCAGGAACTCCGCCTTGCACAGCTTGCGGAACTGGTTGGACGACAGCGCGTGCTGCTGCTCGTCGAGGTGGTGCCACAGGTTGAGGTAGGCCAGGAAGTCGGAGCTCTTGTCGGCGAACCGGGCATGCTGGGCGTCGGCCGCCGCCTCCGCGTCGGCTGGACGCTCCCGTGGGTCCTGGATGGACAGTGCCGCGACGATCACCAGGACGTCGAGCAGGCAGCCGTTGTCGTTGGCCGCCACCACCATCCGGGCCAGCCTGGGGTCCAACGGCAGCTGCGCCAGGGTGCGCCCGACCCGGGTGAGCCGCAGGGTTGGCTGCTCGTGAAGAGCGCCCAACTCGTGCAGCAGCGCCACACCGTCGGAGATCTGCCGGCGATCCGGTGGATCGATGAACCCGAACGCGGCCACGTCCCCCAGGTCCAGGGCCGCCATCTGCAGGATCACCGACGCGAGGTGGGTGCGCAGGATCTCGGGATCGGTGAACTCCGGCCGGGACTGGAAGTCCTCCGCCGAGTACAGCCGGATGCAGATGCCGTCGGAGGTACGCCCGCACCGACCGGCGCGCTGGGTGGCCGAGGCTTGCGACACCCGTTCGATCGGTAGCCGCTGCACCTTGAGCCGGCGGCTGTAGCGCGAGATCCGGGCGGTGCCGGCGTCGACCACATACCGGATCCCCGGCACGGTCAACGACGTCTCCGCAACATTGGTGGCCAGCACGATCCGCCCCCCTCCCGCGCGTGTCCGTCTCTGGTGCCCGGTGTGTCGGCCTCTGGTGCACGGCGACTGGAAGACCCGGTGCTGCTCGGCCGCCGACAGCCGCGCGTACAGCGGCAGGATCTCGGTGTCCGGCAGCGTCAACGCGGCCAACGCGTCATGGGTGTCACGGATCTCCCGTTCACCGGACAGGAAGACCAGCACATCGCCGGCGCCCTCGGCGCGCAGCTCCAACACGGCGTCGCAGATCGCCTGGGTCTGGTCGCGGTCGTCTGCCTCATTCTCGGAGTCCGCGCCATACGGGCGGTAGCGGATCTCCACCGGGTAGCTGCGGCCGGAGACCTCGATCACCGGCGCACCGTCGAAGTGCCGGGAGAACCGCTCGGGGTCAATGGTCGCCGAAGTGATGATCACCTTGAGGTCAGGGCGCCGGGGCAGCAGCTGCTTGAGATAGCCCAGGACGAAATCGATGTTCAGGGAACGTTCGTGTGCCTCGTCAATGATCAGCGTGTCGTACTGCCGCAGCGACCGATCGGACTGGATCTCGGCCAGCAGGATGCCGTCGGTCATGAGCTTGATCAGGGTGTCCTCTGATGCGCGATCGGTGAACCGCACCTTCCAGCCGACCGCCCCACCGACCGAAACGTCCAGCTCCTCCGCGATGCGCTCGGCCACCGTGCGCGCTGCCAGCCGGCGCGGCTGGGTGTGCCCGATCGTGCCCCGTACTCCACGGCCCAGCTCGAGGCAGATCTTGGGGATCTGGGTGGTCTTCCCGGAGCCGGTCTCCCCGGCAACGATCACCACTTGGTGCTCCCGGATCGCCGCGGCGATCTCGTCCTTACGCTGGCTCACCGGCAGGGCCGGCGGGTAGCGGATCTGCGGCACGGCAGCCTGCCGGCGGGCGACCCGGTCGGCCAACGATTCACGCATGAGTGGAAACTCCCCCGGGAGCGACAGTGTTCAGCGTTGCGCGGTTTCTCCTCGTCAGGCAGTTACTGGCGAGTCACAAGTCGATACAGTGTAAATTGTGCAGCTCGCTTACGACCGATGCGGCGCGGGGCCGCCGCTGGTTCTGCTGCACGGAGCCGGTCACCGACGGCAGGGATGGCTTCCCGTCGTCGACCTGCTAGCCAAGCATCGCGACGTGATCTCTGTCGACTTCCCGGGGTTCGGCGAGTCCCCGCCACTCCCGGATCACCTGCCCTACGAGCTGGACAGCGCGGTGCTCGTGCTCTCCGAGTTCTTCGCGGACCTGGGACTGGACCGGCCGCACGCGGCCGGCAACTCGATGGGGGGCCTGGTGTCCCTCGTGCTGGCCCAACGGGGAATGGTGCGCAGCGCGACCGCGCTGTCCCCGGCGGGACTGTGGACTCCGATGGGGCGGCGGGTGTCGCTGGGCATGGTGCGGCAGGTGCACCGCACCGCGCGGCACCTACCGCCGAAGCTCGCGACCCGGTTGGCCCAGACCACGGCCGGGCGCGCGCTGATGACCGGCGTCCTCTTTGCTCGTCCGGACCTGCTCGAGCCGCAGGTACTGCTCGAGGACATGCGGGCCATGATCAGCGCGGTCGGTTTCGGTCCCAGCCTGGCAGCTGGAGAAAAGATCGTCTTCGCCGGCCGGATGCCCGACGTGCCAGTGACCATCGCGTGGGGAGCCCGGGACCTCCTCTTCCGGCGGCCCCGGGCCGAATCGGTCATCCGGCTGATCCCCCACGCCCGGCTCCTGCGGCTGCCCGGCTGCGGGCACGTGCCGATGAACGACAATCCCGTGCTGGTGGCCCACGTCCTGCTCACCGGCAGCGAGGACGAGGCGTAGCGTCAGCGGGTATTGAGCACGAGGTAGCCCTCCGCTAGCCGACCCTCCGCCAGCCCAGCGGCCTGAGCCTGCATAGTTCCCCAGGCGCGCATCCGCTCCTCGAGGCCTGTCATGTGCGCGGTCTGGCTGGCGTGCGCTCGCAGCGCGGCGATCTTGCGATCGAAGGTGTCAGTGATGTCGACATAGTGGTCGGCCCGGTCGTTGGCGCTGACTACCCAGACCTCGGAAACGGTGTGGGCTTCCAGGCCCTCCTCGGCGAGCAGTTCGGGATGCGCGAACGGGTTGCGGGCGTCGGGATAGACCGCGCACAGCGCGGCTTCGCCGGCAGCTTGGTGGTCGGGGTGGCTGCCGTAGAGGCTGCGCAGGTCGCGTTGCGGGGACGGGATCACCACCCGGTCTGGGCGGGTCCGGCGGATGACGCGGGCGAGGTCGCGCCGCAGTTCGAGGCTCACCATCAGCCTGCCGTCGGGGTAGCCGAGGAACTCGACGTCAGTGACGCCCAGTGCGGCGGCTGCCTTACGCTGCTCGTCCTGCCGGATGCCGCCGATCGCCGAGCGGGGCACGTCGCGATCGAAACCACCGGCGTCCCCGTCGGTCACGATGCAGTAGAACACCTCGAGGCCCGCGTCGGTCCAGGTCGCGACCGTGCCGGCGGATCCGAAGTCCACATCGTCGGGATGTGCCGCCACCATCAGAACCCGCTGCACCTGGATCTGCTCCGCTGCCACGGCGTCCTCCTGTCATCGTCGCCCCTAGGCAGCAACATGAATCACCCCGACAACCTTCCCATCCGGACTTGAACCTGACGGTACGTGAGGACTTAGCGTCCGTTGTGCTACCGCGACCGGCGGGGCACGAGGAGAAGTGAGGACGCGATGGCCGACGTCGACGGGCCGACCTGGAAGGTGGGGCAGCTTGCCCGGCTGACCGGATTGACCGTGCGGACGCTGCACCACTACGACCAGGTCGGGCTGCTGTGCCCATCGGCGCGCACGCCGTCGGGGCACCGGCTGTACGGCGACCAAGACGTCCGGATCGTGGCACTGCGCGAGCTGGGGCTGCCGCTGGAGGTGATCGGCAGCTGATCAACCAGGCGTTGCCGCTAAAGACCCGGGCACCGGCTCGTCTTTCCACAGGGTGCGCAGCTGGGAGGCGTACTCGTCGACGTCATAAGACGAGCAGCCGTGTCCGCCGTAGCCGATGTAGTTGCCGCTGGCGTCGCGCCGTCCGCCGTTCATCACGGCGCCGATGCCGTGGTGGGCGATCATGCTGCGGATCCCGGCGGTGATATTGGCCACCGGGTCGGTGATCGAGCTGCCTGCCAGGCTGGGCAGCACGCAGGCTTTGAAGGTGGCCGGGATGGTCTGCATGAGGCCCTGCGAGGGGGTGCCACGCGCGGCGTTGCTGTCCCAGTTGTTGATCGCGTCGGGGTTCCCGCCGGACTCGTGCACGATGATCGTCTTGACGCCCTTCGCGAGGGCCTGGGGCAGGCCCATCATCCCGAGCGCTTTGGCGATCCAGCCGTCCAGGCTGTGACTGTTGCCAGCTTTGTAGGGTTCGCCCAGACGATTTTCTACGGCGTACTGGTAGGCCGCCGCCCGGTCAGCCTTCTCGACGGCGCGGCGCAACGCCTGCACTCCGACGGGCCGATCACTGGTGGCTGCGAGTTGCAGGATCTCCGGTTCCAGCGACGGGCCGGTCAGTCCGGTCAGTGCGGCCGGTGCGACATCAACGGTCTTCTCGGCGCCCACTGCGACGCCGGCCTGCACCGAATGCCCGGCCACGGCCAAGGCGCCAGCGGCCACGGCGGCCGTCACCGCCCGACCGCGCAGCGCCGGACCTGGCCGAGGTATGCGGTGCGCACCGCGGGATGCGGGGGTAGGGGTGGGCGTGCGGGTGGGGGCAGGTGTGGGGGCGACCTCGGGATGCCGCCGACGACCGCGGGGGGAGCGGTGACGCGCCAACTGTGGGTCCCTTTCACGGCGGGGACCTGGGTGCGTGGGCGGGATAGCAGCCATCCCAGCTCGGGGGCGCGGGGAACGGCACCGACTTGCAGCCAGATCGTGATCTGCGACCGACGGAAAGTAACGGTAAGGCCACGGCTGCGGCAAACCCTGCAAACGGGCAGGCGTGTCGCTTGCGCCAGGTGCGCCAACCAGCGCGACGAGCGGTCGAGACCGACCCGCTCAGCGCCCGTTCTGTCGAGCCGCTCAACGACGAACGGCCACGACCGGAGCGTCGACCCGCATTCAGCAGGCTTATCGGGGTTATCGGCATACCCGTTACCCCGCCGAGCCCGCTGAATGCGGGGTTACGGGGCAGGTCTGGTGGTAGCGCGGCGGTAGATGAGCAGTGCCCACAGCACCAGGGGGATCTGCAGTGGCAGCCGCACGTAGGCCAGCGCACGCATCCAGTCCGGCCGGTCCGACCAGTCGATCGCCATCTTCACGTTGGCCGGGAACACCGCGACGAACAGCAGCGCGGCGAGCAGCCCACCGACCCGCCGGGTGCGGGGTATCGCGATCAGCGCCGCGACCACCAGCTCGGCGGCCCCGGAGAGGTGGGTCCAGGTGCGGGCGGTGCCGGGCAGTTGCTCAGGGACGATGGCGTCGAACGACTCAGGCGCCGCGAAGTGCAGTACCCCGGTGCTGGTGAGCAGGACGACCAGCCCAGCGGCTGCAATGGGCCGGCGGGCGCTCATGGAGGAAATCATCGCACGGCGGCACTCGACACGGCTGCCCTCGGCAACGAGGACCGCGCTCTCTGCGATAGAGGAAGAAAGGACCGTGCTGCAACGGAGTGCCATACGTGAGAGCTGCATGATGTTAACGTCACGCGTGCCGGGTACGGACGGTGAGTGGTGACGGCCGATCCGCGGCTGGAGGAGTTGGCGCAGCGCTCGCCGAACTTCGGGTTCCTGCTGGCCCACGAAGCCGTGCTGGTCGGGTACGGCGCGGCGGCCGAGTCAATGGTCTTCACCGACCCCAACACGTCAATGATCAAGGCCCGCCAGTTCGGCGAGCAGCTGGTGGCGGCGCTGGTCACCACCTTCGGCATCCGGATCCCGGCCGGTCAGGGAACGCAGCACAAGCGGCTGAAGGTGCTGCTGGACCAGGGCGTGATCAACAAACGGGTGCACTCCTGGTTCGACGCTGTCCGCGATACCGGGAACAAGGCCGCGCACGAGGGTTTCGCGGCGCAGCGCGATGCCCTGCGGCTGGTGCGAACCTGCTACGACCTCGGCGCCTGGTTCCACCGCACGGTGACGCAATCCCGGGAAGCGCCGCCGTTCGTCCCACCGCAGCCACCCGGTCCGGCCGCGACGCCCCGCGACCAGGCCGACGCCGTCGCATTGACCGAGCTGACCGGCCAGTTGGGTACCTATCACGCCGAGTTGGTCGAGATGCGGCTGCGGCTTGATGAACAGGCATCGCTGGCCGCTGCCGAGGCGCAGGCCCGACGCGCCGCCGAGGCCGAGATCCTCGCCGCAGTCCGGGGCCAGGGCGATCTCCACCAGTTGGTGTCGGAGCTGTCCACCCGGGTCGAGGAACTCAGCCGCGACCTGACCCAACGCGCCGAAGCCCCGCCTCGACTCGACGCGGCCCGCCGGGACGCGCTGGTCGAGCAGGCCCAGATCGCCAGCCGGCCGCCGCTGTCGGAGGTGCAGGTACGCCGCGTCATCGACCGGATGCTGGCGCAAGCCGGCTGGGTGGTGCAGGACGTCGCCACGACGAACCTGCAGGTGGCGACGGGGATCGCGGTCCGCGAAGTCAGCATGGCCCGGGGCCGGGCGGACTACCTGCTCTACGTCGATGGCGGGCTCGTCGGTGTGATCGAGGCCAAGCGGGAGGGCGTCAGCCTGATCGGCGCGGAGCAGCAGTCCGACCGGTACGCGGCTGGGCTGACGACCGGGCAGCAGCTCGCCGCCTGGCGCACGCCGCTGCCGTTCCGGTACGAGTCGAGCGGGGTGGAGACCCGGTTCACCAACGGCCTGGACCCGGTCCCGCGCAGCCGGCGGGTGTTCGCCTTCCACCAACCCACGACGGTCGCCCGCTGGATGCGGGAGGCGCAAGCGTACCCGCAGGCGCCGACGCTGCGGGCCCGGCTGCGCCGGATGCCGGAGCTGATCACCCACGGCCTGCGCCCGAACCAGATCGAGGCGATCACCGGTCTGGAGCAGTCACTGGCTGCCGACCGCCCGCGCGCGCTGATCCAGATGGCCACCGGTGCGGGCAAGACCTATGCCGTGGTCAACGCCTCCTACCGGCTGCTCAAGCACGCCGGGGCCCGGCGGGTGCTGTTCCTGGTGGATCGCAACAACCTCGGTAAGCAGGCCAGGGCGGAGTACGCCCGGTTCGAAACTCCGGACGACTTCAGCAAGTTCGCCGAGCTGTACAACGTGCAGCGGTTGACCAGCACGACGTTGCTGGACTCGGCGAGCATCGTGATCAGCACGGTGCAACGCCTGTACGCGATGCTGCGCGGCGAGGAGCTGCCTGCCGAGGACGCGGATCCGGAGTTCGACGACTATGACATCGATGAGGCCGTCGAGCTGGACTACAACGCCGCGGTCCCGCCGGAGACTTTCGACTTGATCGTGGTCGACGAGTGCCATCGCTCGATCTACGGCAAATGGCGCGCGGTGCTGGAGTACTTCGACGCGCATATCGTCGGGTTGACGGCCACCCCCGTCGCGCAGACCTTCGGTTTCTTCCACGAGAACCTGGTGTCGCAGTACACCTACCGCGCAGCGGTCGCCGACGGCGTGAATGTCGACTTCGAGATCATGCGCATTCACACCCAGGTCGGCGAGCACGGCGGCAGCATCCCGGCGCACACCCCTGTGCGGATCATGGACCTGCACACCCGCCGGGAGCGCTACGAGCAGCTCGACACCGCACTGGACTATAGCGGCGAGCAGATCGGCCGGGCGGTGATGAACCCCAGCCAGATCCGTACCGCGATCCAGGCGTTCGCCGAAGGGTGGCCGGAGTACTTCCCCCAGCGCGAGCACGTGCCCAAGACCCTGATCTTCGCCAAGACCGACCTGCACGCCGATGAGATCGTCCTCGCGGTCCGGGAGATCTTCGGCGGCGGCAACGAGTTCTGCACGAAGATCACCTACCGGTCGGACGACCCGGAGCAGGCGCTCAAGGACTTCCGCACCAAGGCGTCGACGCGAATCGCGGTGACCGTCGACATGATCGCGACGGGAACCGATGTGCGCCCGCTGGAGTGCGTGTTCTTCCTGCGCGGGGTATCCAGCGCGACCTACTTCGAGCAGATGAAGGGCCGCGGCGCACGCACCATCGACGCCGACGAGTTCCAGACCGTCACCCCAGACGCTGTGGGAAAGACGAAGTTCCTGCTGGTCGACGCCGTCGGGGTGACCGACTCGCCGCTGGTGGAAGCCAAGCCGCTGGCGCCGGCCAGCCAGCGGCAGGTCAGCCTGCAGAAGCTGTTGGCTAAGGCGGCCAGCCACAGCATCACCACTGACGAGGCGGCGGCACTGTCTTCCCGGTTGGCTGTTTTGAACGGTCAGATCACCGAGGCCGAGCGAGCTGAGCTGGCTGCCGCTGGCGGTCGGTCGCTGCATCAGATCGCCCGGGATCTGACCGAGGCGACCGACGACGACGCCCAGGAACAGGCCCGGGTAGCCGGGGGCTCGGCGGCACAGCATGCTTTGGTGGTCCAGGCGGTGGCGCCACTGGCCGATCCAGAGTTCCGCGGCCGGATCCTCAGTATCCGGCGCAAGTACGATCTGCCGTTCGACGAGCACACCCAGGACGTGTTGATCTCGGTCGAGGCGCGCACGCTGGATCGGGACGGCGCGCGGCAGACCGTTGAGGACTGGCGGGCTTACCTTGAGGAGAATCGGGACTTGACTGCCGCGCTGCGAGTAGCGTTCTCCGACCCCCGCCGTGATCCTCGGACGGTGTATGCGCGGCTGGCCGACCTCGCGCGGCAGATCGAGCGGCCGCCGCACCAGTGGACGCCCGCTCTGCTGTGGGATGCGTATCGCAAGCTCGGGATCGCCCGCGGCAACGGCGGCCGCAAGGGCGTGCCCGAGCTGGTCAGCATCCTGCGCTACGAGCTCGGGTTGCGTTCAGAACTGGACCCCTACCACAGCCTCGTCGAGGAGCGGCTGGCCAACTGGCTGGCCCGCCAGGAGCAGGCCGGGCTCCGGTTCACGGTGGATCAGCGCTGGTTCATCGACCGCATCGCCGCCGTCATCGCCAGCCGCCTGCACGTCGCCGAAGACACTCTCGACGACCCGCCGTTCACGGAATACGGCGGCGCCGACGGCTTCTGCCAAGCCTTCGGCGACGAGCGCCGCGCCGCCGCCCTGCTGACCGAGCTGAACAAAGAACTCCCCGCATGACCGACCTGCCGGCTGGCTGGGAATGGGCGCGACTTGACGAGGTCGCGGAGGTCCGGCTCGGTCGACAACGATCTCCTAAGAACCACACGGGCAACCAGATGCGCCCCTACCTGCGCGCCGCAAATGTGGGATGGGATGGACTACGGCTCGACGATGTCAAGATGATGAACTTCACCGACGACGAAGTAAAGACATACCGACTC
This sequence comes from Pseudonocardiaceae bacterium, assembly GCA_050699975.1. Classification (GTDB taxonomy): domain Bacteria; phylum Actinomycetota; class Actinomycetes; order Mycobacteriales; family Pseudonocardiaceae. The sequence goes on along the minus strand of JBOHGH010000002.1, from coordinate 27,076 downwards.
GAGTATGGCGACGTCGTCGTATCCGAGGCGTCGGGCTCGCCGGGCGAGGTTGGAAAACCCGCCCTATGGCGGGGCGAGATAGAGGGATGCTGTTTACAGAACACTTTGATCAGAGTACGGAGCTTCGGAGCGGTTGAACCAGCTTACCTACTGTACTTCCTCCGCGCCGAGGCACTTCGAGGTGCTTTTGCAGAAAGATCGCGCGGCGTGGGTATCCACCACCTTGGGAGCGGACGGCTCGCAGAGTGGATAATCCCGGTTCCGCCACTCGCCGAACAACGTCGCGTCATTTTAACACTTGAAGAACATCTATCGACTATTGATCTTGGTCTCGCAACCATCCGATCGGCCGAACTAGGAGCGAACCGTTTACGCTCAGCACTTCTCGAGGACGCATTCTCCGGTGGTTTGCTCCCGCAGGATCCGAACGACGAAGCGGCGTCGGCGCTTCTAGAGAGAGTCAAGATGGAGCGAGTGGCACGGCCGAGACTCAGCCGTGCTCGACACACCACGAAGAATGGCGATCCAGAGCAGGAGAGCAACCTGTGACTGCCGCAACTCCCGACGCACGTCAGCTCGTCGAAAAGCTGTGGAGCTACTGTCATGTGTTGCGGCATGATGGGGTGTCCACGATCGATTATGTCGATCAGCTCACCCTGCTGCTGTTCCTCAAGATGGCCCATGAGCGGGCCGGGCGGAAGTTGGGCGGTCGCGAGGAGATCGTGCCTGAGCACCTCGGTTGGCAGACGCTGCTCGACGCGGACGCGGCGGATCTTAAGAACGTCTACGACAATATCCTCGACCAGCTCGGCAGGAAGTCGGGTGCGCTGGGCCGGATCTTCTACAACGCCCAGAACAAGATCCGCAATGCCGCTACGCTCAAGCGGTTGATCGTCGATCTGATCGATAAGCAGAACTGGTCAGCCACCAAGGTCGACATCAAGGGCGATGCTTACGAGGCGCTGCTGGAGAAGGGCGCGGAGGACGTCAAGTCCGGCGCTGGCCAGTACTTCACTCCACGTGCCCTGATCCAGGCCATGGTCGAGTGCATGCAGCCGACCGCGCAGGACACCATCATCGACCCGGCTTGTGGCACCGGCGGCTTTCTGCTTGCCGCGTACGAACACATCGTCAAAGACCGCAAGGACGAGGCGCTGTCCCCCGAGGAGGCACAGCACGTAGCGGGTGGCGGGATTCGTGGTGTCGAACTGGTGGAGGACACCGCGCGGCTGGCGCAGATGAATCTGCTCCTCCACGGTATCGGACGAGCAAACGGTCCGGAACTCATTGAGGTGCACGACTCCCTCGCCGAGAAGATCGAGCATCGCGCAACGCTGGTGCTGGCGAACCCGCCGTTCGGCCGAAAATCCGGGTTCAGCACCGTCGACGAGTTCGGTCGCATCACCCGCGATGACGATTCCTATGAGCGCGACGACTTCTGGGTGACCACGAGCAACAAGCAACTCAACTTCGTCCAGCACATCTACCGCTTGCTGAGAGTCGGTGGCCGCGCCGCGGTGGTCCTGCCGGACAACGTGCTCTTCGAGGGCGGCGCTGGCGAGGCCATCCGGCGGCGGCTGCTCCACGAGTGCGACGTGCACACCCTGCTGCGGCTGCCCACTGGCATCTTCTACGCCGGTGGAGTCAAAGCGAATGTGCTGTTCTTCGACAAAAAACGCACCCGGCTGGACCAGTCGTGGACAACGAAATTATGGGTCTACGACTTCCGCACTGGTCAGCACTTCACGCTCCGGCAGCGCAAGCTCGCCCGCGAGCACTTGCAGGACTTCATCGACTGCTACCAGCCCGGCAAACCGCGCGGGGAGCGGGCCGAGACCGAGCGTTTCAAGGCGTTCGACTACGACGAGCTGGTCGCCCGCGACAAGGCCAATCTCGACATCATCTGGCTACGCGATCCGGACGCGGAGGACAGCGATAACCTGCAGCCCCCTGAGGTGATCGCACAGGAGATCGTCGATGACCTGCAGGCCGCGCTCAATGAGTTCGCGGCTGTCGCCGAGGCACTGGAAGCGGCCAAGGCCGCCCGGCTGGAGGGAACGACGTGAAGGCGAGCGAGACGACGGTCCGGGAGGTCCTGCAGGGCGAAAAGCAGTACGTTGTCCCGCTCTACCAGCGCCGTTACAGCTGGGAACGCAAAGAGGACAAGGATCCGCTGAACCAGCTGTGGGACGACATCTTGTCGCTGGACAGCGGCGATCCGACCTCGACGCATTTCCTTGGATCCGTTGTGCTCGCGCCCAGCCCCTCGAACACACCCGCGGGCGTCGTGCGGTGGCTCGTGGTCGACGGGCAGCAGCGACTCACCACGCTCAGCCTGCTGCTGTGCGCCATCCGCGATCACGTCCAGCACGATGATCCCCAGCTCGCCGAGAAGATCCACGAACACTATCTGGTCAACAAATACGCATCGGGCGACGAGCACTACCGGCTACTGCCTACCCAGGAGGACCGCCAGTCGTGGATCGCGCTGGTCGAGCGATACGCCGGCGCGGGCGGCGAGGACCGGATCGGTGCCGCCTACCGATTCTTTCTGCGCAAACTGCAGGAGGTGGACGACCCGGAGGATGAACACGACATCCGTCGCGTCGAGCAGACCATCACCACTCGGCTTGCCCTGGTGGCGATTTCCGCGCACGCGGACGACAACGTGCACCGGATCTTCGAGTCGTTGAACTACAAGGGACAGCCACTGACCCAGGCCGACCTGCTTCGCAACTACCTGTTCATGCGGCTGCCCCACCGCGGCGACGAGGTCTACACCCACCAGTGGCTGCCGCTGCAGAAGCTGCTCAGTGACGCCGAACTGGAGGAGTTGGTGTGGCTCGACCTCGTTCTGCGCGGTGACGATCGGGCGACCCAGGAGTCAATCTACCGGTCGCAGCAGCTGCGGCTCGACCCGCTGAAAGATGAGCACGCCATCGAGCGGTGGATTGCTGAGCTGCATCGCAAGGCCCGCATGTTCAAGCGGGTGCTCGACCCTCAGACCGAACCCACCCCGCCCTTGCGCCGCGCACTGGACCGGCTGAACCGATGGGGGTCCGCGACAACCGTCCACCCGATCTGCCTGCACGTGATGCTGGCCCACGACACCAGACACCTCACCGCTGAAGACGCTGCCGCCGCGCTGCGAGTCGTGGAAAGCTACCTGGTCCGCCGGATGATCGTGCGCCTGCCCACGAACAGTCTGGGTCGGACGATGACGTCGCTGGTCAAGGATCTTGGCGAGGAGGCCCCGACGGCGCCGGCGATCACGGCAGCCCTGTCGGGCCCGCGCAAGAGATTCCCGACGGACCAGCACGTCAAAGATGCCGTTCTGGTGAACTACTTCTATGAGTGGGGCCGTGGCCCGCAGCGCACCTTCATCCTGCGCGCGCTCGAGGAGGACTACCGGCATGGGGAGCCTCTCGACTTCAGTCGGGCCGCGCTGACCATCGAGCACGTACTGCCGCAGTCGCTGACCCCTGAGTGGGAAGAGATACTCGCCTCTGGCGCGAGTGACGGTGAGACTCCCGAGGAGATACACGCCTCGCTGGTGCACACGCTTGGCAATCTCACCCTTACCGCCTACAACGCCAAGCTGGCCAACGACAGCTTCCACGCGAAGAAGAAGCTACTCGCCGACAGTGGCCTTGCGATGAATCGTGAGATCGCCGGCGCCTCGGGGTGGGGGCGTGCTGAGATCCAGGCCCGCGGCCGGGCGCTGGGCCGGCGGATCGTGTCGATCTGGCCGGGCCCGGACGAGTCAGTGAGTACCTCGCCTCCCGACCCGCACTGGGCGCTGATGAATCAAGTGCTCGCGTCGCTCCCGGCTGGAAGGTGGACCAGCTACTCGGATGTGGCGGCGGTGATTGGCTCGCACCAGGGGGCCGTGGGCGCTCGGCTCTTCAACGTAATGGTTCCCAACGCCCACCGTGTCCTGAAGATCAACGGCCACATCTCGCTGGACTTCCGCTGGCCGGACCCAGAACGGACTGATGATCCCCGGAAAGTACTTGAAGCCGAGGGCGTCCGCTTCGACGAGTCGGGCCGAGCCGATCCCGCGCAGCGAATGACAGCAGCTGACCTCGCCGCAGCCATGGAATTGGACACGAACGGCTAGATGGCAGACGTGACCTCGAATCGGCAATCTTGGCCAACTCCGCCGCGCTCGCGGCCGTGCGCGCATCGGCCATCCGGGCGCGCGGCTTGAGAAGGCGCTAATGGAAGCAGCTGATGGTGCCCGTTTATCTATATCGCGACGCGAACCGCTCCACTACGGGTACAGCACCAGCGGCGCTGGGTTCTCACATCCCGCGATGCAGAGGCACGTCCGTGCTGCACACGAACCCGAGCGTGGACATGCCTTCGGAGATGTAGAACAGCTCGGCTGCGCTCCCGGATGCGGCTTGGAGAACCTTGTACTCGGCCCCGTTCTCCGCACCCCATGCGATCGCCGCTTGCCACAGTGCTCTGCCGTGGCCGCGATGCCGGTAGTCGGGATGCACGGCGAAGTACTGTGGCGGCTGCGTTCGTGTCCCGGTGGCGTCGAGCAGGATTCCCAGAGGGCCGATGGCTCCGACGATGTGCCGGTCCTCGACTGTCACGAGGATTGGGCCGTCGGCGAGCCCGGCCTTGATCCGCTGGTAGAGGAAAGCAAATCCGTCCGCCCCGAGCTGTTCGGCGAAGGCCGGAAACGTGTCAGCGACGTCGCAGTCCTCCAGGCCCACGACGTGGCCATAGTGGCGCTTGTCCTGGTCGGCGAACGTCTTCAGCATCAGTCGAGTTCGTGCGCCATCGGGAGTGCTGTGAAACCAGATGATCCTTCCACCCGCCACGCCAAAAGCGCCACACCAGCTGTATAACCACTCGGTGACCTCGCTTACTATCGGCCCACCACCTCCGTAGTAGTGGACCTTCACCAGACCGCGTCCACGGGTAGACAGTGTTGGTATCACGGTGCGGTCCGGCTCGTGGATAATCTCGTCGACGATGAGCCATTCGTCTTTCGCGCTCGACCAGCGCTGGTCTTTGTCGTAAGGGAGAAATCGGTCCGTGCCAGCGATGTCCACGACGGCGTTGAACAGCTCTTCGGACAGCGCACGGGGCCCTACCGGTCCGAGTGTCGGAATATACGGAACAGTTACCATTGGGCTCAGCCAGTCCCATCGAAAACGCACACCCGGTAGCGTAACCACCGGCAGGCAAGGATCAGGCCCCGACACGCGAACCGTGTCGGGGCCTGATGCGCCTAGTCAGAACGGGTTGTCGTCGCCAGCGCTGCATGAGCACACGTCCGACTCGGACAGCACGTCCAAGTCCGCGACGAACTCGATCTCAACAGGCTCGACGGTGCTCGGCTTGATGTCAACGTCCACGGTCATCCGGCATCCTCCCTCCTCTCTCGGTGCTGGCAGTAGGTGGCCAAGGGGGCCCCGGCCTTGCGATAGAGCTGCACCAGCGGCATGCACGTGCCGCAGGTGCCGCTCAAGGTGCAGCCGCTACAGCCCCCTTGACGGAGCAGCAGACTGTCAGCGATACCACCCAGGCGGCTCAGGCCCTCGACTCCTTCGTCCATCAGGGAGATCTGGGGGTCACGGCCGACTTTGCAGATACTTGCCTTCCCGTGCGGATCGACGTGGAAGAAGGTGTGGCCGGCGTTGCAGCCGGTGAACACCTTGCGTTTCCGGAGATGCTTCACCGACTGTGACGGCAGTGTCTCGGCGCCGCCGTAGATTGCCGGCACCATGTTGACGTACTCGTCCAAGGGCAGCGCGAGCTGTTCGGCAATGGCCCGCATTTGGTCGACTTCGTGCGCGTTGTGCCTGGTGACAATCATGCTCAGGGCAAGCGGTAGCCCTGCTTCGTGCCCGGCGTGCAGGCCCTTCTCGAACATCCTGAACGCGCCTTTGCGGCGGGTCAGCCCGTCGTAGCTTTCCGCGCTCGCTCCGTAGACGCTGAGCGTGATCCGGTGCGGACGCCGAGACGTGAGCAGATCGAGGACCTTGGGATTCGACAGCCGAGAGCCATTGGAGAGGATGGTCAGCATCATCCCAAGGTCGTAAGCCAAGGTATAGACCTGGGTGAACAGGCGATCGATCATCGGTTCACCGCCGGTAAGCTGGAGCCACAAAACTCCGGCGTCTCGCATGATATGCAGCAGCCGTTCCCTGTCTGGCCAGGACAGTCCCTCGAACTTCTTCAGACCGAGGTAGCAGTGCTCGCAGTCGTAGTTGCATCCAAGGTTGAGCTCATAAGAGGCGCGGCCGTAGCCGAACGGGGACTCCGGCCTCACGAGGACCGTTCCTGCGACGGGACGTCCGGAGAGGTCGAGATCCCAGGCACGAGATGCAGCCCCGGCCAACCACAACGGGATGATGTCACCGAGGACGGCCTGTGTGAGTTCCCGGTACCTGGAGTAAGGGATCTTCATCCCGTTGCGGCGGCCCGGCCGCACCACGATGTAGTTACCCACGAAGGGACTAACAATCAATTCGTGCATCGACCCTCCTCGCAAGCTGGCGGCCTCGTGTGGGTGCGCTGGGCGACGAAGATCCTTTGGACCAGCTGTCGGCTGCCATCGTGGCGGCGAGCCGTCGGGCTCGCGTACCGGCCCGGCCTGATGATGGCAGCCCGATCGTCATGGGCCGTTGCTCGGCCCGGGGAATATGCAGGAACCGCGGTGCGGGAAATTCCCCGTGGGGAGCGTCGGGGTGCTGCGGGTGCACCAGGTTCAGCAACATCCGCAAGGTCCATTGCGGCGGGCCATCGTAGGCCCACATCACGACCTCGGGGGCGAAGATATCGACATTTCCGTGTTTCGGCGCTCTGGCTGCGGTGATCCGATCGAAGTCGCGGATAGTGATCAGATCGAAGCAATGCGGCCATTCGTAGACGGCGACCAGGGCGTTTGGCCCTGCCTTCGGTCCGCAGCAGTACGCGGTGAATCCGTCATCCAGCACGTCGAGCAGCAGTTGTTCCACCTCCGGTGGAAGGCACCTGGCTGCAGCGGCAACATTCGTCATTCCTGCGCTTTCCCATGAAAGTGATGGATCTGGTGGGACTGAGTCGGGGAACAGGGCGCGCCTCTGCACGGCATCTCCGGCTCCGTCTGAGGGAACGGTGCCATGATCGCGGTGGACATCAACTCGACAGTTATGGACGGTGATCGGACGTTTCCCGGACATGTGGGCTGGTCAGCCCGCCCGTCGACGCATCAGGTTCCATACTGGGCACCGCGTTGTGTGCTCAGGTCAGCTCGGAGGGTGATGAGGATGCTCGGTTCCGGCCTGGTTCCGCGGACGAGACTGGAACAGCTTGTGCGCCGGTTACGGCGGACAAAGGCCGAGTTCCAGAAAGACTTCACACGGACATCGGATCAGCTCGACGAGGGGCTCACCGTGTCGATGCGGCAGGTGGGACGCTGGATGGTGGGTGATCTCGATGGTCTTCCGCATCCAGCCGCCTGCCGGGTTCTGGAGCAGATGTTCGGGGAGAGCGCCGAGCGGCTGTTCGGGCCGCCCGAGCCCGCGTCTGAGACCGAGGTCACTACGGTCGAGGTACCCGGACCGGTGCCGGTCGACGGTGAGCCGGTAGAGGATCTGGCAGCGCAGAGGGAGGTGGCGATGGCCGCCGCCGAGTCGGCCCGCTTCGGGCAGTTCGCTGAGCAGTCCAATGTTGGGCCGCACACCCTGGAGCAGTTCCGCGCAGACCTCACGCGGATCGCGACGACCTACACGAACCGGCCCGTCTACCCGATATTCGTCGAGTTGCGGGCCTTGCGGAACAGGGCGTTCGAGTTGCTGGAGGGCCGCCAGTACCCCGAGCAGAGCCGCGAGCTGTATCTGGTGGCTGGTGTGCTGTGCGGGGTGCTCGCCAACGCCTCGTTCGACCTGGGTTGGCTGCCTGCCGCTGAGACCCAGGCCCGCACCGCGTTTCTGTGTGCCGAGTTGGCCGGGAACAATGCGCTGCGGGCCTGGGTGCGGGGAACGCAGAGCCTGGTGGCCTACTGGGACGAGCGGCCCCGCGCCGCCGTCGAGCTGGCCGCGGACGGCTGGCGCTATGTGCCGGAGACCGGGACGGCCCGGGTCCGGCTGGCCGCGATCGAAGCCCGGGCGCACGCCCGGCTGCGCGACCAGCGCGCTACCGAGAACGCGCTGGCCCGTGCCGAGCAAGCCCGCGACGAGGTCCGGGGAGCGGATGAGCCGGGCGGGATGCTCACCTTCCCCCCGGCCAAGCAGAGCTTCTACACCGCGACTGCGCGGCTGTGGCTCGGCGGGCCGGACAGCTACACCGATGCCGAACGCGACGCGGCACATGCCATCGAACTCTACGAAGCCGACCCCCTAGAGCAACGCCGCCTCGGCGAGCTGTGCCTGGCCCGGCTGGATCTCGCTGCGGCCCGGCTCGGCCGCGACGATCTCGACGGCGCCGCCGAACAGCTTCAGCGTGTACTGACCATCGCCACTCAGCGCCGCACTGACAGCGTCGCGCGCCGCCTGCACCAGGTGGGCCGCGCGCTGCAGCGGCCGAGGTACCAGACCTGCACGCTCGCGCTGGACCTGCACGACCAGATCCGGACCTTCACCCGCGCCTCCGCGCCCCCGGCGCTGCCCGGAGGCGGCGGGTGAGTGCCTCGGTCACGGTCGGGCTGCTGCACCCGGGCCGGATGGGAGCCGGCATCGCCGCCCAGATCACGGCCAACGGCCAGACCGTCCTGTGGTGTCCCGACGGGCGCAGCCCGTCCACCTACCACCGGGCCGAGGACGCCGGACTGAGTCCGGCTCCGCTCGAGCAACTGCTCGCAGACAGCGAGATCGTCTTGTCGATCTGCCCGCCCGCAGCGGCCGAGGAGATCGCCACCACAGTCGCGGGAATCGGGTACCGCGGTATCTACGTCGAGGCGAACGCGATCAGCCCAGCGCGCCTGCACCGAATCGCCGCCCGGCTCACCGAAGCGGGGGCGGCCGCCGTCGACGGATGCATCTTCGGGTCGCCGCCCGGCGGGCAACCCCCTGCCCGGCTCTACCTCGCCGGAACTCCGACCACAAGCCGCCAGGTTGCGGACCTGTTCGCCGGCTCGTTGGCCGAACCAGTCCTTCTCGGAGAGCACCCGGGCCAGGCCAGCGCCTTGAAGATGGCCTTCGCCTCCTTCCAGCGAACCAGCCGCACCGCCGCCGCCCTCGCGCACGCGCTAGCTGATGATCACGGCATCACTGAAGCCTTACTGACCGAGGCGCAGCGGATGCCCCACGACATCCTCGGCAACCGGGACTTCCTGCCCAGCGTCGCCGCCCGGGCGTGGCGCTGGGCACCGGAGATGCACGAAGTCGCCAACGCCCTGGGCGCCGAGCACCTACCCCCCGACCTTGCGCTTGCCACCGCCGACATCCTGCAGCGCTGGGCCGACACCACCACCGGCCAACCGACCGACCTGGGCACCATCCTACGGCAGCTACACCTACCCCCGCACTGACGTCATGCACTTGAGCCAGGACCCGCGCGGCCATCGGGTGTATACCCGGGATGACTCAGCCCTGCCGGTGACTCCGGGCAGGTCGGGCGGCAGACTCCGTAGAGGGAGGGGGAGCCGCAAATGGACATTCCGGTGGTCGGCTACTTGCTGGCGGACCGGATCGCGGGCGCGGTGACCGCCTATGCCTGTGGGGACGCGCTCGGATTGCCGTGGGAGAGGTTCCCGCCCACCGGCGCCAGCACGGCAGAGATCGAGGCGTTACCTGCCCGCGAGGGATGGGAGCGTGGCGCGACCTCGGACGACACCGCGCTGACGTTGCTGGTCGCCCAGCACCTCGCCGACCGCAATGGCGCCGCAGACGCGCGCGGGTTCTTGCAGACGCTGGCCGCTGCGGCTGGATCGATCCACGGGATCGGGCCCTCCACCACCAGCGCGATCAAGCACTTCCAGACGACTGGTGAGCTCCCGACCAGCGGCGGGACCACCAACGGCGCGCCGATGCGGGCATTGCCAGTCGGCTGGGCCACCCCGCCAGACGATTCGGATCGGCGCCGGCGCCTGACGATCGAGTTGACCCGCGCCACCCATCCTGCCCCGGACGCGCTGGCCGCGGCGTGCGTCATCGCGGCATGCGCCTCGTGGACGTTGGAAGGTGCATCCGGCCGGCTGCTGCTCGACGCCGCGATCGACGAAGAGATCCAGGCGAGGTCAGCCTGCGGAGCGAGTGATCGGCTGAGTGCCATGCTCGCGTCGCTGGCCGCCGCTACCTGGCAACCACCCCCGCAAGGCATCAGCCTCGATCCGGCCGAGACGGTGACGGCGGCCCTGGCCTGCACGCTACGGGCGTCATCATTGCGTGACGGACTTCATCAAGCAGTCGGGATGGGCGGCGACACCGACACGGTCGCGGCGATCACCGGGGGGCTGCTGGGTGCTCGGCTGACCGTCACCGACGTGCTCGCCGAACTGCCCTGGCATGCGGCGGTTCTGCTGCCCGACGCGATGCTCGTCACAGAGACGTCCGCCGCGCTCGCGGCCGTGCGCGCGTCGGCCATCTGAGCCTACGAGCGGCAATCAGCGTTATGCCGCCAACTCCTGCTCACTAGCCGCGTCCAGTGCGGTCAAGTCAATTCCGGCGGCAACGCGTAGCCTGCGCCGTGCCCGGTGCCGGTGCCGGAGATGTCGCACTGCCAGCGCCAGGTGCCACAGTGCACTCGCACCTCGCCGAGGATGGTCTCGGCCACGACGGTTGGCCGTCCACAGGTCAGGCAGGCGGCAGCGACGGGGTTCGGGAATCGCATCAGGCCACCTCCCTCAAACGTGCTCGCGACCCGGCGGGTTCGCCAGCGCACACGCCGCTGCCTGCGCAGCAGTCAGACATGAGGAGGACGCGGATCCCCTCCGTGATACATCGCTGTCATGGCATTCCCTTCTGCGGCTGCCGAGCGTCGTCGTGCACCAGGGAAACGGCGGCCCATCGGGCGGTCTCACGGGTAGAAGTCTGCTGGAGTGATGTATCAAACCGCCGAGAGATCGGCTCTGTTGTAGTGCAAGACCTGAGCCCGAACTTGGATGGCGATAAGTCATGGAAACCACGATCAGAACCCCGATTGAAGCGGCAGCAGCGGCGCTGGCCGCCGCGGCGGCCTTGCCGATGACCGCCACTGACGAGGAGACCCTGACCCTGGTCTGCGACCTGGCGCGGATCGCTCGCCACCTCGGTGAGCTCACCTCGGCCGCCCGGGATCGCTGGGCGGCTTGGGGCACCGTGACACCGCACCTGGAACAGGCCGAGGCCTTCGCTGCCGACGCCACCCGATGCCTCAGCCACGCGGCCGGCACCTACGCCTTCAACACCACCCGCACCGACACGACCATCGTCCAGTTGGCCTCGACCAGTAGCGCACGGTCAGCTGCCTGAGCCAAGAATCGGCAGCGCGGAGGAAACCGGTGTGACGCCCCTCACGACACCGTGAAGAAATAGGCGTCTTTCCCGAGTTTTTAGACCCTGTTTGTACGCAAGAGGCAGCCTCGTCGCTCTGTCTGTATGACACTCGGATGACCAAAGTTGGTGATCTCGGTGACGCCAGAACTCCTCACCGATCGGACCCACGGAGGTGCGCTGTGGCCAGCCACGTCCCGTTCAACATTGATCTCACCATGCACGAAGGCACCCGCCTCGCCGCCGTCCTGGACGCTCTCGGCCCGCACTGGGACCCCACTGAGATCTACACCGGCGAAGCCGAAGCCCATCGAATGCTCTACGCCCACCTCGACCCTGACCAGCAAGCCGCCTACGACCTCCTCATCGCCGACGGTGTGCTTCCCGACAACCCCGGAGCGATGAGATGATGCTCGACCCGCAAGCAGACCTCGGCCGCCGCGTATGGCTGCCCTGTAGCCACTGCAGCAGCGACACCGCGCTGTACCTCCTTGCTTCCGACGTCAACCTGGTCTGGGTGCAGTGCGGCAACTGCCTGCGCCGCTGGTGGCACGACACCGGTTTCGGCAGAGGGGGACGCCCAAACCACCTGGACGACGTCGCCTGACCGGCAGGGGGCTGGGTGGCATGGACTAAGTCAGCTCAGCCGAGGCCAGCTCGGGAGCGGACAGCGCGGCGATCGCCATCCGGTGAAGCAGCGCGGCCACCTGCTGCGGGTCGGCGCCGGTGACACTGTGCGGCGTGGAGTTGAGCAACCCGAAGGTTCCGTGGACGGCGATGCGGGCGGCCTCGGCGGTCAGCTCGGGACTCAGCTTGCGCAGCGTGTCCACCCAGATCTGCAGATAAGCCCGTTGCACCGTGCGGACCTTGTGCTGCACCTGGGCAGGGAGGTTCGCCAGGTCGCGGTCCTGCACAGTGATCAGCTGGGGATGGTGGAGCGCGAAGTCCACATGGAAATCGACCAGCTCGGTCAGCGCCTGGCGGGGGTCGTCAACGCCGGCCGCCCGGGCGCGCCCACCGTCGAGCAGGTACTCGCTGATGCCGACCAACATCTCGGCGAGCAGCGCCTCCTTGCCCGGAAAGTGCCGGTACAGCGCCGGCCCGCTGACGCCCACCGCGGCTCCGAGCTCGGCGATGCTCACCCCGTGGAACCCGTGCCGAGCGAACAGTGTGGCCGCGACGTGCAGGATCTGCTCCCGCCGGGTCGGTGTATCCCCCGCAGCGGACGGCAGTGCCATGCGCAAGACCCTAGCGTGCGACGTTAATGAGCGCTAACGTAGTTAACGAGCGCTAACCCGGCCTGGGGAAAGGGGGCGACGATGGACGTCCTGGCCAGCACTGTGGGCTCTGCAGACCCAGCCGCCCACAATGCCCAGGCGCACGCCGCAATGGTGGCCGACTTGCGCGAGCGGCTCGCGAAGGTCCGGCTGGGCGGACCATCGCGAGCCCGGGAACGCCATGTCGAGCGCGGCAAACTGTTGACCCGCGACCGCGTCGACGCCCTCGTGGATCCGTCGAGCCCGTTCTTGGAGCTGTCCCCGCTGGCGGCCAACGGCATGTACGGCGACGAGGCCCCGGCCGCGGGGATCATCACCGGGGTCGGGCGGGTGGCCGGCCGGGAATGCGTGATCGTCGCCAACGACGCCACCGTCAAGGGCGGCACCTACTACCCGATGACGGTCAAGAAGCACCTACGCGCCCAGGAAGTGGCGCTGCACAACCACCTGCCGTGCCTCTACCTCGTCGACTCCGGCGGCGCCTACCTGCCCGCGCAGGACGAGGTGTTCCCCGACCGGGAACATTTCGGCCGGATCTTCTACAACCAGGCGACGATGTCCGCACGGGGCATCCCGCAGATCGCGGCAGTGCTCGGCTCCTGCACCGCGGGCGGCGCCTACGTGCCGGCGATGAGCGACGAGGCGGTGATCGTCCGCAATCAGGGCACGATCTTCCTCGGCGGCCCGCCGCTGGTGAAGGCAGCCACCGGTGAGGAGGTCAGCACTGAGGAGCTCGGTGGCGCAGACCTGCACTCCCGCATCTCCGGGGTCACCGACCACCTCGCCGACGACGATGCACACGCGCTGCGGATCGTCCGCTCCATCGTCGCCACCCTCGGACCCCGCCCTCCTCGGCCGTGGGAGGTGGTCGGCACCGAAGAACCCGCCCTGGACGGGATCCACGGCGTAGTGCCGGTGGACTCGCGCATCCCCTACGACGTGCGGGAGGTGATCGCCCGGATCGTCGACGGCAGCCGTTTCCACGAGTTCAAGGCCGAGTACGGCGTCACGCTGGTCACCGGCTTCGCCCGGCTGCACGGGCACCCGGTGGGCATTGTGGCGAACAACGGAGTCCTGTTCAGCGAGTCGGCGCTCAAGGGCACGCATTTCATCGAATTGTGTGACCAGCGTGGGATTCCACTGGTGTTCCTGCAGAACATCTCCGGTTTCATGGTGGGCCGGGAGTACGAGGCCGGCGGGATCGCCAAGCACGGCGCGAAAATGGTCACCGCGGTGGCCACCACCCGAGTGCCCAAGCTGACTGTCATCATCGGCGGCTCATTCGGGGCGGGCAACTACTCGATGTGCGGCCGCGCCTATTCGCCACGGTTTCTGTTCATGTGGCCCAATGCGCGGATCTCCGTAATGGGCGGGGAACAGGCCGCCACGGTGCTCGCCGCTGTCCGTGGCCGCCCATACAAAGACGCTGACCCGGAACCCGAGGTGGCCTTCAAGGACCGCATACGTGCCCAGTTCGAGCACCAGGGCCACCCCTACTACTCGACGGCCCGGCTGTGGGACGACGGGGTGATAGACCCGGCGGACACTCGCATGGTGCTGGGGCTCGCGCTGTCCGCCGCCGCCAACGCGCCGCTGCCGCCGAGCCACTTCGGCGTCTTCCGGATGTGATCGGCATGTTCGAGACGGTGTTGGTGGCCAACCGCGGCGAGATCGCGGTCCGGGTGATCCGCACGCTGCGCGCCATGGGCATCCGCTCAGTGGCCGTCTACAGCGACGCCGACGCCGGCGCCCGGCACGTCCGCGACGCCGATGTCGCCGTCCGGCTCGGCCCCGCGCCGGCGGCTCACAGCTACCTGTCGATCGAGCGGATCCTGGAGGCCGCCGCGCGCACCGGTGCGCAGGCCGTGCACCCTGGTTACGGGTTCCTCTCGGAGAACGCCGCCTTCGCCCGGGCCTGCGTTGACGCCGGTCTGGTGTTCGTCGGCCCGCCTGCTGGCGCCATCGAGGCGATGGGCGACAAGATCCGCGCCAAGCAGACGGTGGCAGCCGCTGGCGTCCCGGTGGTGCCCGGCAGCGACGCCAGGGGCCTCGACGCTGACGGGCTCGCCGCCGCGGCCGGGGAGATCGGGTACCCCGTGCTGCTCAAGCCGTCCGCCGGTGGTGGCGGCAAGGGCATGCGAGTGGTGCACCGCACACAGGACCTGCCCGGGGCTATCGCCGGCGCCCGCCGGGAGGCCCGGGCCGCCTTCGGCGACGACACCCTGCTCGTCGAGCGGCTGGTCACCACCCCGCGCCACATCGAGATCCAGGTGCTGGCCGACGCGCACGGCGGCGCGGTGCACCTCGGCGAGCGCGAGTGCAGCCTGCAGCGGCGCCACCAGAAGATCGTCGAGGAGGCGCCGTCGGTACTGCTGGACGCCACGGCCCGGGCCCGGATGGGTTCAGCCGCGGTGGCCGTCGCGCGAGCCGTCGGATACACCGGCGCGGGCACGGTGGAGTTCATCGTGCCGGCCGATGCGCCCGATCAGTTCTACTTCCTGGAGATGAATACCCGGCTGCAGGTCGAGCATCCGGTCACCGAGCTGGTCACCGGGCTGGACCTGGTCGAGCTGCAGCTTCGGGTGGCCGCTGGACAGCCGCTGCCGCTGCGCCAGAACGACGTCCGCCTGGACGGCCACGCTGTGCAGGCGCGGATCTACGCCGAGAACCCTTCGCGTGGCTTCCTGCCCACCGGGGGGCGGGTCCTGGGTTTACGTGAACCCTCAGGGGCTGGGGTGCGGGTCGACTCCGGACTGGTGCCGGGCGGCACCGTCGGCAGCGACTACGACCCGCTGCTGGCCAAGGTCATCGCGCACGGCCCGGACCGGGACACCGCGCTACGCCGCCTGGATACCGCGCTTGCGCGAACCAGCATTCTGGGGCTGGGCACCAACACCGGATTCCTGCGCGCGCTGCTGGCCGATGCCGGCGTGCGCGCCGGTCGGCTGGACACCGGATTGGTCGAGCGCCGGGTCGACAGCTGGGTAGCCGAGCAACTGCCCGACGACGTACCCGCCGCGGCCGGATTGCTCGCGCTGCTGGCACTGGAGCCCACCGGGCCGGTGGTGGATCCTTTCGAGCTGCCCGGTGGCCAGCGGGTCGGCGAACCCGCCTGGACCCGCTGGCGAATGCTGGCCACCGACCTGGTTGAGGTACGCGCCCGGGGCCGGGCCGCCGCCGCCGAGGTCGCCGTTGGGGATGGCTCGCCGGTTTCTGCATCGGCCTGGTGGGACGGCGGGGACCTGGTCGTCACCCTGGACGGGATCACCCGCCACTACACCTGGGCGCGGGACGGCGCCGTGATGTGGTTAGGCCGGGACGGGCACAGCTGGGCGCTGCGCCTCGAATCCGCGCGACGCGCTGACAGCGATGGTGCGGGCGCCGGCCCGGTGCTCGCTCCGATGCCCGGCACCGTGACCGTCGTCGACGTCGCAGAGGGTCAGCAGGTCACCGCGGGCGCCCGGCTGCTCGTAGTCGAGGCGATGAAGATGGAGCACGTGCTCACTGCGCCGATCGACGGTGTGGTTCGCGAGCTGCACGTCCGTCCCGGCGGCACCGTCGAGCGCGACGCCGTGCTCGCCGTCATCGAACCTGCGTGCACGAGATGACGACATACCGGACAGGAGAGCAGGACACGCCGTGGAACTGAGTGAAGAGCATGCGGCGCTGCGTGCCACCGTCGAGGAGTTCGCCCATAAAGAGATCGCGCCGGTTATCGGGGACCTCTATGAGCGCCGGGTATTCCCGTATGAGCTGGTGGCGAAGATGGGCGCGATGGGGTTGTTCGGGCTGCCGTTCCCCGAGGAGTACGGCGGGATGGGCGGCGACTACTTCGCGCTGTGCCTGGCGCTGGAGGAGCTCGCGCGGGTGGACTCGTCGGTGGCCATCACGCTGGAGGACAGCGTGTCCCTGGGCGCGATGCCGATCTTCCGGTTCGGCACCGACGAGCAGAAGCAGCGGTGGCTCCCGGAGCTGTGCGCCGGCCACAAACTGGGGGCCTTCGGTCTCACTGAGCCCGGCGGTGGCTCCGACGCGAGAGCTACCCGCACCACCGCGCGGTGCGACGGCGACGAGTGGGTGATCAACGGTTCCAAGGCCTTCATCACCAACTCGGGCACCGATATCACGTCGGTGGTCACCGTCACCGCGATCACCGGCGTCAGCGGGGGTCGCAAGGAGATCTCCACCATCATGGTCCCGGCCCGGCACCCGGGCTTCACGGTCTCGACGAGCTACTCCAAGGTCGGTTGGAACTGCTCGGACACCCGCGAACTGTTCTTCGACGACTGCCGGGTCCCTCAAGACAACCTGCTCGGTGAGCGGGGCCGCGGTTACGCGCAGTTCCTATCGATCCTGGACGAGGGTCGTATCGCGATCGCTGCGCTGGGCGTCGGCCTGGCCCAAGGCTGCATCGACGAGTGCGTGTCCTACGCCCGGCAACGGCACGCTTTCGGCCACGCGATCGGCAGCTACCAGGCGATCCAGTTCAAGATCGCCGACATGGAGGTGCGGGCGCACACCGCCCGGCTGGCCTACTACGCCGCGGCCGCGCGGATGCTGCGCGGCCAGCCGTTCAAGAAGGAGGCTGCGATCGCGAAGCTGGTCTCCTCGAACGCGGCGATGGACAATGCTCGGGACGCCACCCAGGTCTTCGGCGGCTACGGCTTCATGAACGAGTACGCCGTGGCCCGCTTCTACCGCGACGCCAAAGTCCTGGAGATCGGCGAAGGCACCAGCGAGATCCAACGCATCCTCATCGCCCGCCACCTCGGCGTCGGCTGACCCTGCTTCACCGCATTCAGGCGGCCGGGTCGAAGGTGTGGAGGCCGGGGAATCGGGCGAAGCCGCGGTCGGCGGTCGCGAGCCGGCAGCCGTGAGTGCGGGCCAGCGCGGCCAGCAACGCGTCCGGCACCAGGTTCGCCCGCAGCCCGCGGTCCTGCTGCGCCAGCCGCTCGAGCTCGGTCCACGCCGCATTGCCTGGCGGCAGCCAGCGGGCCCGTCGCGCCGCCCGCACCCGGGCGAGGAACTCCATTGTCACGGGCATCGGAGCCGGGTCGGCGAAGATCCTTGGGTTGGTGACGAGCCGGGCCACCCCGGCGAGCACGATGTCGTGCAGCGCGAGCTCCTCCTCGCCCGCGACCATGCGGGCCAGCCAGGTTGCGTACCGCTGATGATGCTCGGCCTCCCGGCGGAATGCATACACCAGGACGTTGACGTCCGGCAGGATCACCCCTGCCGGCTCTCGTCGAAGGTGGCCCATACGGCGTCGCGATCGGCGAGGTCGACGAGGATGCGCCCCTCCGGTTGGCCGTAGACGGGCAGGGGTTCCGGCTCAGTGGGATAGCGGATGTCGTGCTGTTCCAGCACCAGCCGCAAGCCTTCCTCCACCAGGCTGGTGAGGGTCTGCCCGCTCGACGCCGCATGCGCCTTGGCTTGGGCCACCAGCCCGTCCGGGAGATTCAGCGTCGTCCGCATGCAGATCAGCATACCGTTCGACACAGACGTCTGCAGAGAAGGTCGGGGCTGGGTCTGGCGGGGCCGCAGGTGACGACTTCGCGTGGTGGTGTCACCCAGGCCCATGCTTAGCTGATGACGTCAGAGGTCGGGACGCCACGGTACCCTCGGGATTCACCGGGCGGCAGGAGGTGGGCCGTGAGCGTGAACTACGTGACCAGGCCGCGGGAGAGCAGGCTGTTCCGACAGTGCCGTCGAGCTTGGGATCTCGGTGCCCGAGAACGGCAGGGCTACCAGCCGATCGAGCCGGCTCAGGTATTCGACTTCGGCGAGGCCATCCACGATGCGCTCGACGTCTACTACTTCCCCGGCATGTGGGAGTGGAACCGCACGATCGTCCGGCCGCTGGCCGTCGCCGGCTTCGAGAAGTCGATGCGCCGGCAGCGGGCGGCCTATGCACAGACCCGTGACCTGTCCGCGGAGCAGGTCCGCGACTGGGACCAGCATCTGGAGCTGGGCACAGGCGTTCTGCAGCGCTACTTCGAATGGGCGCTGGAGACCGACCGCTTCACCCCGATCCAGGTCGCGGCGCAGTTCGACGTCAACGTCCCCGATCCGGCCAACCCCGACAGCGGCCTCATCACACCGGACCGGCGGTCTATCCAGTACCGCGTGAAGATCGACCTCGCGGTGATCGACGACCACGAGCTGTATTGGCTCGTCGAGCACCGGATCATCACCGACTCAGCCTGGCCGGGCATCGAGGCGCTCCGGATCGACGAGCAGGCCCTGACTCGGAGCTGGGCGTGGCAGCTCGGCTTCCTCGCCAGACTCGAAGGCACGATCCACAACGAGCTGCACGCGGCCATGCCCGACCCGGCGCAGGCGCCTGGGGTCGCGGTCCGGGCGATACCGGGGCCGGGCGGCATCATCACGCAGCGCGGCACCGGATCCTTCCGCCGCACCAACATCCCCAGGACGGAGCTCGAGATCGACCGGCGAGGCGTCGCCGTGGCGCGCGAGATGCAGGAGATGACCGATCCGTCGCTACGGATCTACCCGAACCCGTCCTGGGAGCACTGCTCGAGCTGTTCCTACCGGCCGCCATGCCTGGCGATCAACCAGGGGCTCGACGAGCAGCCGATCCTCCAGGCGTCCTACCGGCAGCGGGTCGGCGAGGATTTCGAGCCGGGGCGGCTGGGCTCGGTATGGGGATTCGTCCCCGAGATCCACCGGGTCGCAGAGCACCAGCCGCCAGACCGACGGCAGTGACCGGCTGGCTCTGATGCGCTTGCGAGTGGTGAGCTGGAACGTCGATTCCCGGCCGACCGGGCTGCTGGACGCCAAGGTCGAGCTGCTCCGTGAACTACGGCCCGACCTGGCGCTGCTCCAGGAGATCGGCCGGCCGGTCTACCGCGCGCTGCTGCCGCACCCGTCGGCCCATGAACGGATGCACCGCAAGTCGCGGCTGTTCTCCTGGGGTGCCCTGTCCACCGACCTGTGCGACCAGCGGGGTAGCGAGTACCGGCTCGGATGCGCGGTGTTAGGTGTTTCTACCACCGCCCTGCTGGATTCCCATGTGCTGAGCCGGGCGCCATTCGAGGTCAGCGACCCGGTTCGGCTCGGGTTTCTGTGGCGCACGGTGGCGGCCCAGGTGGCGCTGTCCACCGGCGACCTGCTCACCGTGTGCAGCTTCCACGGCCGGCCGGGAGCCGGCCCTCCCCCGGCCGAGCTACAGCGGGCCTTCCACGCCGGCATCGCAGGCTGGTTCGCCACCGTGCCCGGTCCGGTCGTCTTCGGCATCGACGCCGGCCCGCCGGTTCTCGACAGCGCGGACCCGCTGCTCGGCTCGGACCCGGCGCACGGCCTGGTCGAGGTGCTGCGGGCAATCAACGATCACCTGTGGGCCACCCGCGACCTGGAGGTGCTCGACGTCCAATGCCTGACGGAGGAGGCCGCCGCTGCAGGCAGTGACCACGCCCTGCTGCTCGCGGATCTGGAGCTACGCCCCCTCGTCAGCGGATAACGGTGTGAGAACACTGTCACCCACTCACGAGGCGGGGACGTCTGTGGCAGTCGAGCAGCGACACCGGCTCGTCGAGGTCCACGATCCAGTAGTGCGGGATGCCGGCGGGAGAACCCCGGCTGATCGGGGTCGGCGTTAATCGCCGTCACACACGCGGACGCACCGAGTGTCCGTGGGGTATCTAGTCGGGTCGCACCCAGCGATATGCACGTTGCGGGC
Source organism: Pseudonocardiaceae bacterium (assembly GCA_050699975.1). Classification (GTDB taxonomy): domain Bacteria; phylum Actinomycetota; class Actinomycetes; order Mycobacteriales; family Pseudonocardiaceae. Next base: position 6,686 of record JBOHGH010000002.1, on the reverse strand, counting down.
TTTGAGGATCTCCCTCAGCCTCGACGGCGCCGTCCGCGATCAGGGCTCGCAGCGCAGAGAGCACGGACGCTCGGGAACGACCGGCGACGGTCACGAGGTGTGCGGCAGTGGCTCGTCCGCTCCGGCGAAGTTCCGTCGCAACGATGTCTCTGGTGGAGCTGGGCGGATCAGCCCACTCAATCACCGGTGATCTGCTGAACTCCACCTCGAACCGGCTCGGAAGATTCCTGAAGATCGGTCGGCCGAGGCCCGATCGCCGTAGCTCACGGATCATTGCCGGGATACCGGATGCGGGGTTCTCGGCCACCAGCCGGTCGCTGCGCGGGAGGTACGTATCGGACAGCAAGGCGGCCAGGAAGGCGTTGCGCGAGGACGACACCCCCTCGGTACCAAGGTCCTCGACCCTCACCGGGCCGTACAGCGAGCCCGGGCTGCGGACCACGAGCCGGTCCGGGTGGAGCTCGACCTGAATCTGGGTACCCCGCGTCACGTTGCTGTAGTCGCGGTGCAGCACCGCATTGACGATCGCTTCCCGCACCGCTTCCAGCGGATAGTCGGTCTGTTCGCGGCGCCCGGTGCCGTTCACGTAGCTACGCACGCTCAAGTTTCTTTCTAGTCGTGCAAAGGTCGGTCGCTGCTGACGCTGATCGGTCGGGAGTACCCAGGTGCTTATGTGTGCCCGCTTACTGAACCCGGCCCGAGTCGCGGCCTAGCGTCCGCGGTGGACGTTCCGGTTCACCGAAGGGAGTTCAGTGATGGCTGCTACGGGTGCTTCTTCTGCAGCGACGACCGCGCTGCCGACCCGGCTGATCGCCGGGGTCGCCGGCGGGCTGGCCGGCGGGGTGGTGTTCGGCCTGCTGATGCAGATGATGGGCATGTTGCCGGGGGTGGCGATGCTGGTCGGCAGCGAGTCCATCGCCGCAGGTTGGGTGGTGCATCTGGCGATCTCGGCGTTCATTGGCATCACCTATTCGCTGATCTTCGCGAGATGGGCCGACCGGCTCGCGGCCGGCGCTGTGCTGGGGATCGGCTACGGCGTGGTGTGGTGGGTCCTCGGCGCCTTGCTGATCATGCCGGCCAGGATGGGCATGGACGTGTTCATGTTCAACACGATGGCCTGGCAGAGTCTGCTGGGGCACCTGCTGTACGGCCTGGTACTCGGTCTGGGGTATGCCCTCGTGCGGTCCCGGACGTGATCGTCGGCGCGGCGGACATGCCCGCCCACCCTGGCCGGGAGACCCGTGCGCGGCCGGGTCGCATCCGGCCCGGCGAGCCGGCCGGGTCGCATCCGTACTGTGTGATCGGCGGGCTCGACGCACTGTCCGGACCCGTCTGGGGCAGCTCGCCGCCGCCGTGGGCGCCTGGGCGACGTGAGGAGATGACCAACGTGGAACGCATCGCGGCCGGCTACGACAAGACCTTCTGCCTGGCCGAGGTGGACATCTTCGCCGACCTTTCACCGACGGAGATGGACGCGATCGCCGCGGCGGCGCCGATGAAGACCTACGCCACCGGGGAGCTGCTGTACTCCCCGCAGAACCAGGTGGAGGTGTTGTTCATCCTCAAGGCCGGGCGGGTCCGGGTGTTCCGCATCGCTGTGGATGGCCGCGCCCTGACGACGGCGGTCATCACCCCGGGCACGATCTTCGGCGAGATGGTGCTGCTGGGCCAGCACATGTACGACAACTACGCCGAGGCGCTCGAGGAAGCCGTCGTATGCGTGATGAACCGAGATGACGTGCACCGTTTACTACTGTCCGACCCCCGGATCGCGGCGCGCATCACCGCGATCCTCGGCGCCCGGCTGCTGGAGATGGAACGCCGCCTGTGCGACACCGTGTTCAAGAGTGTGCCGCAGCGGGTCGCCGCGACCCTGGCCACCCTCGCCGGCGCGCAGCGTCGCCTTGGCGTCGGCCGCCGCAGCGTCCAAGTGGCTCTCACCCACGACCAACTCGCCGCGCTGGTCGGCACCACCCGGGAGACCGCCACCAAGGTGCTGGGCGAGTTCGCCGACCGCGGCCTGCTCCGCCGCGGCCGCGGTCGCATCATCCTGCTCGACGTCGACGGTCTGGGAGCCGAAGCCGGCGACTGACGCCCGGGTCTTCACCATTCTGTAAGAGGACCACCAGGCTCGGTCGGCGTACCGCTGCCAGGATTGGGATATCCGCTACCTGAGGAGGATTCTCGTGAGACGTGCCCGCTCGCTGGCTCTGGCGTTCGCCACCGTGACGGTGCTCGCCGGCTGTGCAGGGGCGCCGTCGAGCCCCGGGCAACCCGATTCCGCGCCGCCCGCCTCGACGACGGAAGCGACGTCGCCCGGTGCCGGGCAGGCCGCACCCGCCCCCGTGGTGCCCGAGCAGCTGCGTTTTGCCGCTAGGACGCTGGACGGCAAGGAGTTCTCCGGGCAGAGCCTGGCGGGTAAGGCGGCCGTGCTGTGGTTCTGGGCACCGTGGTGCCCGAAATGCCAGCGTGAGGCGCCCACGGTGGCCGGCGCAGCCCAGGCGAACGCCGGCAAGGTCGAGTTCATCGGTGTCGCGGCGCAGGACGAGCTGGCCGCCATGCAGGGCTTCGTGAGCGAGTATCAGGTCGGTTCATTCCCGCATCTGGCAGACCTCGATGCCTCGATCTGGCGGCGCTTCGACGTCACCTATCAGCCGGCCTATGCGTTCATCAGCCCCGACGGCTCCATCGAGGTGGTCAAAGACCAACTCTCTGAGCCGGAGTTAGCCGACCGCATTCGTCAGCTCACCGCTTCCTGAGCAGCCGCGGTGGACTTCGACACCATCGGCTTCGCACTGGCCGCTGGGCTGGTCGCGGCTGTGAACCCGTGTGGGTTCGCCATGCTGCCCGCCTACCTGGCCCTGGTGGTGGCCGGCGAGGAAACGCAGAGCGGCAAGGTAGCGGCGATGGCCCGCGCGCTGGCCGCCACCGCGATGATGGCGCTGGGCTTTCTCCTCGTGTTCGGCACCTTCGGGCTGGTGATCTCCCCGCTGGCCGCCTCGGTGCAGCAGTACCTGCCCGCGGTGACCGTGGTGATCGGTGCCGGGCTGCTGACGTTGGGTATCTGGATGCTGCGCGGGCGGGAGATCACGCTGCTGCTGCCCAAACCCGGTCGCGGCGCGCCGACCGCTCGGCTCCGCTCGATGTTCGGCTACGGGCTGGCCTATGCCATCGCCTCGCTGTCCTGCACCATCGGTCCGTTCCTCGCGGTGACCGCCGGCACGTTTCGCAGCGGCTCGGTGCTGGACGGTGTGCTGGCCTACCTTGCCTACGGCACCGGTATGGCGTTGCTCGTCGGTGTGCTCGCCGTCGCCACGGCGCTGGCCAGCTCAGCGGTTGTTCACGGCACCCGGCGGCTGCTTCCGCACGTCAACCGGATCAGCGGTGTGCTGCTCGTCGTGGTCGGGCTGTACGTGGGCTACTACGGGATCTACGAACTGCGGCTGTACCTCGGGGACGGTCCGGCCAGTGATCCCGTCGTGGACGCCGCCGGGCGGCTGCAGGGCATGCTGGCAGGCTGGGTGGACGGCATCGGGCCGCTACCGTTGCTGCTGGCACTGGCCCTGCTCGTGGGTGGAATCGTGCTATTCACTCGCTCGCGCCGTCGTCACTCGCACACGCCGCGGTAGCGGCGCTCAGCCGAGCCGGTACCCGATCCGCTTGCAGCCCACCGCGCGCGGCCTGACCGGACGCTACTAGGAGAAGATGTCGTCGGCGGTGATGGCGATCACGTCGTCCGGCAGGTTGATGACCCGCTCGCGGGCGCAGATCGCGATCCGCAGATCATGCGGTGCACCCGGCAGCGCGGCAGCCTTGCGGTGCAGGTCCGCGACGACTCTGGGCGCCGAGACCTCCCGCGCCCACTTCGCCTCCCCGGCCAGTATCGGGATGCGAGCGCGCCCGGCCAGCGCCACGACGTCGATCTCGTTGTGGCCGTCGGCGGTCCAGAATGACCCCACCGCGACGACCCGATCACCGAACTCGCCGCTGGCGGCGAGCCGGCGCACATGCTGGCGAAACGCAGCCTCCCACCGCCCTCCCTGGTGATCGTCCAGGGAGTCGAGTAGCACCCGCAGGACCGTTGGTCCCAGCCCCGCTTCGATCTCGGTGCGGTAACCGGTGAGGACGTCCAGGTAGAACGCCAGGAAGTTGTCGGCGATGCGGTAGATGCGCCGCCGGGTTCGCCCCGTCTCGGTGACCGGTTGGACACGCTCGATCAGCCGGAGGCTGACCAGGCGATCGAGTAGGCGAGTCGGGTCCGCCCGGATCGCGTCCTTGATCTCGTTGTGGCGCGTGGCGCCGGTCGCGATCGCGTGCAGCACGGCTCGCGGGTATTCGCCTGCCTCGGCTTCGGTGGCCAGGATCAGCTCACCTTCGGTCAACAACCGGGCACCCGGCTCGCAGGCCAACTCACGCAGGTTCTCGGCGAGCGGCGCCGCCTGATCCCACCACCCCAGATACATCGGGATACCACCGACAATGCCATACACCACCGCCCGCTCGGTCGGGCGGAGGTCAGGCAGCATCAGGGCGGCCTCCCACGGCGCGAACGGATGGACCGCCAGGGTGAGGTCCATCCGCCCATAGAGTGGCTGGCGCTGCTGCTGCAGCGCCTCCATATAACGCACCGCGGAGCCGCACAGCAGGATCCGCAGCTGCGTGCGCCCCACGCTGCGATCGAGGAAAGCCCGCAGCAGGTTCGGTAGCTCGGGGGTGGTCGCGGCCAGCTCGGGGAACTCATCGAGCACCAGCAGCAGCGGTTCCCGCTCAGCCACCGTGGCGACGTGGTCCAAGGCGTCATCCCAGTCGGTGTACCCGCGAGCCACCAGGTCCCGCACGCCGGTAGCAGCGATGCCGCCGACCTGCCGGGCCAGCAAGGTGAGCTCGGTGCCCTGCCCGCGGCTGGCTCCCGTGTGGAACACGGTCCGTCGCCCATCGGCGAAACGGCGCACCAACGCGGTCTTGCCCACCCGCCTGCGTCCCCAGACCATCGCCATCCGCGCGTCAGCGCCGGACCACCACCGCTCCAGAGCGGCGAGCTCCGCCGTGCGGTTGACGAACACACGACCACTGTAACCGACGTCAACTGTCACAGACGTGCCACGTCGCCGACGTCCCATGCCGGTAGCTGAGCGACATAGCGTGGGGTGAAGTCCCTGGCAGAGCGGGCGCCGACAGGTATGAGCGCTGTTCAACGCGCGTTTACGACGTGTGCGAGTCCGAGTTGTTGAAGACCGTGCTGCACCGTGGTTGGCCCGCGAGACGAGCTGAGGGTGAGTCTGCCCACCGAATGTGAAGTCACCGATATCGTCGCTGCCGGCCCTCGGCGTCAGTAGGTGAGCTAAATGGTCGGCGCCGGAAGTCCGGCAGGGGTTGAGGCAACCACTTGAGCGTCCTGAAACACCCGGCACTACCTGCGCAGCGATTGCGCGCGTCGTGAACTCGACCCCAGCGACGTTTTTCGCAGCGGAGATGTCGTTAACGTCAAGTTCACGACGCACCAGCCCCCGGGCCAGCCCGGGGCCAGCCCGTGGCGTGCAAGCCGGTGGATGAGTGGGGCCCGCAGCAGCGCATCGACGCGGGGGGCGCCGAAACGCAGCCAGAGAATGGGGTGCCCTCGTTGGTCACGATCGGCGCAGTGAGATCGGTGAATACTTGGGCGCCGCAGATTGGATCGTGGCTGAGTATTGGACGCTCAGGAGGCGCCGGTTAGCGGTAAAACCGATCTGCCGCAGAGCGGTCAGGTTGGTCGGCCGTTTATGCAGCCCGAAACCGCGGGTGCCGTTGATCGTGGTCCGACCCCAGAGGCCGGGGATCACCATCAGAGTTGCCACATCTTCCAGCGAAATCAACTAACTGGCCGCAATGGGGTCCGGCAGCAGGGCCGGAATCAGTGGGGCGTGCCGCCGTTCCTGATGATGGAAACCGAGCCTCAATGGGGTCCGGCCGCGGGAGCCGGAATCAGGGCTCGGGAAAAACCGGGCCTGTGACCAGGCACGATACAGCATCGTGCGAGAGGTGCCCGGCAGGCGGGGTGCGTGGGGTAGGTGGGCAGTGGCGAGATGGCGGTGACAGGGGCGCTGACCTGCGTGCGAGCGCTCCCCGGGGGTGGACGCAGTACCGGACCGCTCGCAGACCAACACGCGATCTGGGGGGACGGGCACCGGCAGTTTGCCGAGGCGTCCGAGGGTGCGGACTGTGGCGGGCGCTGAGGTGCCCGAGGTCGATCTGGATCACGCTGTCCTCCCGGAGGTGCCTCGCCTCGTCACGGTCGACTTCAACTCGGCGACTTCGGCGATGGTCCTGTCGCAAAGGGACACCGGGTACTGCGGGGGTTCACCATTGTCCTGCATGGGGGTGCAGATCCGCCGCAACAGCTTCGGGTCGGCAGGTCGTAGGTCATCAGGTACCGGTGGCGTGCCTCCGCGTGACCGAGTAACCATCGGGAGGTACTCCGAAAAGCTCGCCGACCAGAACCCCAGCCGGCAGCCTGGCCTGCACATCGTAAGCATTGAGCACGGTCCGGCACCCGTCCACTGGTCAGCGCCACGGCCCTGGGGCACGGCGGATCAAGTCCGGCGGGGTGACCTCACCGTTGTTGACCACACCGATCACCACCGGGTCGGCGATCAGCGGACTTCTCAGCGAGGTCCAGCGCAAGGGACGGTCGACCATCGCGGGAGCGA
>JBOHGH010000001.1:0-141950 GCA_050699975.1 Pseudonocardiaceae bacterium | reverse complement strand
GGCCGGCGCTCACCGTCAGCGCCGGCCCGTCATGACTCGTCCAGTCAGATCCAGCCCGCCTCGTGGGCGATGCGAATGGCGTCAATCCGGGTGCGTGCGTCCAGCTTGGTCATGACGCGAGAAAGGTAGTTGCATACCGTGCCGCGGCTGAGGAACAGCCGCTGGGCGATCTCGGTCGGCGACGCCCCGCCGGACGCAAGGTCGAGCACCGTGAGCTCCCGGGGGGTCAGCGGGCTACCCGCCACACCGATCGCGGCGACCGCGAGGGCGGGGTCGATCGTGCGCTTCCCCTTGGCGACCTGGCGGATGGTCGCCAGCAGCCGCCGGGGCTGCGCTTCCTTGTCCACCGCGCCGGCCACCGGCACATCCAGTGCCCGACGGACCAGACCCGGTCGGCGGGCGGTGGCCAGCACGACGACCCGGCACTCGGGTAGCCGCTGGTGCAGCGCCTGGGCGGTCACGAGCACGTCGGGCCCACTCTGGTCGACGTCCAAGACGACGACATCGGGCCGGTGCCGGACCGCGGTGGGGATCACCCGGTCGCCCAATGCCATCCCGGCGACCACCTCGATGTCGTCCTCGCTGGACAGCACCGCGGCGAGCGCTCCGCGAAGCAGACTCATGTCGATGACGAGGAACACCCGGATCGCGTTCGGAACGCAACGCCCGGACACCGCCGGCTGTTCGGGGATGCTGGGGTATTCATCGCACGCGGCAACGGTGCTCGCCGCGAGGTTGCGCGGGATCGGCGAGCTTGCCTGCTGTCGTGGGATCATGGGATACGAACGGGATCGGTGGTGTGACGGAATATGCATGGTCGCCAACGTGCTGCCATTGGGCTGTCCTCTCCCCCTGTGCCAGGGAGGTACGCGGGATCCGCATCCATCCCAGACGGTTGACCACGCCCTGCTGCCCCCTAGGGGTGGTCCCGGAGGATCCACCCCGTGGGATCCCCGGAGGGATCCTGTACTGCTTGTCATCGTCGCTTCGTCTCGGAGTGTTACTTCGAGTACATTCTGTTACCGATATAACTCTCCGTATACGGTTACTGCCCGGATCGGCGGGTGATCGTAGGCTTGCGGGTCGTGAACCCGGTCCAGGATCTGATCGCGGCGGACCGCGCACACGTGTGGCATCCCTACGGGCCGATGCCGGGTCGGGCCGATCCGCTCGTGGTCCGTTCCGCCGCCGGGGTCCGGTTGCAGCTGACCGACGGGACCGAGTTGGTGGACGGGATGTCCTCGTGGTGGGCGGCTATCCACGGCTACGCCCACCCGGTGCTCGACGCCGCAGTGCTCGACCAGCTCGGCCGGATGAGCCACGTGATGTTCGGGGGGCTGACCCACGAGCCCGCCGTCCGGCTGGCCCGCCGCCTGGTGGAGATCACTCCGCAGCCGCTGCAGCACGTGTTCTTCGCCGACTCCGGCTCGGTGTCGGTAGAGGTCGCGATCAAGATGTGCCTGCAGTACTGGCGCTCGCTTCGGCGGCCCGGCAAGCACCGGCTGCTCACCTGGCGGGGCGGCTACCACGGTGACACCTTCGGCGCGATGAGCGTCTGCGATCCCGACGCAGGGATGCACTCGCTGTGGTCAGACGTGCTGGCCCGGCAGGTGTTCGTGCCGCCACCGCCGGCCCAGCTGGAGACGGCGTATGTGCAGCTGCTGGCCGACGCGGTGGCGCGGCACGCCGACGAGTTGGCTGCGGTGATCGTCGAACCGGTCGTGCAGGGCGCCGGGGGGATGCGCTTTCACGATCCGCGCTACCTGCACGTGCTGCGGGAGATCACCCTGGCCCACGACGTGCTGCTGGTCTTCGACGAGATCGCCACCGGGTTCGGCCGTACCGGGGCGTTGTTCGCCGCCGACCACGCCGGGATCAGCCCCGACGTGATGTGCGTGGGTAAGGCGCTCACCGGCGGCTACCTCACGATGGCCGCCACGCTGTGCACCCCGCGGGTCGCCGAGGGCATCTCGGGTGGCGAGGTTGCGGTACTCGCCCACGGGCCGACCTTCATGGGTAACCCGCTGGCGGCGGCGGTGGCGTCGGCGTCGGTCGACCTGCTGCTCGGTCAGGACTGGCGTGCCGAGTTGCGGCGCCTCGAGACGGGATTACGGGCTGGGCTGGCGCCGGCCCGGGAGTTGCCTGGTGTGGTCGACGTCCGGGTGCTGGGGGCCATCGGGGTCGTGCAGCTCGATCATCAGGTCGACCTCCCCGCGGCCACCGCCGCCGCGGTGGCCCACGGCGTCTGGCTGCGCCCTTTTCGCGATCTCGTTTACACCATGCCGCCCTACGTCACGGGAGACGATGATCTTGCGCAGATCACTCGCGGGGTGCTCGCCGCAGTCGCCGCCGGCTGACGTGGCAGCCCCCCTGATACGCAAGGATGGCGTCATGAGCACTGCTCCAGAGTTTCCGGTGACCGCAACGGGCTACCAAGCAATGCTGTCGGCCGTCATCGAGCGCACGGTCGGTCCGCAGGCCGCCGAGATCGACCGCAGTGGGGCGTATCCGCGCGACAGCGTCCAGGCCTTGGCCGACGCTGGGATGCTCGGCTTGGTCAGCGCGCCGGGAGTGGGGGGCAGTGGCGAGCCGCTCGCAGCAGCCGCACACGTCGTCGAGGCGCTGGCTGCCAGGTGCGGCTCGACGGCCATGGTGGTGTTGATGCACTACGCGGCCGTCGCTGTGATCGAAGCACACGGACCGCAGGATGTCCGCCGCGCGATCGCCCGCGGCGAGCACGTGAGCAGCGTGGCGTTCTCCGAGGTCGGCTCCCGGAGCCACTTCTGGGCGCCGATGAGCACGGCCACCGCTGGTGACGGCGACACTGTCCAACTCGATGCTCGTAAGAGCTGGGTGACCTCGGCCGGTCAGGCCGACAGCTACGTATGGTCGAGCCGGCCGGTGGCCGGCGATGGCGCCATGACTCTGTGGCTGGTGCCCAGCGGCGCAGCCGGGTTGGGTGTGGGCAGGTTCGATGGGCTGGGCCTGCGCGGCGCTGCCTCCAGCCCGGTGTCCGGGGTGGGTGTGGTTGTTCCTGCGGGCTCCCGGCTCGGGGACGACGGTGCGGGGCTGGATATCGCGCAGGCCACCGCACTGCCCTCCCTCCTCGTGCTCAACGCGGCCTTCTCGCTGGGCGTCATGGAGGCGCTGGTCGCCGAGGCCGCCGCGCACCTCGCCCGCACCCGGCTGCAGCATCTCGACCAGACACTCGCGCAGCAGCCGATCTCCCGGGCGGCATTCGCCCGGCTGCGCATCCGCACCGACGGAGTTCGGGCGTTTCTGCAGGACACCCTGGCTGCCCTGGCCACCGGGCGCCAGGATGCGACGCTTCGCGTGCTGGAGGTCAAGGCGGTTGCCGCGGAGGCGGCAGCCGAGGTCGCCGATGGCGTGCTGAAGCTGTGCGGCGGCGCAGCGTTCCGCAAGGAGCTCGATGTGGAGCGACGGTTCCGCGATTCGCTCGCCGCTCGGGTGATGGCACCCACCACCGACGCGTTGCACGATTTCGTCGCTCGCACCTGCCTGGGGATGCCGCTGTTCGATGTGGTGGCGCCAACGCCGAAAGAGTGATCACCTAGGCAGTTCACGCAAGCCTTACCTAGATTTCAAGCTGAGGTCGGAGGATGGAGGCCACGGGGAGGAACCAGGTCGTGACGGTCAATGACGTCCGCCGGCGTGCACCGCCCCGGACGGTCCGGCCATCGTGGGGATATCGCAGCGCGGCGATACACCGTGCAGCTGGCGGACCGTTGTCGGTCGTCGCACAACCGCCGATCTGGAGGCCGTCGCTTGCGACCCCCAACCCCCGCGCGGGTTTCGCTGCCCGCCGCGCACCACCGCGCGCGGACTGCGCTGCGCTACGACCTACCGGCGTCCCTGGTGGTGCTGCTGGTCGCAGTACCACTGTCGCTGGGGATTGCGGTCGCCTCAGGCGCACCGGTGATGGCCGGGCTCATCGCGGCGGCTGTCGGCGGGATCGTGGCCGGGCTGCTCGGCGGGTCGCCCCTCCAGGTGAGCGGTCCCGCTGCCGGACTCACCGTGGTGGTGGCCGACCTGATCGCGCGATTCGGCTGGGGCGTCACGTGTGCGATCACGGCGGGCGCCGGGCTGCTGCAGGTGCTGTTCGGGGTCAGCCGAGTGGCCAGGGCGGCGCTGGCGATCTCCCCGCCGGTGGTGCACGCGATGCTCGCCGGTATCGGGATCACGATCGCGCTCGGTCAGTTGCACGTGCTGCTCGGCGGGTCGGCAGGAACCGATGCGATCACGAACATTGTGGACCTACCCGGACAGCTCGTCGATATTCACGATCACGCGGCACTGCTGGGCCTCGCGGTGATCGCCGTGCTGCTGATCTGGCCGCGGCTGCCCCGCCCGCTGCCGCACATCCCGGCACCACTGGTCGCTGTTGTCGGGGCGACGGCGCTCGCCACGATGCTGGCGCTCGACGTCGAGCGGGTGGTGCTGCCCGGTTCGTTACTGGACTCGTTGAGCCTGCCGGACGTACCGGGCGGCATGTGGGGCGGTGTGCTCCTCGGTGTGCTCACCGTGGCGCTGATCGCCAGCGTGGAGAGCCTGCTCTCGGCGGTGGCGGTGGACCAGATGGGCAAGGGCGGCAAGACCAACTTCGATCGGGAGCTGGTTGGCCAGGGCTCGGCGAACGTCGTTTCGGGAATGCTGGGTGGCCTGCCGGTGACCGGCGTGATCGTCCGGAGTTCCACCAACGTCGCCGCAGGAGCGCGTACCAGGGTGTCAGCCGTTGCGCACGGTGTCTGGGTGATCGTGTTCACGGTCCTGCTCGTCGGGCTGATCCAGCTGATCCCGCTGGCGGTGCTCGCTGGGCTGCTGGTGGTGATCGGCCTGCGCCTGGTCAGGCTGGCACACCTGCGTTCGGCCCGCCGGCAGGGCGAGCTGGTGATCTACCTGGTCACGTTGACCGGCGTGGTGTTCCTGAACCTGCTGGAGGGCGTGCTCATCGGATTGGGTCTCTCGTTGCTGGTGCTGTTGCGCCGGGTGGTCTGGTCAGGAGTGCACGCGGAAAAGGTACGGCCGGAATCCGATGACGAGCTGGCCGGCTGGCGGGTCGTCGTCGAGGGCACCCTGAGCTTCCTGTCCATCCCCCGGCTGTCCCGGGTGCTGTCGCAGGTGCCGAGCGGCAGCCATGTCGTCGTAGAGATGGTGGTCGACTTTCTGGATCACGCCGCCTATGAGCACCTCGCCACCTGGCAGCGACAGCATGAGGCCCACGGCGGCACCGTCGTCGTGGACGAGGTCGGGCCGGCGCGGCGCAACGGTGATGACAGCAACCGTCCCGCCCGGCGGGTGGGCATGCCCGCCATGCCGCGCGCCTTCTCGCCGTGGTGGGTGTGGCAGGACCAGCACGCCGACCACGACCACGGAACGTTGCAGCCGCTGTTCGTCGGGGTGCGTGAGTACCACCGGCGGTCGGCGTCGGAGGTGTTACCGCACCTGGAACAGTTGGTGGACGGGCAATGTCCCCGGGCCATGTTCCTCACCTGCGCCGACTCGCGGGTGGTGCCGAACGTGCTGACCAGCAGCGGGCCTGGCGATCTCTTTACGGTGCGCAATCTGGGCAACCTGGTGCCGCCACCCGGGCATGGGTCCGAGTCGTCGGTCGCCGCGTCGCTGGAGTACGCGGTGAACCACCTCCGAGTGCCGTCAATCCTGGTATGTGGGCATTCCGGCTGCGCAGCGATGCACGGGCTGCTCGGCGGCGGGACCATCGACGGCTCGTTGGGCCGGTGGCTGCGCTGGGGCCTGCCCAGCCTGCAGGCGCTGCGCGACGGCCACCCGGTGGGTGTTGCTGCTGCCGAGGAGGGGCGGGACGAGGTCGACCAGCTCTCGATGGTCAACGTGGCCCGCCAGGTCGAGATGATTGGCAGGCACTCCGCGGTGCGTGACGCCATCGCGGCCGGTCGGGTGCAGGTGACCGGCCTGTTCCTGGACATCCGCACCGCCCGGTTGCTGCTGCTGGACACCAAAGCCGCTTGTTTCGTGCCGGTGCCCGACGACCAGCTGCTCGCGGTGCAGCCACCCCCGGGGTCCTCGGCCGACGCCTCGTAGGCTCGGTGGTCGTGACCGGCGCCCTGGATTGGTTGAACGATGCAGCGGCTGCGCGCCGGGCCGCCGGGTTGCGGCGGGCGCTGCGGCCGCGGCCGGCAGTCGAGCAGGTGATCGATCTTGCTTCCAACGACTACCTGGGCCTGGCCAGGGATCCCCGGGTCATCGAGGGCGCGGTGCACGCGGCGTGCACCTGGGGCGCGGGGTCGACTGGATCCCGCCTTGTCACCGGCTCCACCGAGCTGCACGCTCAGCTGGAGGACGAGCTTGCCGCGTTCTGTGGGGCGGCGGCGGCCCTGGTGTTCTCCTCGGGCTACACCGCCAACCTCGGCGCGGTGACGGCGCTGTCCGGCCCGGGCGCCTTAGTGGTGTCCGACGCCGCCAGCCACGCCTCGCTGGTGGACGCCTGCCGGCTGTCCCGGGCCCGGGTCGTGGTCACCCCGCACGCTGACACTGCGGCGGTGCACGCTGCGCTGGCTGCCCGGTCCGAGCCGCGCGCCTTGGTCGTCACCGATTCGGTGTGCGGCGTCAACGGTGACCTCGCGCCGCTCGCCGAATTGCACCGGGTGTGCCGGGAAAACGGTGCGGTACTGCTGGCCGATGAGGCGCACGGTTTCGGGGTGCGCGGGCCCGGCGGGCGGGGGCTGCTCACCGAATGCGGCCTGGCCGGTGAGCCCGACGTGGTGGCCACAGTCGCGCTGTCGAAGTCACTGGGCAGCCAGGGCGGTGCCGTAGTGGGTTCCCGCGCGGTAGTCGACCACCTGGTCGACGCGGCGCGCAGCTTCATCTTCGACACCGGGCTGGCGCCCCCAGCAGCCGGCGGGGCGTTGGCCGCGCTGCGGGTACTGCGCGCCGAGCCTGCACTGCCCGGCAGGGTGCTCGACGCCGCGGCGACCATCGCCACCGCAGCTGGTGCGCCCCCACCGCCGTCCGGGGTCATCCCGGTGATCCTCGGTGAGCCTGCGCGGGCGGTCGATGCGGCCGCGGAGTGCCTGCGCCAAGGCCTGCGGGTGGGGTGCTTCCGCCCGCCGTCGGTGCCGGTCGGGACCGCTAGATTGCGGCTGACGGCCCATGCTGGGCTGACCGTGACCGAGCTGGAGCAGGCGTCGCAGGTGCTCGCCGCGGTCCTGGCCAGGGCGGCCAGGTGACCCTACTGGTGGTGACCGGAACGGGCACCGGGGTCGGCAAGACCGTGGTGACGTCGGCGATAGCCGCGCTCGCCGTTGCCGCCGGTCGCCGGGTGGCGGTACTCAAAGCCGCGCAAACCGGCGTGGCAGCGGGACAGCCAGGTGATGTCGACGACGTGCGACGTCTCGCGGGCCCTTCGGTCACATGCCGGGAGCTGGCCCGCTTCCCGGACCCGTTGGCACCCGCGACGGCGGCACGCCGTGCCGGGGCCGCACCGGTGACGCCGTTGGCGGTTGCCGCCGCCGCCCGCGACCTCGCCGCCAGCCATGACCTTGTCCTGGTGGAGGGCGCCGGGGGACTGCTGGTCCGCTTCGATGATGCCGGCGGCACCATCGCAGACGCCGCTGCGGCCCTCGGTGCACCGGTGCTCGTGGTAGCCGGCGCCGGGCTGGGCACCCTCAATGACACCGCGCTCACCGTCGAAGCGCTGCACACCCGTCGCCTGTGCTGTGCCGGGATTGTGATCGGTGCATGGCCCCTCGAGCCTGACCTCGCCGCCCGGTGCAATCTCGCTGATCTGCCTTCGGTGACCGGTCTGCCGCTGCTCGGCGCTTTACCGGCGGGCGCTGGATGCCTCACTCGGCTGGAGTTCCTCCCGGTAGCCCGACGTGGACTCGAATCAGGTCACCAGCGGGGGAGGTCGACGTGGTGGTGACTGCGCTCGGGTTGGCGGCCGTTGGAGACCTGCATGACGGGGGTTGGTAGTCCTTGAAGAGCGCCAATCAGTCCAGGTAGTCGCGCAGGACCTGGGAGCGGGAGGGGTGGCGCAGTTTGGACATCGTCTTGGATTCGATCTGCCGGATCCGCTCCCGGGTCACCCCGTAGACCTGGCCGATCTCATCGAGCGTGCGTGGCTGACCGTCGGTGAGCCCGAATCGCAGCCGCACCACACCGGCCTCGCGCTCGGACAGCGTTGCGAGCACGGACTGCAGCTGGTCCTGCAACAGCGTGAACGAGACGGCGTCCACCGCGACCACGGCCTCGGAGTCCTCGATGAAGTCGCCGAGCTGGGAGTCGCCCTCGTCGCCGATGGTCTGGTCCAGCGAGATGGGCTCCCGGGCGTACTGCTGGATCTCCAGCACCTTCTCCGGGGAGATGTCCATCTCCTTGGCAAGCTCTTCCGGGGTGGGCTCGCGGCCCAGGTCCTGGAGCAGCTCGCGTTGGATGCGACCTAGTTTGTTGATCACCTCGACCATGTGCACCGGGATCCGGATGGTGCGAGCCTGGTCGGCCATCGCGCGGGTGATCGCCTGGCGGATCCACCAGGTGGCGTAGGTGGAGAACTTGTATCCCTTGGTGTAGTCGAACTTCTCCACCGCGCGGATCAGGCCCAGATTGCCCTCCTGGATCAGGTCCAGGAAAGCCATGCCGCGGCCGGTGTAGCGCTTGGCCAGCGAGACGACGAGGCGAAGGTTGGCCTCCAGCAGGTGATTCTTGGCGCGCTCGCCGTCGCGGACGATCCAGCGCAGATCCCGGCGCAGCTGCGGGGAGAGTTTTTCGGTGACGTCCTCGGACCGGCGTACCCGCTCGGCGGCGTAGAGCCCGGCCTCGATGCGCTTGGCGAGTTCCACCTCCTCCTCGGCATTGAGCAGGGCGACTTTGCCGATCTGCTTGAGATACGCGCGCACCGAGTCGGCCGAGGCGGTGAGCTCAGCGTCCTTGCGGGCCTGCCGCAGGGCCTCGGACTCCTCTTCGTCCCAGACGAAGTCTTCCGCGCCCGGACCACTGGGAGTCTCGGGCTCCTCGGGGTCGGGGGCGATCTCCTCGACTTCGACCTCGACCTCTACTTCGACCTCGACTTCGGCGAGGTCCTCGGCAGCGGGGCCACTCTCGAGGTCGGTGGGCTGCTCGGCTTCGGCATCGACGACGGTTTCAGCCACGTCGGCGGGTTTCGTGACGGCCTTGGCGGTGCTGTTGTGGGCTTTCGGGCGGGCCCGGGCAGCGCCGCTGCGGGTGCCTTTCGCGCGGTTCGGCGCGGCGGTCGGCTCCCTGGTAGTGGAGCCGGAGCCAACGGCGGCCAGGTCGGCGTCGCTAGCTGCGCCGTTGCGGGAGGAAGGCGTTTTGGCAGCCCCAGACTTCGAGGCTGCGGAGTCCGACGCTGCGGAGTTCGAGACGCTAGCGCGACGGGACGCGGGTTCTGCGGCTGCCACGGACGGCCTTTCGAGACGGTCGGTGTTCGGGCGCTGGTGGAGAATCGGGCTCCCGTCGGCGAGCTCGCCACTGGAGCGAGGGCCGGAATCATTGAGGTCTACCGGACTCCGGCGGTGCGATCCAGCGTGCTCGGGACGATGCCGTGTTCCATTGTAACGACTCTGCATTCTAACGACGCTGGTCGCCACTGGGAGTCCCAGCGTCGTGGATTCAGTCGGGTGGATCCAGCAGGGTGGTTCAGTCGAGTACCGACCCGGCGCCGTAGTACTCACCAGTACTCACCGTACGCGCCCCTCCGCGGCGGCCGCTGCGGCACCGACGATGCCGGCCTCGTTTCGCAATGCCGCCGCCAACACCGGAGTCCGGCACTCCACCAGCGATAACCACTTGTCGGCCTTCTTGCTGACCCCGCCGCCCGCGATGATCAGATCGGGCCAGATCAGATCTTCCAGCACCTGCAGGTAGCGAGACACCCGGGCGGCCCAATCCGGCCAGGACAGCGCTTCGTCGTCCCTGGCCGAGGCGGCGGCGCGGTCCTCGGCGTCGGTACCGTCAACTTCGAGGTGGCCCAGTTCGGTGTTGGGCACCAGTTCCCCATCGACGAACAGGGCGCTGCCGATGCCGGTCCCGAACGTGAGCAGCAGGACCACGCCGTCATGGTCGCGGCCCGCGCCGAACCGCATCTCGGCAAGCCCGGCCGCGTCGGCGTCGTTGAGCACGGCCACCGGCACCCGGCAGTAATCGGAGAACAGGCTGGCTGCGTCGGTGCCCTTCCATGACTGGTCCACGTTGGCCGCGGTGAGTGCGATGCCGTTCTTGAGGACGCAGGGCAGGGTGACTCCCATCGGGCCGTGCCAGCCGAACTCGCCGGTGATGGTGGCGACCACTTTCGCCACCGCTTCCGGGGTGGCGGGTTGCGGGGTGGGCACGCGCACTCGCTCCTCGTCGAGTGACCCGGTGCGCAGGTCCACGGTGCAGCCCTTGATACCGGATCCGCCGACGTCCACCCCGAAACCCGGAGTCCTGGCCATCCGTGTCCTCTCCTGATCGCCGGCTGTCCTGATCGCTCAATTGAAGGACGCCGACCGGACTCGACCCTAGCCCCGATCCATGAGGTGAGGTGTGGTCGGATGGCTGGCGTGGGCAGGGAGCGTGGGGACAGCGAACCCAGGGACGATGTAGAGCAGTTGCGGGCCACGGCGGTGGCGGTGGTCCGGCAGGTCGGCGACCTCGTCGCCCAGATGCGGGCCGCTGGTCCCGGGCAGGTGCAGACCAAGTCCAGCGCTACCGACGTGGTCACCGCCGCCGACACTGCGGCAGAGCGGCTGGCCCGGCGGCTGCTCGCGCAGTGGCGCCCCGGTGAGCCGGTACTGGGGGAGGAGGAAGGGGGCACTGGCACGCCGGCGGGAAATTTGTGCTGGGTTGTCGACCCCATCGACGGCACGGTGAACTACCTCTACGGGCTGCCCTGGTACGCGGTGTCGGTGGCGGTTCAACGCGACGGGCAATCCCTGGCGGCTGCGGTGGGGCAGCCCGCTGATGGCCGGCTGTGGAGCGCTGCCCGCGGCTGCGGGGCGGACTGCAACGGAGTCGCGTTGCGGGTCAGCGGAGCCACTCAACTGGAGTTGTCATTGATCGGCACCGGATTCTCCTACCGGTCGCAGCGCCGGGCCCGGCAGGCGGCCATGGTGGCCGGCATGCTGCCGAGGATCCGCGACCTGCGCCGCGCCGGGTCAGCTGCGCTGGACCTGTGCTCGGTGGCGTCGGGATGGTTGGACGGTTTCGCCGAGCACGGGCTGCACCGCTGGGACTGGGCAGCCGGTGCGCTGATTGCGGCCGAGGCCGGCGCGGTGGTCCGATTGCCCCCGCCGCACGGATCGGATCTGGTCATGGCAGCGACACCGGGGATCGCTGATGCGCTCGCGGAGCTGGTGATGCAGTGCGGTGGCGATGCGGTCTGACCGGGCTGTCTCACCGCGTCAGCACGTCACCTGGCGAGCCTGGCTCAGCAGGGTCGGAGCCGCCGAGGGGCTCATCGACTCTGTCCTGAACTGCGCCATCGATTGGGGCCCGGACTGGGTGGCCAGGCCGCCCTGGGAGGACTCGACCGGCGCCGGCTGCCCGGGCTGGGCCAGGATCTGCAAGGCCTGGTGGGCGGCGGCATTGGGCCGCAGTGTGATGAACTTGGTGCCCAGCGCCAGATCGACCATCGTGTCCGGCCTGGCGTCGCGGACGAGTTCGGCGCACGGTACCGCCAAGCTCAACGTCCGGGCCGCGGCCTGCCCGGCGACCCCGAAGCGGATCTCCCCGTGGCAGAGCAGGTCGAAGGCCGGGTGCAGGGGATCGTTGGCCGCCGTGTCGGTGGGCGCAAATCCCAGCTCGGACAGGCCACCCCCAACGATGGCTGCCTCACCGCGGGTGCCGCCGGCGTTGAGGACCTGCACCCGCACCTGCTGGGGCGGTGTAGGCGAAACCCCGTCCAAGCCGTCGACGGGAAGTCGCTGGCCGGGGGTGACCACAGCAGTGGTGGCGGCCTCGGCGGCATCCTGGCAGCTACCGGCGGTTGCCTCTGGCAGCAGCACACCGGCCCAGACCAGCCCGGCCGCGGTGCTCAGAACCAGCGCCAGCAGCACTGCGCGCATCGGCCTGCGGGCGCGGTACCGTGTCGGCGGCCGAGCTGGAGACGAGACCACCGCAGCCATGGCGCTGCCTCCCCTTCCTGGCATCAGGCTGGCATCTGGCCCCCCTCATGCCCACAACCATGAGGGTAGGTGCGGGTCGGGTTCAGCGCAGCCGGATACGGCATGTCCGGTGTGGGCTTCCCCCACTCGGACCTCATCTGCGCTCAGTACCTGCCGGTGCGTAACACATAGTCACCGAGTAGCGCCAGCGGATTCACCCCTCGCTCCAACCCGGTGGCGGTGTCGGAGGGCACCGCACCGGTCCGGGCCCGGGACAGGACGCCCACCAGGACGACGGCCATCTTGAAGCAGCCGAAAGCGACATACCACGGGAGCTCCCGGATCGACCGCCCGGACCGCTGCGCGTAGTGGGTGGCGATCTCGGTGCGAGTGGGGAACCCGGAGATGCAGGTCGGAGTCGGCAGCACCCTGGCGGCCGTCCAGCGCTCGTCGTCCTCCTCGGCATGCTGCCAGGTCACCATCATCAGTCCGAGGTCGGCCAAGGGATCGCCCAGCGTGGCCATCTCCCAGTCGAGCACCGCGCGCACCCGACCCGGCTCGGTGCTGTCGAGGACCACGTTGTCGATCCGGTAGTCACCGTGCACGATCGCCGGCGGTCCGGAGTGGGGCAGCTGCGCGCGCAACGATCCGGCCAACGCGGTGAGCACCGGCCAGTCCCGACCGTCTCGCCAGGTCTCCAGCTGGCGCCCCCAGGTGCGCAGTTGCCGCTCCAGGAAACCCGCCGGCCGGCCGAAGCCGGCCAGGCCCACACCCGCGGGGTCCACCGAGTGCAGCGTCGCGAGCACGTCCACCAGCCCGTGCGCGAGGTCGTGGCGTTGCTCGGGACCTTCGGCGAATCCAGCCGGCAACTCGTGGACGGCAATCACACCTTCGATGAGTTCCATGACGTAGCACGGCACGCCCAGCGGCCCGGATGCGCCGGCCGCGGTCAGCACCGCGGGAACCGGCACGGAGGTGTGGTCCAGGGCTCGCAGCACACGTTGCTCGCGCCCCATGTCGTGCGCGCTGACGGCGACCGCGTGCAGCGGCGGTCTGCGCAGCACGACGGATCCGGCCACGCTGTCGACCCGGAAAGTCAGGTTGGACCGGCCAGCCCCGATCCGCCTCACCTGGCAGTTCAACCAGCCAGGCTCGCCCAGCGCCTCGGCCAGCCACGGTCCGACGGCCGCCGGATCGGCTGCCGCTCGTACGGTGTCGTCCGTGCTGTGATCGCTTCTGATGGCGTGCTCGTCGGGAGACCCCGGCTCGGCGGTCATGGCATGCACGCTACCGACGGGACACGCCGGGGAAATTCTGCGCGTAGCGCCGGTCGGTGAGCTACTCTCTCGCCGCTCTGGCGCCACCCAAACCCTCAGTACGGCGTCGTCAGGGCCGTCCGCAGCGCGGAGTGTGACCAACGTCTCGGGCACAAATCACGGTTCTTGTGCGTTGTGCTGCGGCACGACCCGTACGACTCAGGGGTGGGAAGATCATGGCGACCGACTACGACGCTCCACGGCGGAGCGAGACCGATGAGCTTGCCGAGGACTCGCTGGAAGAGCTGAAGGCAAGACGCAACGAGGCGCAGTCCGGTGCGGTCGACGTCGACGAGTCGGAGTCCGCAGAGAACTTCGAGTTGCCTGGCGCCGACCTGTCCGGCGAGGAGTTGACCGTCCGGGTGCTGCCCAAGCAGGCCGATGAGTTCACCTGCTCGAGCTGCTTCCTCGTGCATCACCGCAGCAGGCTGGCTGATCGACGCAATGGGCGGATGGTCTGCAGGGACTGTGCGGCCTGACGGGCTTGGCGGGTCGTTCAGCGATCGGGGAAGCGATCGGGGGAGCGACCGGGGTGCTCATCGGGGCTGTGGTGCGGGGTCTCATCGGTATTGGCCCGCAGCAGCGCGGCGAGTTCTTCGGCCCGCCGGACGCTGAAGATCCAATAGGGCGTGGGGTCCTGCGGATCGGTGAGTTCGACGCGTAGCACAGGCCCGATCCATGCGCTGTGCAGCATGAACGCCGCTGGGTCCAGGTCGGGGCCCAGCGCGCGTCGCTTTGCGCTCGGGTGGATCACCTGGACCTGCCCCAGATAGCGGGTCGGGACGTGCGCCGGACCCACCCGCAGCTCGCCGCCGGCAAGCCGGACCCGCCGGCGGCCCATCCGGACCAGCACCGCACCGGCCAGCGGCACGGTGAGCAGGTACGGCAGCCAGGCCCGCACTCCTGGGTACCCCATGTGCACCTCGGCCGCCAGCAGCGCGGCCACCCCCAACCCCAGCGGCCACCACCACCACGGCACCGTGAGTCGCTCATCGAAGATCGGCTCCGCAGCGGATTCGAGCGGAGGCCCGTCTGGGGCGCGACGATCGGGCACGGGACTGAGGGTAGTCTCGCCAGGCGTGTGCTCGGCTGAGACGTTCGGACTCGAGGTGCTTCTGATCCGGCTGGACCCGGAGGTGCCGGTGCCTCGATATTCTCATGCCGGCGACGCCGGAGCCGATCTGGTGACCACCCAGGACCTGGTGCTGCCGCCAGGGGAGCGGGCCGTGGTGGGGACCGGCATCGCGATCGCGCTGCCCACCGGGTATGCGGCGTTCGTTCACCCCCGGTCTGGGCTGGCGGCCCAGGCGGGGCTGGGGGTGGTCAATGCCCCTGGCACGATCGATGCGGGCTATCGTGGGGAGCTGCGGGTCTGCCTGGTCAACCACGATCTGCGCGAGCCTGTGGTGCTGCACCGGATGGCTCGCATCGCGCAACTGGTCGTGCAACGAGTGGAGCATGCCGCGTTTCGCGAGGTGACCGCGTTACCGGTCTCGCCTCGTGGTACCGGCGGCTACGGCTCGACCGGAATCACGCATCAGGGAGAGTGCTGAGCATTGTTCGGACGTCGTTCCAAGGCGCAGCCGGGGCATCGCGGCGAACCGGCCGCAGTGCCCGATGGCGCCGAAGTGCCCGATGCCCCCGTCGAGGAGCAGCCCCCACTCGGGCCCTACGACGTCGCCGAGGCGCCCGACGACGGGCGGATCAGGCTGGATCTCGGCTCGCTGCGTCTGCCGGTACCTCAGGGTGCCCAACTGCAGGTGGAGGTCGACAGCTCCGGCCCGGTCCGGGCGGTGCACATGATGACCGGGGTCGGGCAGGTCACGATCACCGCCTTCGCCGCCCCGCGCAGCGGCGGCCTGTGGCGTGAGGTCTGCCGGGAGCTGGTGACCCGGCTGCGGGCCGACGGTGCGCGGGTGGGCCGGGCCGCTGGCGAGTGGGGCGAGGAGATCGAGGCGGTCACCGCGCAAGGGGTGCTGCGCTTCCTGGCCGTAGACGGCCCGCGGTGGATGCTGCGCGGTGTCGCCGCCGGGTCCGCCGAGCATGCCGACGCTCGGACCGCGCTACTACGCGACGTCGTCCGGGAGGCGGTGGTGGTGCGGGGTCCGGAGCCGCTGCCGGTGCGCAGCCCGTTACCGCTGCAGCTGCCCGAGCCGTTGGCCGAGCAGCTCAAGCGGGCCACCGCTGAGCAGAGCTGACTCACCTGGGCGATATCGGCTGCGCCGAACAAGAGATTGTGGCGCCGTCGCACTACCCTGGTGTTGGAGCGGGTCCGTCGGAGTACCCGCCATCGCGGTCGGAGATCGACATGAGCGGTGCGACTCCCGGCTACTGGCGGCGCATGGTCCGCCGACTGACCAGCGATGCTTCCGAACTGGACGCCGATGACCTGTCCCGGCGTGTCGAGCAGTCCGGCGCGCGGCGCGCCAGCGAATGCAATTGCGGTGAGGCCGTCACCGTCCTGGGCCGGCTGCGCAGCGTGGAACACTGTCCCCGGGCCGCCGTGGCTACCCTGGAGGCCGAGCTGTTCGACGGCTCCGAAGGCATCACCTTGGTGTGGCTGGGACGGCGCCGAATCCCCGGCATCGAACCCGGTCGCACCGTGCGGGCGTCTGGCCGGATCGCCGTCCGGGAAGGCCGCAAGGTCCTCTACAACCCCTACTACGAGCTGCAGCGGAGTTCATGAGTCAGGACGTTCCGCCGCCGGAGCACCCGGCCACCCCGGCCACCCCGACTACTCCGGAGCCCGCGCGTGCCCCCACCCTGCTGGAACAGCTGGGCGGTGTCGGGGGACTGGTGTCATCCGTCATACCGGTGGTGGTCTTCGTCGCGGTGAATCCGCTGATCGGGCTCCAACCGGCGATCTGGGCATCGCTGGGTGCAGCGATCGGGGTGGGGGCGTGGCGACTGGTCCGGCGGGAACCCCTCCAGCCGGCCGTGTCCGGGATCCTCGGGGTGGGCGTCTGCGCTTTCATCGCCTACCGCACCGGCGAGGCACGAGGCTTCTACCTGTACGGCATCTGGTACAGCTTGGTGGCCGGGCTGGTATTCCTGGGATCGGTGGTGGTGCGCCGTCCGCTGGTCGGCGTGCTGTGGTCGGTGCTCAACGGCTCGGGGTTCGGCTGGCGCACCGACCGTCGGGTTCGGTTCGGCTTCCACGTGGCGACGCTGGTCTGGGCGGTGTTCTTCCTCGCCCGCTTCGGGGTGCAGCGCTGGCTGTACGAGGAGCAGGAGACCAGCTGGCTGGGCGTGGCCCGGCTGGCGATGGGCCTGCCGCTGACCGCCGTTGCCGCATTGGTCACCATCTGGGCGATTCGCCGGGCCGTCCGTTCGACACCGACCAGCCCGTTAGGACGGGCGGCGACCTAGCGCCGCGCGCACCTCGGGCTCTACGTCCGCGGCGGCAACGAAGAGCAGCTCGTCGCCTCCCTCGAATGGATCGTCGCTTTGCGGGACGATCACCCGGCCACCGCGCAAGATGGTGACCAGCGCGGCATCGACGGGAAGATGAAGGTGCCGTACCGGGTGTCCGGCCAGTGGAGTGTCTGCCGGCAGCGTGACCTCGACCAGGTTCGCCTGCCCCTGTCGCAGCGTCATCAGCCGCACCAGGTCACCTACGCTGACCGCTTCCTCGACCACCGCGGCCAGCATCCGCGGGGTTGACACCGCGACGTCCACCCCCCACGCCTCGGTGAACAGCCACTCGTTGCGCGGGTCATTCACCCGGGCCACCACCCGGCGCACGGCGAACTCGGTTTTGGCCAGCAGCGAGACCACCAGGTTGACCTTGTCATCGCCGGTCGCCGCGATGACGACGTCGGAGTGCTCCAGCCCGGCCTCCTCCAGCGAGGCCAGCTCGCAGGCGTCGGCGAGAACCCATTCGGCCGCCTGGACCTCGAGTGGGTCGAGCTGGCCGAGATCTCGTTCGATGAGCATCACCTGGTGGCCGAACTCGAGCAGTTCGGCCGCGATGGACCGGCCGACCGCGCCCGCTCCGGCGATGGTCACGCGCATGACGGCTCCCAGATTAGTCGTTGCGGCTCACTCGTTCGTCAGCCGCTCGGGGGGGTGGTGGCTGCCGCGGTGGTGACCTCGGTGACGGTTCCGGACACGGCGGCGGCGTACACCTGGTCGTCGGCCTGCAGCACGGTCTGGTGGTGTGGCAGGACTGCGGTGCCGAACCGGACGATGAAGGCGATCCGCGCGCCGGTGTGTTCCTCCAGGTCACCTACGCTGCGCCCGGCCCAGCCCTCGTGCAGCGGCAGCTGCAGCACTGCCACCGTGCCCGAAGGGTCGCGCCATGCGGCCGCCGTACCGTCAGGGAGCAGCATCCGCATGAAGCGGTCGGTGGTCCAGGGCACGGTGGCCACGGTGGGGATGCCCAGACGCTCGTAGACCGCGGCCCGCTTGGGGTCATAGATCCGGGCGACGACGTGCGCCACCCCGAACGTCTCCCGGGCCACCCGGGCGGAGATGATGTTGGAGTTGTCGCCGGAGGACACTGCGGCGAAGGCCCCCGCTCGCTCGATCCCGGCCTCGACGAGCACCTGGCGGTCGAAGCCGGTGCCGCGGACCTGCTGGCCGTGGAAATCGGCCCCGAGCCTGCGGAAGGCCTGCAGGTTCTGGTCGATCACCGCCACATCGTGGCCGAGACGTTCCAGCGCCAGGGCCAGACCGGCACCCACCCGGCCACAACCCATGATCACGACGTGCACGCGGCCACTCCCGGGTCGACGGTTGCCCGGGGAAACGGTATCGCCGATGGCGCCGCTCCGCTGGACGGACGCCGCGCGGCCGTAGGCTTTCTGCGTGTCAAGGTTCGCCACGGCGGTCAAACGGGTCCTTGTGGGCAGGCCGTTCCGCAGCGAACGGTTGGGTCACACGCTGTTGCCCAAGCGCATCGCGCTGCCGGTCTTCGCCTCGGACCCGATGTCGTCGGTGGCCTACGCCCCGGAAGAGATCCTGCTCGTGGTCTCGGTAGCTGGGCTGTCCGCCTACGCCTACACCCCGTGGCTAGGGCTGGCGGTCGTCCTCGTGATGATCGCCGTGATCGCCTCGTACCGGCAGAACGTGCACGCCTACCCCTCCGGTGGCGGCGACTACGAGGTCGCAACCGTCAACCACGGCCGTAACTGGGGTCTGGTGGTCGGCAGTGCCTTGCTGGTCGACTATGTCCTCACGGTCGCGGTGTCGATCTCGGCGGCCGCAGCCAACATCGGTGCTGCTGTGCCCCTGGTGGCCACCCACAAGGTCGCCTTCGCGGTGGGCGCGATCGTACTGCTCACCGCGATGAACCTGCGCGGAGTGCGCGAATCCGGCACTCTGTTCGCCATCCCCACCTATGCCTTCGTGGTCGGTGTGCTCGGCATGATCGTGGTCGGGATGGTGCGGACCTTCGTGTTCGGGGAGAGCCTGCGCGCCGAGAGCGCCGGTTTCGGCCTGGTCGAGGAAGGCGAGCACCTCGCCGGGCTCGCGTTGATCTTTTTGCTGCTCCGGGCTTTCTCGTCCGGCTCGGCCGCGCTGACCGGGGTGGAAGCGATCGCCAACGGGGTGCCCGCGTTCCGCAAGCCCAAGTCCCGTAACGCGGCCACCACTCTGTTGATGATGGGCGTGCTTGCGATCAGTATGTTCATGGGCCTGATCATGCTCGCCAGTATCACCGGCGCCAAGATCGCCGAGCACCCCGAGGAGCAGCTGATCGGAGCGCCGCAGGGTTACCAGCAGGACACCCTGGTAGCGCAGCTCGCTGACGCGGTGTTCTCCGGCTTCTCGCCGGCGTATTACTTCCTGCTCGCGGTGACCGGACTGATCCTCGTGCTCGCCGCGAATACCGCGTTCAACGGGTTCCCGGTACTCGGTTCGATCCTGGCGCAGGACCGCTACCTGCCCCGCCAGCTGCACACCCGAGGCGACCGGTTGGCCTTCTCCAACGGCATTGTCTTTCTGGCCGGCGCCGCCATCGTCCTGGTGTTCGCCTTTGACGCGGAGGTCACCCGGCTGATCCAGCTCTACATCGTGGGAGTCTTCGTCTCCTTCACGCTGAGCCAGAGCGGGATGGTCCGGCACTGGAACCGGCTGCTGGCACGCGAGACCGACCCTGCTGCGCGCCGCCGGATGCGGCGCTCTCAAGCGATCAACACTTTCGGCTTCCTGATGACCGGCTCGGTGCTGGTGGTGGTGCTGATCACCAAGTTCACCGAGGGTGCCTGGATTGCGATCGCTGCCATGGCGGTGATCTTCGTTTTGATGCGGGCGATCCGGCGGCACTACGACCGGGTGGTCGCCGAGTTGGTGCCGCAGGAGGCCGACTCCGTGCTGCCCTCCCGCAACCACGCGATCGTGCTGGTGTCCACCGTGCACCTGCCGACCATGCGGGCGCTGGCCTACGCCCGCGCGACCCGGCCCGATGTACTCGAGGCGGTCACCGTCAACGTCGACGACGCGAGCACCCGAGGCCTGGTGGCGGAGTGGGGGGCGCGGGAGCTACCGGTTCCGCTCAAGGTGATCGAGTCGCCCTACCGGGAGATCACCAAGCCGGTGATCGACTACGTCAAGCGGGTACGCTCGGACAACCCCCGTAGCGTGGTCACGGTGTTCATCCCGGAATATGTCGTGGGCCACTGGTGGGAGCAGATCCTGCACAACCAGAGCGCGCTACGGATCAAGGGCCGGCTGCTGTTCGAGCCCGGGGTGATGGTGACCAGCGTGCCCTGGCAGCTGCGCTCCTCTGCCCGGGTCGCCCAGCGTGAGCAGCTGGCACCAGGAGCGGTGCGCTGGGGCTTGAACACCGGTCCCTCCGGCACCGCAGGAAGCCCCACGCCAGCCGACGGGGTCCGTACCGACGGCGCCCCGGTCGACGGTTCCGGGGTCCGGCCCGAGCCGCGGGTCGACCGGCCGTGACCCCGGGCTCGGAATTGGAGCTCACCGTGGGACCGGTGGGCCATGGTGGTTTCTGTGTGGCCCGCCACGAGGGCCGGGTGGTGTTCGTCCGGCACGCGCTACCGGGGGAGCGGGTCCGCGCGGTGGTCACCGAGGACCGCGGCGGGTCCTACTGCCGGGCCGACGCGGTGGTGGTGCTCGAACCGGTGGCCGGCCGGGTGTCGCCGCCGTGTCCGGCATCGGGGCCCGGCGGCTGTGGCGGCTGCGATTTCCAACATGCCGACCCACGGGTGCAGCGCCAGCTCAAAGCGCAGGTGGTGGCCGAGCAGCTCCGCAGGATCGCCGGATTGGATGTCGCGGTGACCGTGCAGGAGTTGCCCGGTGGCGCGTTGGGTTGGCGGACCCGGACCCGGCTTGCGGTGGATGAGACGGGGCGGGCGGGTTTCCGGGTGCACCGCAGTCATACGGTGCTGCCGGTGCCGGCCTGCCCGCTGGCCGTGCCCGGCTCGCTGGAACCGGTGTTGTCCCGCCGCTGGCGCCCGGGCGGCGAACTGGAGGTGGTCGCCGACGACTCCGGGCAGCTGCAGGTAGCGCAGCTGCGACCGGGCCGGCCGCCGAAACAGCACCGCGGCACCGGTCGGGTCACGCGGCGCGCCGCCGGTCGACGCTGGGAGCTGTCCGCGCACGGCTTCTGGCAGGTACACCCCGCCGCGGCCGATGCATTGGCTGCGCTGGTCGGGGATGGGGCAGCCGCGCCGCTCGGGGGCATGGCGTGGGATCTCTACGGCGGGGTGGGACTGTTCGCCTCGGTGCTTGCCGGCCAGGTCGGGCCGACCGGTTCGGTGACTGTCGTGGAGGCTTCTCGGCGCGCAGCGGCCGACGGCGCGGCGGCGCTGGCCGACCTTCAGCAGGTGAGCTTCGTCACCGGCCGGGTGGAGCGGACGCTGGCTCGGCTACCCGGACGCCCGGACGTGGTGGTGCTCGACCCGCCTCGGCGCGGGGCCGGCCGGGAGGTGGCCGCAGCGGTGGCCGACCGGGGACCCGCCCGCATCGTGCAGGTGGCCTGCGACCCGGCGGCGCTGGCTCGCGACATCGCCCGCTTTGCCGCGAGCGGCTACCGGCTGCTGGCGGTGCACGCGCTGGACGCGTTCCCGATGACCCACCACGTCGAATGTGTAGCTGTACTGGCCCGCTGACGCCCGCTCCGTAGACTGGGCGCCCGGTCGCCATCACGGGCGATGGCCACCGCTGATGAGCGAGGGGGATCCGGTGACCCTGTTGCAGTCGGTGCGCAGCCCGCAGGACGTCAAGCACCTCGATGCGGCGGCGCTGACCCAGTTGGCCTCCGAGATCCGCACATTCCTGGTCGACAAGGTGTCGCGCACCGGAGGGCACCTGGGCCCGAACCTCGGCGCAGTGGAGCTCACCCTCGCGGTGCATCGGGTGTTCGACTCCCCACGCGACCCAGTGCTCTTCGACACCGGCCACCAAGCCTATGTGCACAAGATCGTCACCGGGCGCGCCGAGGGTTTCGACCGGTTGCGCAAGCGGGGTGGTCTGTCCGGCTATCCCTGCCGCGCGGAGAGCGAGCACGACTGGCTGGAGTCCAGTCACGCCTCGGCCGCCCTGTCCTATGCCGACGGGCTGGCCAAGGCGTTTGTGCATACCGGGTCGCACCGGCACGTCGTCGTGGTGGTCGGTGACGGCGCGCTGACCGGCGGGATGTGCTGGGAGGCGCTGAACAACATCGCCGCCGGCCCCGACCGGCCAGTGGTCATCGTGGTCAACGACAACGGCCGCTCCTACTCACCGACCATCGGGGGACTGGCCGATCACCTGTCCACGCTGCGGCTGCAGCCAGGCTACGAGCGGGTGCTGCGCAGCGGTAAGCACGCCCTGCAGCGCACCCCGGTGGTGGGCCGGGCGATCTACGCCGGTCTGCACGCCGCCAAGCGCGGGCTCAAGGATGCGCTGGCCCCGCAGGTGCTCTTCGAAGATCTCGGGCTGAAGTACCTGGGTCCGGTCGACGGGCACGATCTGGCCGCCATGGAGGCGGCCTTGCGCCGAGCCAAGGACTTCGGTGGCCCGGTGATCGTGCACGCGGTGACTCGCAAGGGCAACGGTTACCTGCCCGCCGAGAACGACGCCGCCGAGCTCATGCACCAGGTGAAGGTCATGGATCCCGAGACCGGTACGCCCATCGCGCCCGCCGGCATCTCCTGGACCAGCGTGTTCACCGAGGAGCTGATCAAGCTGGCCGGGGTGCGCGACGATCTGGTCGCGATCACCGCGGCGATGCCCGGCCCGACCGGCCTGGCCGTGTTCGCCGAGCGTTTCCCGGGCCGTTGCTTCGACGTCGGCATCGCCGAGCAGCATGCGGTGACGTCCGCGGCGGGTCTGGCCCTGGGTGGGCTGCACCCGGTGGTAGCGCTGTATTCCACATTCCTCAACCGCGCGTTCGATCAGCTGCTGATGGACGTGGCGCTGCTGGGCGCCCCCGTCACCATCACCCTGGACCGGGCGGGTATCACCGGCGATGACGGTGCCAGCCACAACGGCATGTGGGACCTGTCGGTACTGGGGATCGTGCCAGGGATCCGAGTGGCCGCGCCCCGGGACGCCGGCACCCTGCGGGAGGAGCTGGCCGAGGCCGTCGCAGTCGACGACGGGCCGACCGCGGTGCGTTTCCCCAAGGGTGCAGTGATCGAGTCAGTGCCTGCGCTGCACCGTGTCGACGGGGTGGACGTGCTGGCCCGCCCCGGCCCGGCCGAGGGAAACGACGTGCTGCTGGTGGGTGTCGGCGCCTTCGCCGCACTCGCGGTGGCGGCCGCGCAACGGCTCGCCGACCAGGGCATCGGGGTCACCGTCGTCGACCCTCGCTGGGTGCTGCCGGTGCCCGAGGTGCTGGTGCGGATGGCCGCGCGGCACCGGCTGGTCGTCAGCCTGGAGGACGGTGGGCGGCATGGCGGCTTCGGCTGGTCGTTAGCTGCCGCGCTGCGGGATGCCGAGCTCGACGTGCCGCTTCGCGATCTCGCCATCCCGCAGCGGTTCCTTGACCACGGTTCCCGCGACGAGGTGCTCGCGGATCTTGGCCTGACCGCACAGGATGTCGCCAGAGCGGTCACTGGGTGGGCCGCCGGATTGATCGGGTCGATGGGCGAGCCCGCTGCGGTGGAGGCCCCGGGAACCTGATCGCACCGGGTGCTGCGGTGAGCCGGTGCCGCGGTGTCCGGGGGGTGTGGCACCGTTGGGGGGTGCGCATTCTGATCGTCGAGGACGAGCAGCCGCTGGCCGATGCGGTCGCACGTGGCTTGCGTCGTGAGGGCATGGCGGTGGACGTCGCCTACGACGGCGACAGCGGCCATGAGAAGGCTGCGGTGACCCGGTACGACGTGGTGGTGCTCGACCGCGACCTGCCCGGGATGTCGGGTGACCAGCTGTGCGCCGAGATCACCGGATCCGGTGCGGTGACTCGCGTGCTGATGCTCACGGCCAGCGGCACCGTCTCCGACCGGGTGGCTGGGCTGTCCCTGGGTGCCGACGACTACCTGGCCAAACCGTTCGCATTCGCCGAGCTGGTGGCCCGGCTGCGCGCGCTGGGTCGCCGGGCCACCCCCGCGGTGCCCCCGGTGCTCAGCGCCGCCGACGTGATACTCGACCCGTCCCGGCGCACCGTCAGCCGGTCCGGCGCTGCGATCGACCTCACTCGCAAGGAGTTCGGGGTGCTCGAGGTGCTGCTCTCGGCTGGGGGCGGGGTGGTCAGCAGTGAGGAGTTGCTGGAGCGGGTATGGGATGAGCACGCCGACCCGTTCACGACCACGGTGCGGGTGACCGTGATGACATTGCGAAAGAAGCTCGGCGAACCGGGCATCATCGAGACTGTGGTCGGATCCGGCTACCGAGTGCCCAGCGCCGATTCTGCGCCCGGTTGAGCGCCTGGTGAGGCCCCGCCGCGGGCCGGGGCTGCGCGCCCGGCTCACCTTGCTCGCCACCGGGCTGTCGGCGGCGGTGAGCGCGCTGCTGCTGTGGCTGGGCTGGCTGCTGGTCGGCGGGGTGGTGGCAGCGGTACCGGACCTGCCGCCGGGCAGCACTGTCAAGGTCGACGGTGTGCCAGTGGCCGCCGACCGGCTCGGGGCGGCGCTGCAGGAGGCGGCGAGGCAGCGTGTGCTGCAGGCCGGATCGGTGGCCTTTCTGCTTGCGGTGACGGCCACCGTGCTGCTGGCCTGGGTGATCACCGGCCAGGTACTACGGCCGCTGCACGAGGTGACCGCCACCGCGCGGCGGCTGTCCGCCGAATCGCTGGACGAGCGGCTGCGGCTACCCGGGCCGCGCGACGAGGTGGCCGAGCTCGCCGACACCTTCGACGCGATGCTCGACCGGTTGCAGGCCGCCTTCGAGGCGCAACGCAGATTCGTCGCCAACGCCAGCCACGAACTGCGCACCCCGTTGGCAGTCCTGCGCACCGAGGTGGAGGTCACGCTCGCTGATCCCGCCGCAGACGAGACCGAACTGCGCCGGATGGCTACGGTGATCCGGGATGCGACACTGCGCGCCGAACAGCTGGTGGACGGGTTGTTAGTGCTGGCCCGGACCGAAGGCAGCACCCTTCGGGCGCGGGAGCCGGCCGACCTCGCCGCCCTGGCCACGGCCGCGCTGCGGATCGTCGCGCCCGAGGCCCGCAGCCGGGGCTTGCAGGTGACCTCCCGGATGGCGCCGGCGTTGACCGTCGGCGACCCCCCGCTGCTAGAGCGGGTAGTGGGCAACCTGGTGGAGAACGCGGTGCGGCATAACGTCTGTGGTGGCTGGGTGGAGGTCTGCACAGATGGCGCGGGGCAGCAGGCGACGCTGCAGGTCAGCAGCTCGGGGGAGGTGGTGGCGCCCGGGCAGGTGACTGCGCTGTTCGAGCCCTTCCACCGTGGCGGGGTGGCTCGAACCGCACACGACGGGGCAGGCTTGGGCCTGTCGATCGTCCACGCCGTGGTCGCCGCGCACGGTGGCACAGTGCATGCCGAACCAGTCCCCGGCGGAGGCCTCACGGTAACGGTGCACCTGCCCGCCGGGTAGTGGCTACCCGCAGGCTGTTTTGAGTGCTGTGGAGAGGGGGTGCGCGGTCAGTTCGCGCTGCCACCGTCGGGCCCCACCGGCGACTAGTTCCTGATCCACCGTATCGGCATCCAACGGCTCAGGGGGTTCCCAGCACAGCCGGCGGACCAAGTCGGGCTGCAGCAGGTTCTGCACCGGCAGCTGGTGATGCTCGGCGATCTCAGTCAGCACCGCCCGCGCCGCGACGAGCCGGACCGCTGCGGCCGGATCCCGGTCCGTCCAGCGGTTCACCGGGGGAGGGCTGCTGCCCGGGGTTCGTTCCGTTGGTAACTCGCTGGCCGGCAACGCCCTCGCGGTCTGTAATGCCGCCAGCCAGGTCTTGACCTGCCGACGCTGTGAACGACCGCCGAACACGGGGCGGGACAGCAGCGCGGCCTCGTCCGGCGGGTCGGCCAGCGCCGCGTCGATGATCGCGGAATCGGGCAGCACCCGGCCCGGGGCGATGTCGCGCTGCCGAGCCAGCTGTTCGCGGGCCAGCCACAGCTCGCGCACCGTGGCTAGGTCGCGCGGCCGGTGGACGCGGTGCAATCCCGAGGTCCGGCGCCAAGGGTCGGGGCGCGGCGCGGGCGGACCGGCGGTGCGCACCGCCTCGAACTCCTCGGCGGCCCAGCCCGACTTGCCCTGGGCGTCCAGTTCTGCGGCTGTTGCAGCCCGCAGCGGTAGCAGCAGTTCGACATCGAGTGCGGCGTAGGTCAGCCACTCCGCGGGTAACGGCCGGCGGGACCAGTCGGCGGCGCCGTGGCCCTTCTGCAGCTGGTAGCCGAGTAGCTCTTCGACCAGAGCCGCCAGGCCAACCCGCTCGAGTCCGGCCAGCCGGGCGGCCAGCTCGGTGTCGAACACCGCGTCGGGCCGCAGCCCCAGCTCGGCCAGGCACGGGAGGTCCTGGGAAGCGGCGTGTAGTACCCACTCCAGCGGGTTGAGCACGTCGGCGAGTCCGGACAGATCATCGAGACCGATCGGGTCGATGAGTACCGTGCCCGCTCCCTCTCGCCGGAGCTGGATCAGATAGGCGCGCTGCCAGTAGCGATAACCGGAAGCGCGCTCGGTGTCCACGGCCACCGGGCCGGTGCCGTCATCGAGGACGGCCGCCGCGGTGTCCAGGGCCACCGGTGAGGCGACGACCGGCGGCACCCCGGCGGCCGGTGCCAGCAACGGAACCGGGGTGGTCTCGGTCAGCGGATGACCCCCGCACGCATCGCCAGAGCGACCATCTGCGCCCGGTCACCGGTGCCGAGCTTGCGCCCGATCCGGGACAGGTGACTCTTCACGGTGAGCGCGGACAGGTTCAGGGCTTCACCGATCTCCTTGTTGGACTGGCCGTCGGCGACCAGTTGGAGCACCTCGACCTCGCGGGCAGACAGCTCGCGCGGGGTGTTGTCGGTGCCGGGTACCCGAGTGCCGGACGCCAGCATCGGAGCCACTGTCGGGTCTGCGTATACCCCGCCGTCGAGCACTCGGCGGACCCCGTCGGTGACCACCGAAGGGGACGCCGACTTGAGTAGGTAGGCCTGCGCACCGGTCTGGAAAGCCGTCCGGACGGCATGCGGGTCGTCCGACGAAGCGAGCACCACAACGCGCGGCCAGCCTTGGCCACGCAGCTCGCCGATCAGATCCAGCCCGCTACCGTCGGGCAGGGTCAGATCGAGGATCGCGAGGTCGCATGGGCCCGAGGCAAGGGCGCGTGTCCTCGCCTCGGCCACCGATGCGGCCTCATACACCGTGACCGCGCCCATTGTCACTAAACGTGAGGCAATCGCCTCGCGCAGTAACGGATGGTCGTCGACCACCAGCACGGTGAACAGTTCTTCCCGCGGATGCGGGACCAATGACGCCGGCAAGGCGCCGGATGGCGCCGACCTGACGGTCGCGCCATATCCGACAGCAGCCACGTCGCTACCTCCCTGGAGTCGGTCGTGCCCCCGACCGCACACCGGGACCCCGTCCGAGTAACCGCGCCGCCACTCGACCGGGGATGGTGTCGTACGGGGGAGAGTAGCCGTCCGAGCGGCCTAACGGGGAGCCACGAGCGAACGTTCTTTCCGATCTGCTCGTAAAGCCGCCATCGACGGTCGCCCGATCGGGCGATACTGTCCAGGCAGGTAACGTTAGCGCCGCGCGGGACGACTCACACTCTTAAACGTGAATAACGACAGGTCGGTGCGGGTCCTGGCGACCGAAGTCTCGATCAGTCGAGGCGCTTGCTGAAGGCCACAACACCGACCGGTGGGAGCCCGGCGGCTGCCGCCATCAGTTCACAGAACGCCTTGCTATGCGCCGCGAGGTTGTCGCCTTGCGGGGTCCACGATGCCCGTAGCTCGATCGCATCCGCCCGCTCGGGTCCGGTGATAGTGCCGAACCGGGCCGACGAGGTCTGGGTGACCGTGCCACCGAGGGCAGTGTGCTCGGCGCCGGAACCGCACAGCGCGTCGACGAGCCAGGACCAGCCCACGGCTGGGAGCAACGGGTCCCCAGCGAACTCGGCGTCCAGCTCGGTGCGGACGAAGCCGACCAGCCGCAGGGTGCTCTCCCAGGCCTCTTGGCCGTCCGGGTCGTGCAGGAGCACAAGCCGGCCGGTCGCCGACGCGTGGCCGGAGCCGGGAAGCTCAAGGCCCCACGCGTAGGTCCATGGCGCCAGCCGCTGCGGGGCCGGGATCGGCTCGAACCGCATCTCGGGGCGCGGCCGCACTGCGTTCAGCGAGACCACCGCACTGCGGAAGATCTCCGGGGCGTCCGCCAGATCAGGCACACCGGGAACTGTAGGAGGACCGTTGCCGACAGTCGCGCCGAAACGCCGCTGCTCTGGGCGTGGAGTCACCGGGGGGCGGTTCACGATGCCCGGGCATCGCGACCGGCCCCGTCCACCTCGTGGGAAGTCGGGAGCAGCTCGGGCAACCACCAGGTCTCTACTGCGAGGCCGCAACCCACGCAGATGGCGACCGGCCCGGGATCGCCGGCCAGCGCGATGACCTCCACCGTGCAGTCGGCCCGGCATGCTGGGCACCAGGCCACCTCGATACTGACTTGCCGATCTTCGGCATCGCGCCGTGACACGCAGACCTCCGCCGGGACGTGGGGACTTTTCCCAAGCCCACCGTCGCACGAGCGGGCCGGGTAATCAGAGCGCCACGCCGGGCCGGGGTACAAAGCTGGAGCCGACCCCCGGGTCCAAACCCCGAATCCGAACCATGGTCGAAACCGTGCGACGATGGTTGCTGAGATGACCAGGACCACCGGACCGGCCACCGCCCGCCGGCTGCTCCCCGACGTGCCATTGCTGGCCGCCGCCCGGGGCGAGCGTCCGGACCACCTGCCGGTGTGGTTCATGAGACAGGCCGGGCGGTCGTTGCCGGAGTACCGCGAGGTGCGGGCCGGCCTGCCGATGCTGCAGGCCTGTATGACTCCTGAGCTGGCCTGCGAGATCACCTTGCAGCCGGTACGGCGCCATGGGGTGGACGCCGCGATCCTGTTCAGCGACATCGTGGTACCGCTGCACGCCGCTGGTGTCGGACTGGACATCGTGGCCGGCACCGGTCCGGTGGTGGACAGCCCGGTGCGCAGCGCCTCGGATGTCGCAGCATTACCCGTGCTGGAACCCGAGGCAGTCGAGCCGGTTGCGGCCGCGGTGCGGTTGCTCGTGGCCGAGTTGGGGCAGATCCCGCTGATCGGTTTCGCCGGTGCTCCGTTCACGCTGGCCTCCTACCTCGTCGAGGGTGGGCCGAGCCGCCACCACGAGCGCACCAAGGCGCTGATGCATGCTGAGCCCGATGTCTGGCACGCGTTGCTGGACCGGCTCGCTGAGCTCACCCTCACCTTCCTTCGGGTGCAGGCCGGCGCCGGGGTGGACGCGGTGCAGCTGTTCGACTCCTGGGCGGGGGCGCTGTCCGAGCGGGAGTACCGGCAGTTCGTGTTCCCGCACTCGGCGCGGGTGCTCGCGGGCCTGGCCGGCACCGGCCTGCCGCGGATCCACTTCGGGGTGGGCACCGGAGAGCTGCTCGGCGCGATGGCCCAAGCCGGTGCGGACGTCGTCGGGGTGGATTGGCGGATTCCCCTCGACGTTGCCACCCAGCGAGTGCGGGCGGCCCGAGCGCACGGCCCGATCGTGCTCCAGGGCAACCTCGACCCGGCGGTGTTGCTGGCCGGCTGGCCGGCCGTCGAGCGAGAGGCGCGCCGGGTGATCGCTGAGGGGCGGGCGGCCGACGCACACGTGCTGAATCTTGGCCACGGTGTCCTGCCGGGAACCGACCCGGACATGCTGACCCGCATCGTGGAGCTTGCGCACTCGCTGTGAGCAGCGCGCAACGTTCGCGGGTCGCCGTGGTCGGCGGGGGCATCTCCGGGCTGACCGCGGCGTACCGGTTGCGCACGCTGCTCGGTCCGGCCGCCGAGATCGTGCTCGTCGAGGGCTCGCGGCGGCTCGGAGGGGTGCTGCGCACGGTGGAACTCGGCGGCGTGGCGTTGGACGTGGGCGCGGAGGCGTTCCTGATGCGCCGGCCGGAGGCGCTCGGGCTGATCGAGGAACTGGGGCTCGGCGGGCAGCTGGTTCACCCCACCCCGGCGGCCCCCACGGTGCGGGCGGGTGGTCGCACCGTGGCCCTGCCCACCCGCACCCTGCTGGGCCTGCCAGGCGCCGCTGCCGACGTCGCCGGCCTACTGTCCGAGCAGGGGATGGCCCGGGTGGCTGCGGAACCCGACGTGCCGCTGTGCTGGGAGCCCGGGCAGGACGCCGCGGTCGGTCTCCTGCTGCGGGAGCGGGCCGGTGACGAGCTGGTCGACCGGCTGGTCGACCCCCTGCTGGGCGGGGTGTACGCAGGTCGTGCCGACGCGCTGGGCCTGCGCGCCACGCTGCCCGCGGTGGCCACCGCCCTGGACCGAGGCGTCGCCTCCCTACTCGCCGCAGCAAATGCCACCCTTCCCCCCACACACGGCGTGTCCGGCTCTCATGCACGGCGTGTACGGCTCCCACGCACGGATCCGGTTTTCGGCACCCTGCTGGGCGGGCTCGGTGGGCTGGTGGACGCACTGGTGGCCGCCGCGGCAGTACAGCCGCGGCTCGGGTCGCCGGTGCGCGGGCTGGCCCGCACCCCCGGCGGCTGGCGGCTGCAACTGGGCGGTCACCTTCCTGGGGGGAGCCGGCCCGATCACCTCGACGCCGACGCCGTGCTGCTCGCCGTCCCAGCCCCCGCCCTGCGGCGGCTGCTGGCCGATCCGCTGCCGGGTGCCTCGGCGGCCGCCGGCCGGATCGAGGTCGCGTCCTCGGCGGTGGTCGGGCTCGCGTTGCCGCTGGCCGCTGCCCAGGCCCTCCCGGAGGCATCCGGCGTGCTGGTGGCCTCCGACGAGTCCCAGAGAGAGTCACTGTCGGTCAAGGCGTTCACCTTCTCCGGGCGCAAGTGGGCGCACGCCTCGTCGCACGAGGTGCTGCTGATCCGGGGCTCGCTGGGTCGCCACGGCGAGGCCCGGGTGCTCCAGCGTGACGACGCAGAGTTGGTCGACGCCGTACGCGCGGATCTCGCTGCCCTCACCGGGATCACTGCTGCGCCGG
The DNA here is from genome assembly GCA_050699975.1 of Pseudonocardiaceae bacterium. Lineage (GTDB taxonomy): Bacteria > Actinomycetota > Actinomycetes > Mycobacteriales > Pseudonocardiaceae. The sequence continues at coordinate 111,018 of JBOHGH010000001.1, read as the reverse complement.
TGGACACCGTGGTGGCGCGCTGGGGCGGCGGGTTGCCCCAGTACGCGCCCGGGCATCTCGACGCTGTCGCTGCCCTGGAGCGTGAAGTTGATGGTGCGCCAGGACTGGCGGTGGCAGGTGCCACCCTGCACGGAGTGGGCGTTCCGGCGTGCATCGGTACCGCCGACGCCGCGGCCCGCCGGATCGCTGCGTATCTGAACACCCCTGGGCGGCATCGGGCATCGGGCATCGGCGCGGCTCGCGGTGAGACGATGGGGTCATGAGCCGCCTGGACTACGCCGCGCTGAACTCCACCATCCGCTACACCATGTGGTCGGTCTTCCGGGTCGAGCCTGGGCGGTTACCCGCCGACCGCGCGGAGCCCGCGCGCGAGGCGCAGCACTACCTTGAGGCGCTGGAGGGCAAGGGTGTGGCGGTGCGCGGGGTTTACGACCTCGCCGGCCTGCGGGCCGACGCGGACTGGATGATCTGGTGGCACGCCGAGGAGATCGAGGCGCTGCAGACCGGCTACGCCGACCTGCGCCGCGCCACCACGCTGGGCCGGGCCAGCATGCCGGTGTGGTCGACCGTGGCGCTGCACCGCCCCGCGGAGTTCAACAAGAGCCATGTGCCTGCGTTCCTGGCCGGTGAGCAGCCCGGGCGCTACGTCTGCGTCTACCCATTCGTGCGCTCCTACGAGTGGTATTTGCTGCCCGACACCGAGCGCCGTGAGCTGCTCGCCGAGCACGGCATGCAGGCCCGTGACTATCCCGACGTGCGGGCCAACACGGTCGCCTCGTTCGCGCTGAGCGACTATGAGTGGATCCTCGCGTTCGAGGCCGACGAACTGCACCGCATCGTCGACCTGATGCGCGCGCTGCGGGCCAGCCGGGCCCGGCGGCACGTCCGCGAGGAAGTGCCGTTCTTCACCGGTCCCCGGGTGCCGATCGCCGAGCTGGTGGCAGGGCTGCCTTAGCCGGTGGGCTGGGCCTCGTCGGGGACCAGCCGCAGCGAGATCGAGTTGATGCAGTAGCGCTGATCGGTGGGAGTGCCGTAGCCCTCGCCCTCGAAGACGTGGCCCAGATGGCTGTGGCAGGTGGCGCAGAGCACCTCGACCCGCTTGGCGAACATGCTGCGGTCCTCACGAAGCAACACCGCGTCACCAGCCAGCGGGGTGAAGAACGACGGCCACCCGCAGTGCGATTCGAACTTGTGATCGCTGCGGAACAGCTCCGCTCCGCACGCCCGGCACTCGTAAACCCCCTGGGTCTTAGTGTGCTCGTACTCGCCAGTCCCCGGCCGTTCGGTGCCTGCTTTGCGCAGCACGGCGTACTCCTGCGGGGTGAGCTGCTCGCGCCACTGCGCGTCGGACTTGACGACCTTGGGGGCCACCCCCTTGACCGGATCCATAGCCAACACGCTACCCGGGGGATATCAGTCCAGCAGTCCGCCGACGATGACCGACGCTTCCTCCCACAGCCATATGGCTGAGCCGAGCAGGATCAGCGCCACCACCAGGACGGCTGCTACCCACCGCGGGCCCTGGGCGCGGTTGGCCGACTCGGCGAAGTCGGTGACGCCGGCCAGCTCACCCTCGACGGTGAACCCGGGACGCTGCCGGTGGGTGCGGTCGAGGTGCTCGGCGAATGCCTGCACCTCGGGATCGTCGCGGTCCAGCCCGATCAGCTCGTCGTGCAGCCGGCGTCGCTCCGCGGCGTCCGGCTGTTGACCCGGCCGGTCGGGCTGCGGTTCGCTGCGCACCACGGCGCCACCGTAGCCCCCATTCGTCGGGCAGGCGTGCGGTAGCTTGCCGATCGTGGGCGGTGGTAATGCGCTGGAGCTCACGGTGCCCGGCCCTGAGGCCGAACGCACCGTGCGAGTGTCCAACCCGGACAAGGTGTATTTCCCGCAGCGCGGTATCACCAAACGGCAGGTCGTGGAGTACTACCTCGCGGTGTCCGGGCCACTGCTCGGCGTGCTCGCGCAGCGCCCGGTCACGCTGAAGCGCTTCGTGGACGGGGTGACCGGGGAACCCTTCTACGCCAAGCGGGTACCGCGGGGGGCGCCGGACTGGGTGGACTCGGTGGAGATCACCTTCCCGTCCGGACGCACTGCCCGCGAGGTGTGTCCCACCGAGCCGGCGGTGCTGGCCTGGGCGGCGAACCTGGGCACCTTCGACTTCCATCCGTGGCCGGTACGGCGTCCCCAGGTGGATCATCCCGACGAGCTGCGGGTGGACCTCGACCCGCAGCCGGGGACCGGCTTCGCCGACGCCGTCGCGGTGGCCGGTGTACTGCGCGAGGTGCTGGCTGAGGCGGGGCTGGTCGGTTACCCCAAGACCTCGGGGGGTCGCGGGATTCACGTCGCGGTCCGGATCCGCCCGCAGTGGACGTTCGTGCAGGTCCGCCGAGCGGTGATCGCGCTGGCTCGGGAGGTGGCTCGGCGGACCCCGCAACGGGCCACCGTGTCCTGGTGGAAGGAGGAGCGCGGCCAGCGAGTGTTCCTGGACTTCAATCAGGCCGCCCGGGACCGCACGATCGCCTCGGCGTGGTCGGTGCGCGGTACCCCGCGCGCCACGGTGTCGATGCCGGCATCCTGGGACGACCTGCCGGACCTGCACCCCGACGATTTCGACCTGCTCACGGTGCCCGCGCTGCTCGCCGAGCGGGGAGACCCGCACGCCGGGATGGACGGCGAGTCCTTCGGCCTCGAGACGGTGTTGGAGTGGGCGGTGCGCGACGAGCGAGACCACGACCTGGGCGATCTGCCCTACCCGCCGGAGTACCCGAAGATGCCCGGCGAGCCGCTGCGGGTGCAGCCCAGCCGCGCCAAGCGGCCTAGCAGCGAAAACTAGCCGGCTACGGCGGGCAAAGGGTGCCCTGCCTGGGTATCGAGGCATCCATCAGGAAGCGGGTGACCAGGTCGACCATGCAGGGGCTAGCAGGCAGCGCGCCATGCGCCTGTCCCTGCCAGATCACCAGTGTGCCCGACGGCAGCGACTCCGCGGTGCGCCTGGCCCCTTCCGCCGGGGTCACCGGGTCCCCGGCGGTGGCCACGACGAGCACCGGCGGCAGCGCCCGGTCACCCGGCCCGATCGGTGGTGGCGAGGGCACCGGCCACGCGCTGCACAGCACCAGACGTTGCGCGAACAGGGGTCCGAACAGCGCGGAACGCTGCCGCCACTGCGCCACCAGTTGCTGGACGCGCTCGGGTGGCACCCGGGCCGGGGTGTCGTTGCAGTGGGTTGCCAGGGCCGGGTCGAAGCGCGCCGGCAGCCCGCGGCTCCCGGTCAGCACCGGCTCCACGAGCGTGGCTAGCTGTGTCCCGTCGCCGTCGCGGGCGGCCGCCAGTGCGTTGGACAGCTGCGTCCAGCGTTGCGGGTCACCGATCGTCTCGAGCACCGCATGGTAGGCGGTGCCCGCAGTGATCTGCTGCCACTCGACTTGTAGCGGGGCCTGACGCAGCGCCTGGGCCAGGTCCAGCAGGGCGGTGCGAGGGTCGGGTCCCAGCGGGCAGCCTCGGTCCACGCAGTCAGTGGCGAACGCGGTGTACCCGGCGTCCGCGGCTGCCAGGGTGGCCTCGGCGGCGGTCACGCCGTCGAGTGTGGGATCAACGGCACCGTCGAGCACCACCCGCCCGACTGAGGTGGGATAACGGCGCAGGAATTCAGCGACCGCCCGGGACGCTTCGCCGTGCGCGATCACGTTGAGTACCGGCGCGTTCAGGGTGACCCGAAGCTGCTCAAGGTCGTCGGCAGTGCCCGTGGAGTTGATCGCCGTGAGCACCTCGCCGAGCACCTGCACGCACGTCTGGATGGCGGCGCGGGTCGTGTCGAGCAGTGAATCCAGCTGTGCGGGCTCGCTGACGTCGGGGTCGATGCCGACGATTTGGCTCCGGGTGGTCCTCGGTATGCAGTCCAGTGGTTCGCTCGGCCCGGTGCCGCGGCGAGCCAGCCCGATCAGGGTGAAACGGTCCAGGAGGGCGGGCGGCAGTTGCTGGGCCAGCCGGGCGGCCCGGACTGTACCGGGCTCCTCGGACGCCTCACCGAGGATCACGAGTGGGGCCGGGCCATCGCCAACCCGGGTGAGGTCCAGCTTGAGAGAATTCCCGAACGCCGGCCTCGCCACCGTGGCGTCGACCCGAAGCTCGCTGCACTCCACCCGTCGGGGGCTGGGCATGCCCAACGCGGCGGCGATCCCGCTGGTGCAGTCTTGCCACGGAAGCGAACCACGGTAGTACTCGCCGGTGGGTGGCAGCGGCGTGCTGCTGGGGGGAACCTGCTGCGCGGGGCGTTGCGGTTGCAGGTTGTCGTCCCGCACCGCCACCGCAGGTCGGTCCGAGGGGCCTGCTGTGCACCCGCCCACGAGCACCGCCAGCAATACCGACAGCACCCCCAGACACCGCGGGATCCGGCGCGGGCGCACGGGCACGGACTCTCCTCGCATCCAGGTCTGGCGGTGTGGCGATGCTGGCAGTGCCGCAGTGAGCCTGCGGTGAGAGGGCTGACCGCGAGTCGGCTCCGAACGGCGGTTGCGGATGCCCTGGTGGCCGCAATTCGGCTTCGAATGGCGCCGGGGAAGGTGAGGTCAGTGGGCGAGGACGTCGGTGATGGCATCTAGGGCGAGGTCGAGCTCGTCTTGGGTGATCACTAGTGGTGGTGCGATGCGCACTGTTGTGGCGTGGGTCTCCTTGCACAACACGCCGCGGACCATCAGCGCCTCCACTACCTCCCGTCCGGTCGGCCCGCCCGCAGCGATGTGCACTCCGGCCCACAGGCCCCGGCCGGTGACCTGCGCAACCCCGTGCCCGATCAGCTTGGCCAGCCGGGCGTGCAGGTGGGTACCCAGCTCCCGTGAGCGAGCCTGGAACTCGCCGGTGGCCAGCAGCGCGACCACCGCGAGGCCGACCGCGCAGGCCAGCGGATTGCCCCCGAAGGTCGACCCGTGCTCCCCGGGCCGCAGCACGCCCAGCACCGCGCGCCGTCCGACCACCGCTGAGACGGGCAGGATCCCGCCGCCCAGCGCCTTGCCCAGGGTGTACAGGTCGGCCCGGATCCCTTCATGGTCCAGCGCCAGCAGTTCGCCGGTGCGGGCCAACCCGGACTGGATCTCGTCGGCGATCAGCAGCGCGCCCGCGTCGTCGCAGGCCGCGCGGACTCCGGCCAGGTAACCGGGCGGTGGCACCAGAACGCCCGCCTCGCCCTGCACCGGTTCAACGAGTACCGCTGCCGTCCGGGTCGTGATCGCGCCGCGGAGCGCGTCGAGATCCCCATAGGGCACCACCACGAAGCCTGGGGTGAACGGGCCGAATCCAGCGCGAGCGACCTCGTCGGTGGAAAACGACACGATCGTGGTGGTGCGGCCGTGGAAGTTGCCGCCCGCCACCACGATCTCCGCGCTGCCGTCCGGGACACCCTTGACCCGGTGGGCCCACAGCCGGGCCACCTTGATCGCGGACTCGACCGCTTCGGCACCGGAGTTCATCGGGAGCACCATCTCGGTTCCGGTCAGTTCGGCGAGTTCCCGGCAGAACGCGCCGAGCAGGTCGTGGTGAAACGCGCGCGAGGTCAGCGTCAGCCGCTCCAGCTGGTGCACCGCGGCGGTCACCAGGGCGGGATGCCGGTGCCCGAAGTTCAACGCCGAGTAGCCGGCGAGGAAATCGAGGTAACGGCGGCCGGTAACGTCGGTGACCCAGGCGCCCTCACCGGAGGTGATCACCACCGGCAATGGGTGGTAGTTGTGCGCGCTCCACTGCTCGTCGGCAGCGATGAACCCGGACGCGGTCAGACCTGATGTGTCGAGGACGGTCATGGTCGTGAGGCTATTCGGCTGGAACGTGTCGGATCAGCCGCGTGGTGTTGCGGCTTGACGTGAATCGTTGCGTGTTCGTGGCACAGAACGACGGATCGTTGCGCAACGGCGTCACGGTGCCGGAGGCCAAGGGACTCAGCTGGGAGCGCGCGGAGCCCGCCGTTCCTCGGCACTGGTATTCAGCAGGTAGACCGTCCCGCCCGCGGCACTGCGCTGGGTGGGCAACTGCACGGAAACGTCGGGATGCTCGACCGTGATCTGGCCGACCTGCCCGATCGCGTCTGTCAAGAGTTGGTGCGTGGTGGCCAGCGCTGTGGTGACCTCGGTACGTAATGTCTCCAGCGCGGTCACCTCCGTGGCGACCTGGGCTCGCAGCTCGCGCAGCGCAGCCTCGTCCTGCTCGACCGCGGAGACCCGGGTAGCTAGCTGCTCGCCCACCGCCTGCAGCATGAGGTGCAAGCGCGCGATGCTGCGCCTCTCGTTGCCCTGGATCCGTGTGCTTACCTCAGAATCACGTTCCGCGATCGCCCGCGCCGCATCCTGCTCGGTGACCTCCAGCCGCCGGGCGGAATCCGCCTCAAGTCGTTCGCAGTGCCGTTTCGTGTGCTCGAACAGCAACTCGGTCTCGCTGCTGGCACACGCTCGCAGCCTCGTGATTTCTTGGTCGGCGCAGGCCCTCAGCTCGGCGATATCCTGGTCGGCGCGGGCCCTTTCCGCGGCGATCTCTCCCTCGGCTCTGGCCTTGAGCTCGGCCGCCTCTTCCGCAGCCAGTCGCATGACGCGCTCGATCCGGGCGCTGGCTTCGGCCATTGGTGACTTCAGCATGCGCTCGACCTGCGAATTCGCCTTCTCTGCCTCCCGGCGCAGATACTCGAGCAACTCGCTTTCTGAACAGAGATGATTCAGCACTTTGCTGAGATCGGCGACTTGCGCCAACGCCGCATCCCGGTCGGCAGCGACCATCGCGATACGGCCATCGAGCGATTCAAGATGCTCGAGGACCTGCCGCCGGTGGAATCCGCGTAGTGTTGTGTCGAACGGCTGGTGCAGGGGGACCAAGCCGTCGTCATCCCGGTGTCCACGCACGGGCACCGATTGTAGTTGAACGGTCACGATCAAACAACAGCGTGACCTTCGGGCCCGGTTTGTGTAGCTTGGCCTGTTTGTGCTGGTGGGCGATACTGGGATTGAACCAGTGACCTCTACCGTGTCAAGGTAGCGCTCTCCCACTGAGCTAATCGCCCGAGGCGGAGGCGGGAATCGAACCCGCGTACAGGGCTTTGCAGGCCCTTGCCTAAGCCACTCGGCCACTCCGCCGCGCCTCGTACCGGAGAGGGTTCCACAGCAACGGTCTGAGGTCGACACTCCGGAAAGACCCCGAGCGGCCCGGCATGGAGGGCCGCGCAGAGCGGACGACGGGATTCGAACCCGCGACCCTCACCTTGGCAAGGTGATGCGCTACCAGCTGCGCTACGTCCGCATGCTCCCGACGGGACTTGCCCCGGCTCCCCCGCCCTGGTGTGCCCAGAACTGTAGCCGACCCGGGAAGCAAGGATCAAACCGGGCTCACGGCAGGTCGTTGGCGATCATCTGGTCGAGTGCATCGTCGACGTTCATCCACAGGGTCTCGTTCCCGGGTAGGACGATGTCGTAGCTGGCGTCCAGAAACTCGGCGAGCCGCTGGGCGCTGGCCTCGAAGACGGCGTGGCCGGACGGGGAGTTGAGCTCCACCACGACGATCTCGGGGTCGCCTGAGCCCGGCCGGATGCGCACATCGCCGTCCCCGGCGTGGGCGAGCAAACCGTCTGCGAGCAGATCACGGGAGAACACCCACTCGACCCAGCCGGCCCGCCCGGTGCGGAAGGCCGCGATGATTGCGTACGGGTCGCGGGTGTCGTAACGGAGCTCCACCTGAACAGGGACCGCGGGAGTGCGCGGCGCAAGCAGATCAAATACCGCCGATGAACGGAGGGTCACATGGTCGTTGCGCATCGTAGTCGCCCCTTTCTGTGCCTTCGGGCCCTGAAACGACTGACTCTCGCTGCTGTGACGCGGGGAGGCCTGAGCTACGCCCGGATGCCTAAGACAGACCACTCGGACGGGGCAGGGACTCTCATCCGCAGCGGTGCTGTCGTCGCTCATCGTGCCTGCCGACCGCGTCGGCGGGGATACTGCGAGGCAACTAACCTGAACCGGTAGGTGGTGGCTGGCGTAGGTACGACGTGAGGATCTCCCTGGTGGCCGATGAGGCTCGATCGAGCGCTCCCCGGCCTGACCGGGAGCAGGCTGCTGCGGAGCCCTCACCACCACCACCACCGGCTCACAGCGCAGCCGAGGGACCTTCTGACGCTGAACTTGTGCGCAGGCTCAGCAATGCCGACGGGGCGGCACTGTCTCAGCTTTATCAGCGTTTCGGTCGGCCCTGCTACTCGCTGGCCCGTCGGATCTGTGCGGATGAGGGGCTGGCCGAGGATGTGGTGCAGGAGGTGTTCCTGACGCTGTGGCGGGATCCGACCCGCTACGACCCATCACGGGGTGGGTTCGCCACTTGGCTGCTCACATTGATCCACCACAAGGCCGTGGACGCGGTGCGAAGGGAGAGCACCATCCGCCGTCGCACGGTGGCGGCGCCCGAGGCGGGCGAGGACTGGTCGCCGACACCGGTACCCGGCGCCGACCAGGCGGCGCTGGCCCGAGTCGCGGCCGGTCAAGTGCGCGCAGCGTTACATCGCTTACCCGTCGAGCAGCGGCAGGTACTGGCCCTGGCGTATTTCGGGGGGCACACTCAGCGTGAGATCGCCGTCCTGACCGGTGTCCCGCTGGGCACGGTGAAGTCCCGCATGTTCACCGCGGTGCAGCGGCTACGCGTGCTGCTCACCGATCAGTTGGGCCCGGACGTTCTGGTCACTGAGGCTCGCGTGGTGAGGGAAGTGAGCCGGTGAACAATCAGCACCATGTTGCAGAATGCCCGCACCGGGAACTGGCTGTTGGGTGGGCGCTGCACGCCTTGGAGCCCGCCGAAGAGTCCCTGGTCGCCACGCACATGCCGGATTGCCCGGCATGCACCCGTACCGTCACGGAGACCGAGGAGGTCTGCGCCACGCTGGGCCTTTCGGTGCCGGAGGTGATTCCCAGCGCGGAGCTGGAGCAGCGCGTGCTTGCGGTCGCGATCGATAGGGAGGCAGCGCCGGTCGTGCCATCGCCATCACCATTGCCACCGCCGACGCCGCCGGCACGACACATCACCGAGTCATGGCGATCACGTCCCGGACTGCTGGCCATGGCCGCGGCATTAGTCTTGGTGGCCGCTGTGGGGGTGCTCGGCGTGCGGGTGGTGCAGCTCAGCGACGAGCGCAATCAGGCGGCAAGCCAGGTCACGGCGATATCTGAGGCGGTACACAGAGCGGCCGACCCGGCGGCGGTCCGGGTGCCACTGGTCACCGAAGGCGGCGGCGCGGTAGGCATGGTGCTCGCGGGTCCGGGTGGTGTCGCGGTGGTGGCCACCCGCCTGCCAGACAACCGGGTGGCAGACGAGATCTACGTTCTGTGGGGGCTCAGTGACCGACCACCGACGGCGTTGACGGCGTTCGACGTAGCGCCGGACGTAGCCGGGCTGCACGCCGTGCCCTCCGCGAAAGGAGCCGGGAATTTCACCGGCTACGCTGTCTCGCTGGAACCGGGTCGACGCACCCCTGCAACACCAACGAAAGTCTTGGCGAGTGGACAGGTGAGAAGCTGACAGTCGAGGAGAAGCCAACCCGGCAGTCGAGCGACCGGGCTGAGCACGAGCACTGGTACAGCCGTTTCCGGGAGCGGGTACGTCGTCGGCCAGGTGTCGATCTTGCTTACCGGATCACGGTGGGTGTGCTCGGTACGGTGGTGCTCGTCCTCGGTGTCATCGCCATCCCCTACCCGGGGCCGGGTTGGCTGATCGTGTTCGCTGGCCTGGCGATCCTGGGAACCGAGTTCCACTGGGCTCAGCGTGTGCTCCATGGGGTTCGCGGTCGCTACGACGCCTGGACCGACTGGATGCGCCGGCAGTCGCTCGTCGTGCGTCTGGTGGTGATCGCCGTGACTGGGGCTACCGTCCTGGCAACGTTGTGGCTACTGAACGCCTTCGGTCTGGTCGCGGGGTGGGTTGGGCTGCAGTGGGATTGGGTGCGTTCGCCGCTGGCCTGATCCGGTATGGTTACCCCGCCCGCAGCGGCCAGCGAGGGCGATTAGCTCAGCGGGAGAGCGCTTCGTTCACACCGAAGAGGTCACTGGTTCGATCCCAGTATCGCCCACCAGCACGAACACTCTGACCGGCCAAGATCCGCAGGGCCGCGAGGGAACTTTTAAGGAACATCCGGCTCATCCGATGGGTTCCAACACGCCGTTATTGCCGTCGTCATCCGGGTTCTCCCGGCGCGGGATAGCGCCACCGAGCGCCTTGCGGATCCGGTCGTGGTGCCTCCAGGTGGCGCAGTACTGGTTGCGGCCGCCGGTGGTTGAGTTATTTCGGTGACGGTGCCGAGCAGTCCGCCGCGAACGAGGGTGGGGCGCCAGAGACGTGCCTGGAACGGGGTCTCGATGGTGCGGATGACGCCTACCAGGCTGCGCCCCAGCCGGTCGAGGACGATGACCAAGCCTGGTGACTTCAGAACGGCAGAACTTCTGGACGGCACGCCACCTCGCCACCCAGCCCACCGGCTGACTTGCGCCGTGGCCGCCCGCGCTGGTGATAGTCAGTGACACGCTTCCACCAGCAAAAAGGACCGGAACTGCCAAAGGACAGGTCGGGCGGCGTAGTACCCCGGCGTGTCGGAACGACTCTGATGGAGCTAGCCCCCGTGGTGGATGTAGTGGACGCCCGTCACGCCGATCCCATAGACTTTCACTGTCCTAATACTCAATGCTGTGTATGGGTGGTAGATCGCTGGTAGGGGGTTGCTGTGCGGGTCGCAAGGCGAGTTCTGCTGTGTGTTGCGGTGTTGTGCTGGTGCTGGTTTCTCCGGGGATGGATCCTGCTTACAGCCCGGCAGTGGTGGCGCAGGGTGCACTGAGTACGAGGTGTTCTCAAGCGTTTCCGCCGTTGCCTGATCCGGTGTGTACACCGGATGAGCAGAACCCCGGGATGTCACCTACGACACGATCGATCAGAGGATCTGTGCCGTGGTGGGCTCGGACATCTCGCCTCGTCACGTGTTTGGTCGCCGTTAATGTGTGGTGCCCCTGTCTGTTCTGCCTGCTCGTGGTGCCCACCTCGATGCTGTTCCGGCCGTTCTGAGCCCATCCCCGCGCCTTCGCCCGCTGGACATTGCTGGGCATTGCGTTCCTGGTGCGATCGGGCATCACTGGCCAGGACTTTCTATACATTCGCAGTGATCGTCCAATTTTTCAGCAGATCGCGGATGAGCAGCGGAAACGGATCACATCGGGTACTTACGTACCGGGCTCGAAGCTGTCGAGCGAGACCGACCTGATCGAGGAATTTGGGGTGACCCGGCTCACCGAGCCCTGCGACGCCCGTTCACCTGCGTAGGGGCCGTGCTGCCGATTTTGGGGGATCAATGGTTCTCAGTCCTCACGTCGGGATGCGCTGCAGGTGGCGCACGTTCTCACAACACCGTCGATGCTGGCAACCGAGGCGGCACAAATGGTTGCATCGCTACGTGGCCAGCGACGTTGCGCCAGGCATCGTAGCCGGCGTGTCGGAGTATGCCGACCGCTTCGTCAACAAGACCTGTGCGCTCAAGGTGCGTGGCCACCTCGTCGGTTTGCTCGGTGAGCTCGTCTACTGACATGTCTTCATCCGGGCCGCCCAAGTACCCATCTTGGTCACGGCGGCAGAAGTTCCGCTGCGCCAGCAGGGCATCGAGCCGGTCATCGAAGCGGCGCCGGAACCGCTCGTCGGCCCGAACCACCGCCACTGCTGCCGCGTTGCAGAGATTCTCAACGTCGTCGTCGTGGAGCGCGTACCAGGGCGACAACTCAAGGGGGCGCACGTTCTCGATGCTGAAAGCGAACTCGCGTGGCGTCAGCCTGCCGAGATACTCCTGGTAGACGGTGTAGCGCGAACTCGCCGATCGCGCCCAGTTGCTTCCACACAACACCAGCCCTCCTGGGCGAAGCAGGCTCGTGGCCCACTCTAGGGCGCGCTCACGGAACGAGCGGTCAAAGTACATGAACACGTTCATACAGCGAATCACGTCCACGCCGCTCTCGATGCCGAACGAGCCGATCTCGCCTTGGCGCAAGGAGACGTTAGGCGTCTCGTATCCACGGAGGGGGTTGCGCACCAACCGCGAGCCGCCGTGCTCGACTTCCTGCAACTCGCCGCTGTCCTCGCCCGGCAGCAGCGGCAGCAGCCGATGCAGCAGACCCTGGAACCGGGCTCGGGTAGCGGCGGGGTCGGGGTCCACGGTGCCTGTCCGGTAGTACTGCACGTGCCCGTGGTCGTCGATGCAGGCGTAGTCGCCGCTCTGGTCGTAGACGAGGTAGCGGCGGAACGAGGGGTCGACGCCGATTATCTGCCAGTCAGGGAGCCGCGCGGCACTGTCGACCGTGGTGAAGGGCGGGAAGCCACAGCCGAGATCAACGAGAACAGGCTCGACGTGTGGTTGATGCCAGGGGTTCCCGGCGATGTAATCATCGAGCTTGCAGTGTCGACCGGCCATCGTGACCGGCGGAACCGCATCCTCCCAAGCACTCGGCACCGTCCTCGGTGCGCTGAAGCCGATCGCCCACGCGGTGAGCAGGGACAGATCGGCAGGCTCGAACCGCGCCATCCGCATCAGCCGGAACACGCGGTCCGCGAGCGCCTGGGCTTCCGGTTCCGCCGTCACGAGCCCGGCCAAGGCCGCCAATGCACCCGCTGACAGGGCGTTATTGAAGTAGGCAGCGTTCCATCGGTCCACGACGTTCGGCACAGTTTGACGAGGCCTCCCTCCCCTGTCACGGCACGCGGGGCGCATCTCAACCATACTCACCGGATCGCATCCAGACTGATCAACATGCGAAGGCCAAGATCATGGTCAGGATTATCAAGCACCGCCTCGCCCGGCATTAAGGCCTCCTAACGGTTCCCTCCTCTATGGCGCCAGCGCCCTTCAGGGATGACCCCGCCGGGAACGGCGTGCACCCATTATTGATCAGGAACAGGAATCCACATACACCACTAAAGTATGACGTTTCGAATCTGCCGAGAGGGAGTCGAGCGGAAATATTACTGCACCTGGAATCTCTTCAATCCGTCTTTCTTCAGTACGCATATTTCCGCCGATTAGAATTAGCGTCAGAACAAGCCAGTGCGTGTATTCTTGACCTCTCGCGCGCGTCTCTGCTCGGAAGTGCATGTAGGCTACCGCTTGAGGAATACCATTCACATCGGAGATATTCCTAATTTTGATGCAGCGCGCGGTATTGCGATGACTAATCTTAGAATCGGGTACATCATGCTTCCAGAAGGTCCCCGCGAATGGTGGAATCAGGCCGATAGTCGCGATCACAACGGATGCCACGCCAACGATTCTGGTTAATCGGGTCTTGAGGCGGCGCTGACCCTTCACGGGACGACTCGAAGTTAGCTTCTCCAGACCTCCCACGGGCGCTTTGGTTGGCGGGCTGTATGAACCAGCCTCATGCGCCGACGGCTTGCTGTCCGCGAAGGTGAGCGCAGCGCCCGGGTCCCCGGGTCTATCGAAGGTCGAGCGGCGCAGCAGCGCGCGCAACCGAGCGAGCAACTCCTCAAGGAGGAATGGCTTGGGCAGGTAGTCGTCCGCGCCGGCATCCAGGCCCGCCACCCGATCAGCCACCGCATCGCGGGCGGTGAGTACCAGCACGGGCAAGTCGTCTCCAGCGCTGCGCAGCCGCCTGCATACCTCCAGACCGTCGACCCTGGGCATCGTCATGTCGAGCACCATTGCGTCAGGTCGCTGCCTGGTCACCGCGTCCATAGCCTGCTGGCCGTCCTCGGCGAGCTCCACCGTGTAGCCATTGAACTCCAACGACCGACGCAGGGACTCCCGAACTCCCTGGTCATCATCGACGACTACGATGCGCATAAAGCTAGTGTTAAGTCAGCGGCTGAGAGCTGCCCAGGAGATGCCTGAGATAACTTTGAGAAGCAAGATGGCTCATGGACCTTGTCTTGGGTTACGTAGCAGTTTAGAACGCGGACCACCTTAATCTTCGGCGCGTTCAATTTGCCCGGTTGTGTTGATCACGGCACAGCCTGCTAGCTGCGGAAACCCTGTACTGAGGTCGAATAAACACCAGGTCGTCCGCTCCGCTGGCGCATACGCAACCCAGAGCGAAGAAGGATCGCGTGCCAACGAATCGTTGGCTGTCGCCTCCCTCGTCGCTGTCCGAATCCGCGGGATGACCGGGAGTCATCCGCCCATATACAGCTTGCACCCAGCCCATAACCCAAGCTGGCAGCCATTGCATCGCCCTCGGAGGGGCGGTTCAGCGGAAGATCGGGATGATAGTGTTGGGTCCAGTGATCTTGACCTCGGCGACGAGGGCTTCGATGAGCGCTTTGCGTTCGGCGGGGCTGCCGGAGCGGAGGATGTCGGCGATGTGGTCGGTCAGCTCGTCGAGCACCATCAGCGGGGGTACGACCAGGTAGATCGCACTGCACAACCGGAAGAGGGCCGCACATCTATTCGGCAAGCCCCCGGGGCTTCATCGGGGCAGCGACACCGGCGCACGCTCGACGGCGGCGAACGGGCTAGCGTCCAGCCATCGCGGCAGCGCGCGGCACGCGGCGGTGTCGCCGGTGAGGCGCAGCGACTCTCCGCGCAGAGCCGCCACCCACGTCATGTCGCCCATCCACACCCGCGTCAGCGTGGATACTTCCGTGTCGAGCCATACGTCGATCGGGTGTCCCGGGTCGACGTCGCACACGTCGATTCCGTCAACGCGCGACAAGACGAGCCACCAGCGGCTCAGATGGGGTTCCGCATCGGCGAAGTGGATCTCCACAGTCGCCGGCCGTTCGGGCATTCGGACGGGCTGGGCCTCCCGCTTGATGTGCAGCATCAGCATCACCGGGTCGAACTCGTCGGTCCGCAGCTTCTGCATCCACCGGACACCCCACGCACCCATGAGGTCGACCAGCGGTCCGAGCTCTTCACCGGCCTGCGTAAGCCGGTAGCGCGGCTTGCCGTCGACAAGGTCGCGCTGCACCAGGCCGGCTCGCTGTAGCTCGCGCAGGCGGGACGCCAGCAACGACGGGGACATGCGCGGGACCCCGCGAGCGATCGCGTTGAACCGGTCCTCGCCCCAAAGCAGCTCGCGGACCACGAGCAACGTCCAGCGTTCGGCGAGGATCTCGGCTGCCCGGGCGACCGGGCAGTACTGGCCGTAGCGCTTCACGGCTCCACCATCCTCGTGACGCTCTGCCGACGCAGCTACAAAACTGTACTGGGCCACTCCGCGCGGCTCACCCACTCCAGGCGCAGCACAACAAACACCCAAGGAGGAAGATATGTCCGGAAAGGCAGTCGTCAGCCTGACGACAGGACTGGAGGACCCCGAGCGGGTCACCGTGGCGTTTCTGGTAGCGGTCGGCGCGGCCGAGGAGGCCCGGCCCACCCAGATGTTCCTGACCAAGGAGGCGGTCCGGCTGGCGCTGCGCGGGGTCGCGACCGGTACGGCATGCGCGGGCTGCCCGCCGCTGCCCGAACTCATCGAGCGCTACCAGGCGGCTGGCGGCACGTTCCTGGTCTGCCCACTCTGCTTCAACGCCAAGGGACTCGACGAGACGCAGCTGATCAAGTCTGCCGAGATCGGCGGCACCGTGCCGATGTGGCGGTGGATCGGCGACGGAGCGACGACGTTCAGCT
The DNA here is from genome assembly GCA_050699975.1 of Pseudonocardiaceae bacterium. Classification (GTDB taxonomy): domain Bacteria; phylum Actinomycetota; class Actinomycetes; order Mycobacteriales; family Pseudonocardiaceae. Next base: position 95,399 of record JBOHGH010000001.1, on the reverse strand, counting down.
ACTGACCGCGCAGCTGCGCGAGATGATGCGGACCCGTACTCGGTGCCCTCGATGGGGTCGTCCCTGGAGATGAAGGGTCCGCATGTCAGTCCGGCCTTCTCCATCGCACAGCCATACAGCGGGAGGTGGTGTTGACCGCCATCGTCTCGGCGAACACTCGCTGCGCGCCGAGTTCGGCGAATGCCTTGCGGATCAGTGGCCCTGACCAGGCTCGACGTGCAGTTTGCACGCGTGAGGGCTACACTGACGACGTTGTTGCCCTAGACCCCGGCGGTTTAGTGGTCGGCGGCCAGCGCGGACCACGTTAAGCACCGGGGTTTCCTTATGGACGACAACGCGAATCATGACCGGGGGAGGGCTGTTGCCGTGGTGGGCTTCTTTGCGGATCGACCGAGGCCAGCCGAGTCGTGTACACCATCGGCCGGAGTGTTCTCCCTGTGTGCAAGGCCCGATCCCGCGGTGGGCGGCGGCTGCCGACGCAGGGCCGCGCCATTGAGTGAGAGGCTTTGAGCTGGGCATTGACGACGTCGCCACATTTCAGTGTTGGACCCCGCGGTGCAAGCTCACCTACCGGCCTCACCCCACCTCAACTACCGCCCGCCGGGTGGTCGCCTCGGCGCTGCCGGGGTGCTGAGCCCTTGAAAATAGATGAGGACATATGGAAATCGTTGGCTACGTCGCAACAACCCTGGCAGCGATCATCGTCGTTGGCGTGATTATTCTCGGACTGATCACGATCCCAGATATCCGCCGCTACCTGCGGATCCGCAACATGTGACCGGTGACACGTCGCGGCCGTTCCAAACCGACAACAACTCAGCGGGACCCCCAGTTCTGGCCGCAACGAGCGCCGCCAACCAGCCGATCGGCCCCATCCCAGGTCCGCCGATCCGTCCATAGCTGCCCACACCTGTTGATCGCAGCCCACCTCTCCTAGCCACGTCCACAGATGATCATCTGTCAGCGAAACCGGCGCGTATGGTTGGGGGAAACGTCTGTGGTGTCCAGTTCACGACGCGTAATCGCTGCGCAGGCGGTGCCGGGTCTGATGGCGACCGCCTAGCGCCAGGCTCGGTCCGTGGGCGGTGCGAGCTCCGCTCCGCAGGCAATATCTCCCGACCGGCGTACTTGAGTCCAGCGCGCAGCAGCAACAACCCCAGTACCGCGGTCAGGCGCACTAACCTTCCTTGGCGGCGCTTTCCTCTTCGTACAAGGGACTGCCCAATCCTCCAGTCTCCTCGCGCATTGCTGACGTGCCACGCTCTTCGGTCAGGTCCCCAAGCGACCCTGCGCTTCGTGTCGCCTTTGTTGGCTCCGGCTCCTCAGGGGACTGGGGCTCGCCGGTGGGATCCCCACGCCCGGAAGGATAGGGTCCCGGGATGTCGACCTCGGGACCGATCGCTTCGTTCGCATCATTGGTAAGCTGCTCGGCCTTGTCGGGCATGCTGCTCGTGCGAGTCCTCCTATCCAGCCCCGGTCAGAACGCCGGGTTATTGATCGAAGTAAGTAAAGGGGTGCCCGAACGGCCCTGTAGTATTCGCCGGTGATGCGGGACCACCCAATCGTGGCGCTGATAAGCGCATGACCAGGCCATTTCGTGCAGGGCGTGGCGGTCCTGTCCACCCGAAGACGGACTGTCCACAGCCGTGACGCAGCGTCATAGCCCCTCGGAACGCCCGAACACTGGCGGAGGACATCGGACGGGAACAGTGGGACGAGGACATCGGGAAGGTCAGCGCGCTGCTCCGGACGAGTGACGAGCCTGGTTCTGGTCTTGGAGACCTGTACTATGCAGCGGTTCGACTACTCCGAGGAGAACACTTGTGACGCACGATGACCGCGCGCCGTCGTAGGAAGTCGGGCTCCGGGCCCTCCGCCACTGCGTTGATCGCCTGGGTCGGGGGGGCCCAGACGGCGGTCGGCGCCTCCGCCGCCACCGCAGTTTCCGGGGTCCACGCCTGGTCTTCCAGCCGGATGCCCGGTGGCCGTGCGATCCTTATCGGCCGAGCTTTCGGCCTCGCCGCGGGGACCGTGTTGGCCTGCGGGTCCGTGCTGGCCAGTGCGGTGAACGTCGGCGACGGCTCACTGACCGGAGAGGATGTGTCCCTACCCAGTCGCACTCCGGCCAACCCGGCTGCGGTCTCCGGCACGCCTGGCGGATACGGAGGGACGGCGTCTGCCGAGCGGGTGTCTGCCGCGCCGGTTGCCGTCAGCGCTCAGGCATTCGCTCGAACAAGCCCAGTATTGCCACCGCGGCCTGCACGAGTGCACCGGAATAACCCGGTGGCCGTGGACGTGCCCGCCGACAGCCCACCTGCGGATACCGCACAGCAGCCACCGTGGCGTTCCTCCGCACCACCGGCCGACCGCGCTCCCGCCGGCCCGATCGCGCCGGTGAGCCCGGTGCTTGATCCCGCCGCGTCGGGGGTTGGTCGGGTCGCTCCGGTGGACGGGGTGCTGGAGCCGGCAGCTCCGCGCGATGAGCAACCTGCCCCGTCCGGCATTCAGGCTGTCGTACCCGCGACACAGGCCGTCGTGCCCCTTGTCCAGGAGGCGACCCAACCGGCGATGACGATGCTGGGTGGGTTGCTGCCGATGGTCTGACTCGGTCAGTCGTAGCGCTGAGCCAGCGTGAGTACTGCCTGGTCGTACATGCCCTGGGCCTCGGCGGGGAGTTCGTTGCGCAGGACCAAGCTCTCCAGCACCGCGAACAGGTCGGCGATGAGATCACGTTCGCTGGTGTTCAGCTGATCGGACCGGATCCTCGCCTGCGCCAGGGTGGGTAGCGAGAGCTCGGCCGAGGCGGCGGCCACCAGTCTGACGTCGGGTATGAACCACATAAGGCCTCCCGGACTCTCGTGCCGCGCTGGCAGCAGTCGGTCCCGCCCCACGCTCAAATGTATGCCCTCGACAAGGGACCATCCAAACCGGCGAGGCTGCTCGATTATGGTTGTGGGGGTAATCACAGGGAATGCCCTCATCCCTCGATAACATCGGCAACCGGACCAGACCGCTGCACCGCCAAGGAGCTCTCGTGAAGGCCACCGAGTTCACGGCCCAGGACGGGGTCGGAGCGCCGGACGGGATGCAGCGGCTGTGGACACCGCACCGGATGGCCTACATCAAGGGCGAGGGCAAGTCCGCGCATGAGGCCGGCACGGGGCAGTGCCCGTTCTGCCGGATCATCACGATGGATGACGCGGAGGGTCTGGTGATCGCCCGTGGCGGCATGGTCTATGCGGTGCTGAACCTCTATCCCTACAACCCCGGTCACCTGATGGTGGTGCCCTACCGGCACGTCGCCGATTACCCGGATCTGACCACCGAGGAGACCTCCGAACTCGCCACCTTCACCCAGCGGGCCATGCTCGCCGCTCGCCGCGCCGCTGCTCCGCACGGCTTCAACATCGGGATCAATCAGGGCGCCATCGGCGGCGCCGGCATCGCCGCGCACCTGCATCAGCACGTGGTGCCCAGATGGGGCGGCGACGTTAACTTCATGCCGGTCATCGCGGGGACCAAGGTGCTGCCGCAGCTGCTGTCGGAGACCCACACGCTGCTGGTGGACGCGTGGAAAGAACTGCCCTGAACGCCACCCAGGCCCTCCCACGGCAGCGCGTGGGCGCGGCCCGATAGCCGCGGCCACTGCGATGCTCAACATCTTCGCCCGCGCGTCGGTCTCCCGGTTCCTGGACCCGGTGGGTTGCTGGTTGTTCCGGGCCGGTATCGGGCCGGACGCCATCACGCTGACCGGCACGCTGGGAATGGTCGCCTCAGCGCTGTGGTTCTTCCCCCGCGACCAGCTGGTGGCGGGCGCTATCGCAGTGTCGGCGTTCGCGCTGTTCGACCTGCTCGACGGGGCGGTCGCCCGGGCCCGCGGGTACGGCACCCCGTTCGGGACCGTGCTGGACGCCACCTGTGACCGGATTGCCGACGGTGCGCTGTTCGCCGGGCTGACCTGGTGGTGCTTCGTCGCCGATGACCGCCCGTTGGCCGTGGTGGCGCTGGTCTGTCTGGTCAGCGCCCAGGTGATCTCCTACATCAAGGCGCGCGCCGAAGCCACCGGCCTGTCCGCGGACGGCGGGATGGTCGAACGTGCCGAGCGGTTGATCATCACTTTGCTGGGGGCGGGGCTGACCGGGCTCGGCGTTCCCTTCGCGCTGGACATTGCGTTGTGGTTGCTCGCGGGTTTGCAACTGGTGACGGTGATCCAGCGGATGCTCGCTGTGCGGCGCAGCGCCCGGGAACGGGAGACGCGGTGAGCCGGCTCGCCGATCTGGGGTATGCGGCGGGGTGGCGGTTGGTCCACGCCGCGCCCGAGGGACTGACCGCGATGGCATTTCGGGCCGGTGCTGACCTCGCTGCGCGTCGGGACGGTCCCGGCGCCCGCCAGCTGCGTCGCAATCTCGCCCGGGTGGTGCCCGACGCCACACCGGCGGGACTCGACGCGCTGGTCCGAGCCGGGCTGCGCTCCTACGCCCGGTACTGGCAGGAGACCTTCACGCTGCCCTCAGCCGACCATGGCGCGCTGCTGGATCGGCTGGACGCGATGGAGGGGGTCGAACACCTGGACGCTGCGCTGGACACCGGCCACGGGGTGGTGGTGGCGCTGCCGCACAGCGGCAACTGGGATATGGCCGGGCTGTGGTTCGTCAGGCATCACGGGGAGTTCAGTACCGTTGTCGAGCGGCTGCGGCCGGAGGCGCTCTACCAGCGCTTCGTCGACTATCGCGCGTCGCTGGGCTTCGACATCGTCCCGCTGACCGGGGCGGGTAGCCCGACCCGACGCCTGCTAGGCCGGCTACATGCGGGTGGTGTGGTGTGCCTGCTCGCCGACCGGGACCTCACCGGCGCCGGGGCTGCCGTGGAGTTCTTCGGCGGCGCTGCCCGGATGCCGCTCGGGCCGGCTCGGCTGGCCGCGGCCACCGGTGCCACGCTGCTGGTTATCGGCTGCTGGTTCACCCCCGACGGCTGGGGCATTCGCTTCCACCCGCCGGTATCTGTGCGAGGGCGGTCAGCGGCGGAGGCAACTCAGGCGGTGGCGGACTGCTTCGCCACCGATATCGCGGCGCACCCGCAAGACTGGCACATGCTGCAGCCGCTGTGGATCGATGACCTGCCGGTAGCCCGGCTGCGCGACGCGGGATAGTGGGCCGGTGCGGATCGGGATGGTCTGCCCGTACTCCATCGCTGTACGGGGCGGGGTGCAGGCGCATGTGCTGGGTCTGGCCAGCGGCCTGCGCAGCCTCGGACACCAGGCGGAGGTGCTCGCTCCGGCCGCGCCGGGCGACCCGGTGCCGGAGTTCGTCACCCCGGCGGGAAAGGCCGTGGGGGTGCCCTACAACGGCTCGGTCGCCCCGCTGGCGTTCGGACCGGTCGCGGTCACCCGGGTCCGGCGCTGGCTGCGCCACCACGACTTCGACGTGCTGCATCTGCACGAGCCTGCCGCGCCGAGCCTGTCCCTGATCGCACTGGCGCTGGCCGATCGTCCTGTCGTCGCGACATTTCACTTCGCCACGACCCGGTCCTGGGTGCTCGCGGCCGCACACGGCCTGCTGCAGCCTCCGATGGAGAAGATCATCGGCCGGATCGCAGTCTCCCCGCTGGCCCGGCGGGTGCTGGTGGAATACCTCGGCGGGGACGCTGTGGAGATCCCCAACGGCGTCGAGGTGGCGCAGTTCGCGGCGGCCCTGCCGCTGCGCGGGTATCCGCGCCCCGGCGGCACGGTCGGTTTCGTGGGCCGCTACGACGAACCCCGCAAGGGCATGCCGGTGCTGCTGGCGGCGCTGCGCCCGCTGGCCCGGGCGAGGCCAGGCCTGCGCCTGCTGGTGGTCGGTGACGGGGACGCCGCGGCCCTGCTGCGCGCGGCGGGCCCCGACCTGGCATCAAGGATCCGGGTGCTGGGCGGCCTGGGAGACGAGGGCAAGGCGGCGGTGCTGGCAAGCGTGGACGTGCTGTGCGCGCCCGCCATCGGAGGGGAGAGCTTCGGCATCGTGCTCACCGAGGCGATGGCTGCCGGTACCCCCGTCGTGGCCAGCGACCTGGACGCCTTCCGGCTGGTGCTCGACGGCGGGCAGGCCGGTGTGCTCGTCCCGGCCGGAGTGCCGGCCGCGCTGGCCGGTGCGCTGGGAGACTTGCTCGATGATCCCGGCAGGCGCGCCGCGCTGGCCGCTGCAGGCCGCCGGCGGGCGGCGATGTGGGACTGGCCGGTAGTGGCACGGCGGGTGCTGCAGGTCTACGAGACGGTCGCGGCCGCCGACCCGTGGGGCTTAGCGCCAGGGGCCGGGCTTACCCGGTAGCGGCTCGCCTAGGGTCGCGCGATGAGAGTTGCCGGGTTGGCGGTGACCACCGGGATGCTGGTCGCCGCGGTGGGTGCGATGCGCGCGGCGAGCCGATTGGACCGGTTACATGTGCGGACCGACGCGTCGTGGGCTGCACTGGACGCAGCGCTGTGCCAACGGGCGCAGACGGTCAGTGGACTGGGCGCAGGCGTGGCGATGCGCATTGCCGCCGATGCGGCACTGTGGGCCAGGGCACCTGCGGTGCCAGGCAGCAGTGCATCTGGGGTGCTGGGGGCTGGGGCACATGCGGCCCGTGAAGAGGTCGAGAACGAGCTGAGCCGCGCGCTCGCACTACTGGACCGTACTGCGCTCGAACCCGCCTGCGCGCGCCGGCTGGCCGACGCGGAGCAGCGGGTGGTAATCGCCCGGCGGGTCTACAACGACGCGGTGCGAGACACCCTGGCGTTGCGCTCGCACCGCAGGGTGCGCTGGCTCCGGCTGGCCGGCCGGGCCCCGCTGCCGCGCTATTTCGAGATCGCCGAACCGGTGCTGCCCGGCTAGTGCCAGCTAAGGACTCGAGCTGGACGGCGCCGGAGCGTAGCGGCAGAAACGCCGAGTGAACACCGCGGTTCCCGAGGTCAACCCACGCAGGTCGACGGCGTAGCGCAGGAGCTCGGCCGCCGGCACCTCGGCGCGCACCAGCATCCGCCCGGCCTCGTCGGTCTCGGTGCCCAGCACTCGACCGCGCCGGCTGGACAGGTCTCCCAGCACGGTTCCGAGGTGTTCGTCGGGCATCCGCACTTCCACCTCTTCCAGTGGCTCCAGCGTGACCACGCTGCCCTTCTCTGCGGCGTCCTTGAGCGCTAGCGCTCCCGCCATCTGGAAGGCGGCGTCGGAGGAGTCCACGCTGTGCGCCTTGCCGTCGACCAGCGTGACCCGGACGTCCACCAGCGGGAATCCGCTCCCGAGGCCGCGTTCCATCTGCGCCCGGACGCCCTTCTCCACGCTCGGAATGAACTGGTGCGGTACCGCCCCGCCGACCACCTTGTCCAGAAACTCGAATCCGGACCCCCGAGGTAGCGGCTCCACCTCGATGTCGCACACCGCGTACTGACCGTGCCCGCCGGACTGCTTGACGTGCCGCCCGTGCCCCTTGGTGGGACCGCCGAAGGTCTCCCGCAGCGGCACCACGACCGGCTCGGTGTCCACGTCGGCGCCGACCGCCCGTAGCCGGGAGAGCACGACGTCAGCGTGCGCCTCGCCCATGCACCACAGCACCATCTGGTGGGTCTCGGCGTTGCGCTCCAGCCGCAGCGTTGGATCTGCGGCCACCAACCGGCCCAGCCCGCGGGCCAATGCGTCCTCATCGCTGCGGCTGCGACCCACTACGGCCACCGGCAGCAACGGCTCAGGCATCGTCCACGGTGTCATCAGCAGCGGGTTATTGGGCGCGGACAGGGTGTCCCCGGTTTCCGCGGAGACCACCTTGGTCACCGCGCAGAGGTCACCGGCAACACAGTGCGGCACTTCGTTCAGCGTGCCGCCCAGCGGGGAGTAGACGTGTGCCACCCGTTCATCGACGTCGTGGTCGGCGTGCCCGCGGTCGGCCAGTCCGTGCCCGGAGACGTGGACGGGACGGTCCGGGTGCAACGTTCCGGAGAACACCCGCACCAGCGATACCCGGCCCTGATAGGGGTCGACGGTGGTGCGGACCACCTCGGCGATCAGCGGCGCGGCGGGGTCCACAGCCACCGTAGGGTGTGGCACCCCATCGAGACGGGTCACCGGGGGAGGGGTGTGCTTGTTGGGGCCGGGGAAAGCGCCAGTGACCACCTCGAGGAGCTCGGCGAGCCCTACCCCGGTGGCAGCGCATGCCGGGATCACCGGGTGCAACGATCCGCGGGTGACCGCGGTCTCCAGGTCGTCGATCAGCGCTTCGACCTCAAGGTCCGCACCGCCGAGGTAGCGGTCCATCAAAGACTCGTTCTCGCTCTCGGCGATGATCCCCTCGATGAGCTCGTTGCGGGCCTCGGTGAACTCGTCAGCGTCCACGGCGCTGCCCAGACCGTTAGCCTCCACCGGCGGGTATCCGTTGCGGTAGTCGAACAGCCGCTGGGACAGCAGCCCGACCAGACCGGTGACCGCGCCGGCCCCGTCGCGTACCGGCAGGTACAGCGGTAGCACCCCGTCGCCGAAGGCCGCCCGGCAGGCGACGATCTCGCCGTCCAGGTCGGCCCGTGGGTGATCCAGCCGGCTCACCACCACCGCCCGCGGCATCCCGACCGTCTCGCACTCGTGCCACAGCGCAACCGTGGCAGGGTCGACGCCCTCCCCGGAGGACACCACGAACAGCACTGCGTCGGCCGCCCGTAGCCCAGCCCGCAACTCCCCCACGAAATCGGCGTAGCCCGGGGTGTCCACGAGGTTGATCTTGATGTTGTCGTGTTGCAGTGGTGCGATGGCCAGCGTCACCGACCGCTGCTGGCGCACCGCGGCCGGGTCGTGGTCACACACCGTGGTGCCGTCGGCGACCGTGCCCGCGCGGGTGATCACACCGGTGGCTGCGAGCAGTGCTTCCGCCAACGTCGTCTTCCCCGCCCCGGAGGGCCCGACGAGAGCCACATTGCGAATCCGGGACGGGTCCTGCGCCGCCACGGCTTGATCAGGACGCTCACCGTTGCCTTTCGTGCCCATTGGCCCCACCCTCAGCTGTGCGGATCGTGTGGTCGATCTCACACCGGTCCGCCGGTCGAGGCAACCCCTAGCAGCCTGGAACCACGGCGTTGTCAGCGGCCTCGACGTACGATCCAGTACTGGTACCCCGTGCCTTGCTTGTACCAAGCCCTGAGGAGCGAACCGCCGTGCCCGCCGAGAACGTCAACACTGAGCGCCAGATCGGCACCGCACGGGTCAAGCGCGGGATGGCCGAGATGCTCAAGGGCGGTGTGATCATGGACGTGGTCACGCCGGAACAGGCCAAAATCGCCGAGGATGCGGGCGCGGTGGCCGTTATGGCGCTGGAGCGGGTCCCCGCTGACATCCGCGCGCACGGCGGCGTGGCCCGGATGAGTGACCCGGACGTGATCGCTGGGATCATCAGTGCGGTGTCCATCCCGGTGATGGCCAAGGCCCGCATCGGGCACTTCGTCGAGGCGCAGGTGCTGCAGGCGATCGGGGTGGACTACGTCGATGAGTCCGAGGTGCTCACCCCGGCCGATGAGGCCCATCACATCGACAAGTTCGCCTTCACCGTTCCGTTCGTCTGTGGTGCTACCAGCCTTGGTGAGGCGCTGCGCCGGATCTCCGAGGGTGCCGCCATGATTCGCTCCAAAGGCGAAGCCGGGACCGGCAATGTGGTCGAGGCGACCCGGCACATGCGCTCGATCCGCTCCGGCATCCGGGCCTTGGCCGCGATGGCTCCCGAGGAACTGTCCGCGGCCGCCAAGGAGCTGGCGGCCCCCGTGGAGCTGGTCCGCGAGGTCGCTAAGGCCGGCTCGTTGCCGGTGGTGCTGTTCACCGCGGGCGGTATCGCCACGCCCTCCGACGCGGCGATGATGATGCAGCTCGGTGCCGAAGGTGTGTTCGTCGGCTCAGGCATCTTCAAGTCCGGCGACCCCGCCAAGCGCGCGGAGGCGATCGTCAAGGCAACCACGTTCCACGACGACCCGGACATGGTGGCGAAGGTGTCCCGGGGGCTGGGCGAGGCCATGGTGGGGATCGATCTCGGCGAGCTGCCCGATGGGCAGCGGCTGGCCCAGCGCGGCTGGTGACCACCGGGGAAGGTGTCACCGACGCCGGCGCGCTGCTGCTGTCTGCCGCGGCCGGCCAGCAGCTGCGTACTCCGGGTCCCGAAGGCGGGGCCGCCCGACACTCCCGGATCAGCCGTGGCACCGTGCTGGTGCACGCCGACATGCACAACCACACGTTGCTCTCCGACGGTGCCGGCGACCCAGAGGCGGCGTTCCCCTCGATGCGCGACGCCGGCCTGGACGTCGCGGCGCTCACCGATCACGCGATCCGCGGTGCCACGGTCGAGGGCACCGGCATGGGCGGCACGCCGTGGATCGGGCTGGACCGGGCCGCCTGGCGGCGTACCGGAGAGCTCGCCGACGCCCACGACCGGCCCGGCGAGTTCACCGCGATCCGTGGATTCGAGTGGTCGCACCCGAACCTGGGACACGTCAATGCCTGGTTCACCGACGACTTCACCGATGTCGCGACCCACGGGGCGATGGGGGAGCTGTATGCCTGGCTGGCCCGGACCGGCTGGCGAAACGGCGTCCGGCCTCCGACGGGGCTGGCCGGCTTCAACCATCCCGGCCGGGAGGAGAGCGCCTTCGCGGGCTTCCACTACACGGCTGCAGTCGCCGAGCAGATGGTCAGCCTGGAGATGTTCAACCGCGGCGACGACTACCTGTTCCAGGGCGTGGAGGCGGGCCGCATCTCCCCGTTGGTGGCCTGCCTGAACGCCGGCTGGCGGCCCGGGCTGCTCGGGGTCAGCGATGAGCACGGTACGAACTGGGGCTTCCAGGAGGGTACGGGGCGCGGGGGACTGTGGGTGACCGAGCACAGCCGGGCTGGAGTCGCCGAGGCGCTGCGTGCCCGGAGGTTCTTCGCCACCAGGGTCCCTGGGCTGCGGGTCGATGCGACCGTGGGTGGTGTGCGCATGGGCTCGGTGCTGCGGCACCGGCATGGACCTGTTCCCGTCGTGCTCGACGTCGACCGTGGGCCTTCCTGGATCGGCCGCCCGATGCAGGTGCAGGTGCTGCGCCCAGGCACGCCGGTACCCGCAGTGGCCGACGTCATCGACGTGCGCTGCGGTGACGTCGCCCGCTTCGCGGTGCCGATGAGCGTCGAGGAGGGGCCTTGGGTGGTGTTGCGGCTCGCCGACCCGGACGCTCCCAACGGCACCCGGGGTCCGCTCGAACATCCGGCGAACAACTACGCGGTCGCCTACACCAGCCCCTGGTTCCTCGAGCCCTGACCGCCGTCTTCCACATGGTGGCGACTTTACGATTAGGTGACATCTGAATAAAGCCATGTGATGGGGATAACAATGCGACGCGATACGTGTGACAGTCATTACCGCCACACGTGCTTGCGCCGTGTGTAGCGCCTCGGCGACGTTCGATCCTTGTCATCGTTTCGGCTATTCGGCGCTTCTTCTCTCAGCGGGGAAACCGCTCGACCACGGCGAAAACCTGGCAAAGGTAGGGTTTATGAGACGTGAGGTTAAGCAGGGTGCGTCCCGCGGGCGCCGCCACGATCACTGGGTATATCTGGACAGGTGGTGGGCGCAACGGCTGGGTGTGACGAGGACGGCGGGGTATGTAACGGATCCGGAGCCGCGAACTGCTTCGAAGACATTCTCAGGAAACACTGGGGGTGGACTCGTCCGGGAGATGTACGCGTACCGGACTACGCCGGCAGTGCCCAGTTGCGACAGGGAAAGTGGTGTGAGCCGAAGGCCACATCGCCGCGGGTGACGGCGGTCTGCTGGGCGCGTCGCCATTCGGAGCCGAATAGCGGTTCACCGCCGCCGTCAGGCGAGCAGGGCGTCGCCGAGGAAGCGGTCGGGGCTCGGTACCCCGGGAAGGGCGAAGAAGAACCCGCCGCCCACCGCCATGATGTATTCCTCCAATGGTTCCCCGGACAGCCGCTCCTGGACGGTTAGGAAACCCTTGCGCAGGCTGCGCTGGTAGCACACGAACGCCAGGCCCTGGTCGAGTTGGCCGCTGCCGTCGAACCCCCGGCTGAACGAGAAGCCACGGCGCAGGATTCGGTTCTCCTCGGTGGCCGGGGTGCGCGGGTTGGCCCGCCGGATGTGCGCCGTCAACGGGGTGACCAGCCCGTCGGGGTCATCGGCGTACGCCGGTTCGTCGTGCTCGGCGGCCTGACCCAGGGGCGCGCCGCTGGCCTTGATCCGCCCGATCAGCGCCTCCTGCTCACGCAGCGGTGTGCGGTCCCAGAACTCGACGAACATCCGGATGGTGCGGGCCACGTGGTAGGAGCCGCCGGCCGCCCAGCCCGGCTCCGGATCGCCGGCGGCGACCCAGACGTAACGGTCCATCACGGCGGTGTCGTCTTGCGGGAGGTTGGCCGTGCCGTCCTTGAAGCCGAGCAGGTTGCGTGGTGTGCCACCGCTGGCTGCGTTCGCCGAGCCGCGCGTGTAGCCGTCGATCATCCAGTGCAGCACGAGATCGCTGCGGGTGCGTCGCATCAGCTGGCGCAGCGCGAACTGGATGGTGTCGGGGTGGCGGGCCTCGAGGGTGAGCAGCAGATCGCCGTGCGAGCGGGCCGGGTCCAGACGATCGTTGGCCAGGAACGGCATCTCGACGAGCTCGACTGGCCTGCGTTCCGCGAGCCCGAACCGGGCGTCGAACAGCGAGGAGCCGACGCTGACGACCACGGACAGATTGTCAGCCGGCGGCGGTGTCCCGAGGATGCCGGAGTCGACGGGCGGGTACCTCGAGTCGCGTTGCTCGATCGGCCGCCCCGCCATCAGGCTGCGGATCTCTTCGGTGAGCTCGGTGAGCAGCCGGCGCAGCCCTGCCCGGTCGCTCACCTGCACGGAGAACGCGGCCATCAGGCCGCGGGCGGGCACCGGCATCGCGGTGATCCCGGTCTGATGCGTCCCGTCGAATGGCACGTACCGCGGATCCGGCTCCTGGCCGCCGGCGTCGCTGGAGCTAGCGCAGCCGGCCAGTGCCCCCGCGCCCACTATGGCGGCACCCGTCCCCAGACCACCGGCCAGGAACCCACGCCGGGAGAGCTGGCACCGCCGCGTTGCGCCGGCCATCGACTAGCCGAACCCGAGCGCGCCTGCGATCTGCGAGGTCTTCTCTGACAGACCGGCGAGCTGCGCTTTGAGGGTGTCCACCCGCTCGGGCGGGACGGTCACCGCGGGGCAACGTGGGGAGGGGAACTGGTCGTCTTTCAGGCAGTAGAGCACCCATCCGTCGCCAGAGCGCAGCGGCGCGAGCGTGGCGTCCAGCTCGGCGAATCCCTTGTTGATGTCGGCGAGCAGCGCCGGGTCGGTCGCCTGCAGCGCCGGCGTCAGCACCTCCACCACCGCCTTGGACCCTTCGAGGTTGCCGTTGAAGTCCCAGAGGTCGGTCTTGGCGTAGCGGTCCTCCTCACCGGTGATCTTGCCAAGGGAAACCTCCTCGATCAGCTCGGATGCGCCGACGGCGACCTCGACCGGCGGGAGCTCCAGCGTCGCGAACTGGGTCTTGAGAGTCCGCAGATCAGCGTCTAGCTGATCGGCGAACGGCGCGGCGCCCTCCGTGGTCTCCCGCGCGAACAGCAGGTATTCCAGCCGGTGCCACCCGGTGAACGTGGGATCGTCGACGCCCGCGAAATCATCGACCCGGGCGTCGACCTTGCCGTCGATCTCCTCCACGAGCCCGGCGATTGGCTCGATCTTCTCCCACGGCACCCGCGACGGGGCGTAGGCCGCCTGCGCGGCGGCGAGGTCACCGGCGCGGACGGCGTCGGTCAGCACCGTCGTCCGGGTCACCATCTCGTCGATCTGGCCTTCCACATAGGTCTGGTAGGTCGCGATGGCCTGCTGGACCTGTGGGCTGGGAGCTGCTGCGGCTGTCGGGCTCGCATCTTGCGTCGAGGTGGACGGACCCTGGTTCGCCGAGCACGCCGGGATGAGTACCAGCCCGGTGACGGCGATGAGACAGGCAAGCCTGCGCATAGTGAGCCTCACCTTAATATCTGACCCGAGTGGGGGACAACCAGCTTGTGCTGATCTGCTCCGAATGGCGGCCTACCCTGGAGGCTGTGACGGAGAAGGGGCCGGTTGTGGGGGTATTGGCGCTACAGGGTGATGTGTGTGAGCATCAGCGCGCGCTGGCCGGGTGCGGGTTGCGGAGCACACTGGTCCGCCGCGCCGCAGAGCTTGCCGAGGTGGACGCACTGATCCTGCCTGGTGGCGAGTCCACCACGATGAGCCGGCTGCTGGTGGCGTTCGAGTTGATGGAACCGCTGCGGGCCCGGCTGGCCGGGGGCATGCCGGCCTACGGTGCCTGTGCGGGGATGATCCTGCTGGGCCGGGAAATCGTTGATGGCAGGCCCGACCAGCAGCAACTCGCTGCGTTGGACGCGGTGGTGCGCCGCAACGCGTTCGGCCGGCAGGTCGACTCCTTCGAGGCCGACCTGGACTTCGCCGGCGTACCCGGTGGCCCGGTCCGGGCGGTGTTCATCCGCGCCCCGTGGGTGGAGCAGGCCGGTGCCGGCGTCGAGGTACTGGCCAGGGTGCCCGACATCCCCGCTGCCGGTCGCGCCGCCGGTAGGATCGTGGCGGTCCGGCAGGGGTGCGTGCTGGCCACCGCGTTCCATCCGGAGCTGACCGGCGACCAGCGGGTGCACCAGCTCTTCGGCGAGATGGTTGCGCGGTCGAGTGGAGCCCGGGTGAGCGCACCTGGGTGACACTGGCAAGCGAGAAAGAGCGGGGTATGAGCGGCCATTCGAAATGGGCGACCACCAAGCACAAGAAGGCCGTGGTCGACGCCAAACGCGGTAAGCTCTTCGCGAAGTTGATCAAGAATATTGAGGTGGCCGCTCGAACCGGTGGCGGTGATCCGGATGGCAACCCGACGCTGTTTGACGCGATCCAGAAGGCTCGCAAGAGCTCGGTGCCGCTCGATAACATCGACCGCGCCGTCAAGCGTGGTTCTGGTGCCGATGCCGGCGGTGCCGAGTACCAGACGATCATGTACGAGGGTTACGGGCCCGGTGGGGTGGCCCTGCTCGTCGAGTGCCTCACCGACAATCGCAACCGGGCGGCGTCGGAGGTCCGCACCGCGATGACCCGCAACGGCGGCACGATGGCCGACGCCGGATCGGTGTCGTTCCTGTTCAGCCGCAAGGGCGTGGTCATCGTGCCCCAGCAGGAGAGTGTCTCGGAGGACGACGTGCTGGCCGCGGTGCTCGATGCCGGTGCCGAGGAGGTCAACGACCTGGGCGAGTCATTCGAGGTGGTCTCCGAGGCGACCGACCTCGTCGCGGTGCGCACCGCGCTGCAGCACACCGGCATCGATTACGACTCGGCCGACGCGAGCTTCCTGCCTTCGGCGAGCACCCCGCTGGACGCTGACGACGCCCGCAAGGTGTTCAAGCTGATCGACGCCCTGGAGGACTGCGACGACGTTCAGAACGTCTACGCCAACTTCGACGTCCCCGACGACGTCCTAGCCGTGCTGGCCTAGGGCCGCCCCCCACCACCGCATTCAGCGGGCTGAGCGGGGTAATTGGCGCACCGATAGCCACGCTGAGCCCGCTGAACGCGGTGGTCGGTTTCATCGCAGCGGCGGGAGGAGGACCTTGAGTACCTTGAGCGCGTCGCGACGGCGTTCCGGGGTGGACGCGAGCACGGAGTTCAGCGCTGCCAGGGTGACCGTGGCGGCGTACAGCGTGGCCCCGATAAGGACAGAGAGTTGGAGCAGTGTCATCGGTGATCACCTTTCTGATCGGGCGGGAAAGGCGCTGCCGGTTCTGAGTGGTTCCTGATCCACGTCTTCCGTCGGGTTTCCGTCGAGATCCTGCTCATCCGCGAGCGTCGCCTCATCGAACGGATGCGCGCCGGAGAACACCCTGCGTGCCTGGTCGGCGTTGAATTCCCTGGTCCACGAGCCGATCAGCACGGTGGCCACCGCGTTTCCGGCGAAGTTGGTTAGAGCGCGGGCCTCGGACATGAACCGGTCGATGCCCAGAATGAAGCCGACCCCGTCGACCAGCTCCGGCCGGTGCGACTGCAGCCCGCCAGCGAGCGTGGCGAGCCCGGCGCCGCTGACCCCGGCGGCACCCTTCGACGCGATGATCATGAACACCAGCAGGGCGATTTGCTCTCCCACCGAGAGTGGGCGATCCAGCGCCGCGGCGATGAACAGGGTAGCCATAGTCAGGTAGATCGCGGTGCCGTCCAGATTGAACGAGTATCCGGTGGGCACGGTGATGCCGACCACCGGTTTGCTGACGCCGAGATGTTCCATTTTCGCGATCAGGCGCGGCAGCGCGGACTCCGATGACGAGGTGGACAGGATGAGCAGGAACTCGCGGGCGAGGTAGCGCAGCAGCGCGATGATGTTGACCCGGGCGCCGAGCCACAGCACCGCACCCAGCACCACGAACACGAACAGAACGCAGGTCAGGTAGAAACCCAGCATGATCACGGCGAGGCTGCGCAGGGCTGACCAGCCGGTCTCGCCGACCACCGCGGCGATCGCGCCGAACGCGCCGACCGGGGCGGCCCACATGATCATCGACAGGATCCGGAACACCCACCGCTGGACGTGCTCGATCCCGCGCCGGATCGGTTCGCCCTTCGGGCCGAGCTTCTGCAGCGCGAATCCAGCGAGCAAGGCGACCAGCAGCGTCTGCAGAACCTGGCCCTCGGTGAACGCGGACACCAGTGTCGTTGGCACGATTCCGAGCAGGAAGTCGACGGTGCCCGCACCGCTCTGGGACTGCTGATGCGCTTTAGCCGCGGAGGCCGGATCGAGGTGCAGTCCCTCGCCCGGATGCAGCAGGTTACCGACAACCAGACCGATCAACAGCGCGAACGTCGACATCGCCAGGAAGTAGCCGATCGCGAGCAGCCCGACCTTACCGACCTTGGCTGTGGTCGCGACCGATCCGATGCCGAGCACGATCGTGCAGAAGATGATCGGCGAGATCATCATCTTGATCAGGTTGACGAATGCGGTGCCGAGCGGTTTGAGCTCAGCAGCGAAATGCGGTGCGGCAAACCCGACGATGATCCCGAGCAGCACAGCCGCGATAACCGCGAGGTACAGGTAATGCACGCGATCCTGGCGGGTCCGTGTCGGGACGGTGTCACCGCTAATTGACGTGACAGGCACCATTGTGTGATCTCCAGCGCTTTGTGGCGTAGTTTCATCGATTTTATCTGGCGGCCATTCGACGCTAGCCAGCTTCACTTCGTAAGCGGATCCGTATCGGAAGGGATCGGCCGTTACGGGTGCCTATCCGGACCGGATGACGGTCACGGTGCCGTCGGGGTTGAGTTGCAGTATCGGGATCGGCTTGTCGATCGGCTTGCCTTGTTCATCGAAGGCGGTGGGTCCGCTGGCGCCGTGCACGGGGGCGGCCTGGTTGATCCGGAACATCTGCTGGAGCATCGCGCCGGGGGTGAGCGCGGTGGGATCGAACGGGGCATTGCTTTGCTGGCTAATTCCGGAGCGGATCGCGCGGATAGCGACCAGCAGGGCGTCGTAGCTGATAATTGCGGACCCGTCGTCGAGTTGTTCCTGGGGGAAGACCAGGGTGAAGCAGGTGGCGCAGTCCTGCTGGAAAATCCTGGTGGAGGCGGGCAGGAACCGCTGCTGGTCGGACCACCCGCCGGGGTGGGCCAGCCCGGTGTAGTGCAGGGTGATGTTCGCGCGCAGATTGGCGGCGATCCCGTCCTGGTTACCGGCGGCCAGTTGCTGGCGCAGGGTTGTGGTCAGGTTCACCGCGTTGGACGCGGTGAACAGGTCGATCTTCAGTTGCTGGCAGGGCCGTCCTGCGAGGGCGGCGAGGAAGCCGGGCAGACTCGCGCCCCGCCCGGCGTAGTAGATCGCGGCGGGTTGTTTGATGCAGATGTTGGACATCATCTGCACGAAGGCGTTGCCCACCCCGGGGAGCGCGGAGTCATAGCGCTCAGGCTCGAGCAGCTTGCCCGTCGGTGGGCTGGTGAACACCGTGCGGAACTGCTCGGCCAGGGCGTTGGTGTAGGCATCGCCCTGGTTGATGTCCTGGACCAGCAGCGTCGCCACCGGTTTGAGCACCCCGGCGGCGACCGCGGTTTGCGCGCTGGTGGTGGGGGCGATCTGGAACAGTCCCCGGACTGGCTGTCCGGGGGTGGTGCTCAGATCGTCGGCGGTGAGCCGGGAGGCGATTATCGGGATCCCTGCGTTGGACAGCGACCGGATGGCCTGTTTGGTGGCATCCAGGCTCTCGCTCAGGCCAGCCACGGCCACGAGGTGCTCCTCCGGGTCGGCGACTCGTTGGAGCACCGCGGGGATGACTGCGTCCTGCTGCTCGGCCTGCTCGCCGACGTTGACTACCAGTAGCCGGATCAGCGGGATGTCTCCGAGCCCGTCGCGGTGGTTGGCCCGCCACTGCGCGAGGTAGGCGCCTTCGAGTTCGTGGCGCAGCGAGGTGAGCCACCCGCTCGTGTCGTCGCGGGGTAGCGGAACCACATAGCCGATGGACACGAACGACGCGCCGCTGCCCACCACGGCGTCGTTCTCCTGTTTGATCCTTCCCAGGACGGTCTGCAGTCCGAGTTCGGGAGCGAAGATGTCCGCCCCGTCGGTCACCCCGACGCACTCGTTGAACTGCCCACTCCGCAGCACCCCCGGACCCGGACACGACTCATCCGATGGAGCGATGATCATCCGTAACAGGATGCTGAGTCCAATCAGTCCAATCAGTCCGACAGCTGCGGCGGCTAGCCATCCACGGCGTCGACGCCACGGGTGTGCGTCGGGGACCGGATTGACCGGCGGCGTCGGTCCGGGTGTCACAGGTGGTGACTGCGCATCGATAGGGCCGGGAGGGTTGTCTCGATCGGCGATGGCCTTCTTCCTCATCTCAATCAGTCGCGCCAGTGCCGATTCATCTGCTTTGCAGGCCTCGCAGATCGCTTTGATAACCGCTGTTGTCGGCACCTGGTTCGGCCTTCCGGACAGCGCGGCGTGAACTGTCGCCGGTGCGCAGTGGGCGCTCCTGGCGAGCTCGCGGAGGCTTTCGAATCCGGCGGCACGATACAGCGCGCGCAGCTCCTGCGCGAGCTGTCCTGATGGTGAGTCAGGATCTGGGATCGGGCCGGTCATCGCGTAGGCGAAGCCGAGACGGTCTGTACGCGCTGGACGCCGACGAGTCGATCTGCGGCCGCGACCGCGCCCACCACCAACACCAGCACCGGACCGGTGATGGCCTCCGGCGGGTAGCCTCGCAACGCGAGGACCACCGCGAGGACCAGCACGGCCAGCACTATCACGATGCGGCAGGTCGACAGCAGCAGGCAACCACACGACCTACGGCAGGGTACGGGTAGCCCGAGGCAACGAGCGATGATCATCTCGATCTTCTTCCTCCTCCGAACTGGTGGCACTGGATACGGGGTGGCAGCCACGCCTCCGGTTTCGAGAGTGACGCAGACCACAAGCGGATGGAAGCGGTTGACGTTCGGAGTTCCGCCGATCGATCAGAGAAGTGGAGCTTTCGATCCGAAACTGTCGTTCGCCTTCCGAGGAGCCTTGGCGTCGACCCCCGGTGTCGTGTCGACCGCGATTGCTGTTCGGTCCGTCGCCGCCCTGTAGCTGCCAGG
The DNA here is from genome assembly GCA_050699975.1 of Pseudonocardiaceae bacterium. Lineage (GTDB taxonomy): Bacteria > Actinomycetota > Actinomycetes > Mycobacteriales > Pseudonocardiaceae. Next base: position 75,773 of record JBOHGH010000001.1, on the reverse strand, counting down.
CGAACCTGTCGCAAGGCTCTCGCCTGCATAGATAGCGATTGGGGCAAGGCTGGCCGGTGTTCGGATTCTGTTCGGAAACCGCGTACGCCTTGTTCGAAGGGCGATGGCCGGCAACGGACGATCTGGTCGGGCACGGTTCTGGGTTCACTGGCCGGTGTGTCGTTGCCCGGGACGATGCAGCGGCGGCCAGGGTTCGAACGGATGCTCGCTCGTTGCGAGGAGGTGCTGTGCGGGTGCTGGGTGTGGCCCCCGGGCTTACCCGCTGCGGACTTGGGGTGGTCGACGGCTGCGGCGGGCGGGCGGTCAGCTGCGTGGCGGTCGACGTCGTGCGTACCCCGCCCGAGGTTGCCGCCGATCGGTGTGACGGACACGATTGCCTCCCGATGGGTCCGAGCGCCGTCGGCGGCGCGTGTGCCTGGTGACTATGCGGACTGGTGTGATCCGGGTCACGCTTGTGTTCATTACTTTCCTTAGCGCGGTGATGTGGTCGGGGTGTGTTCAGATGGAGCGCATGCGGATTGGATCGGGTCGGCGGCGTAGGCGGTGGAGCCTCGCCAGGCAACTGCTGGTGCTGCAGGTCGTGATCGTCGGTGTGCTCGTCACGGCCGGTGCCACGCTGGCCTACCTGAACGCCGCCCAGGCGGCCGACCGCAGGGCCCGCGACACGGTCACAGCCGTCGCAGCCACGGTTGCCGACGCGCCGAACGTGCTAGCCGCGCTGGCCACCCAGGATCCGCCCCGCGAGTTGCAGCCGTTCGCCGAACGAGTGCGGGCCGACGCCGGAGTCGACTTCATCACGATCATGAACCCGGACGGCATCCGCTACACCCATCCTGACCCGACCAAGATCGGCGGGATGTTCCTCGGCAACACCGCGGAAGCGCTGGCTGGCAGGTCGTTCACTGAAACCTGGACTGGCACGCTCGGGCCTTCGGTTCGTGCGGTGGCGCCGGTTTTCGGCGAGGCACATCAGGTCATCGCACTGGTCTCAGTAGGCATCACCGTCAGCGCCATCTCGGCGGAGCTCCAGCAACTTCTGCAGAACCTGATCGTGGTCGCCGCTGCAGTGCTGGCCGTCGGGATCGCTGGCAGCTACCTGGTCAGTGCGCGGTTGCGCAAGCAGACCCGGGGTGTCGCACCGGACGAGCTGAGGAGAATGTTCGATTACTACGAGGAGATCCTGCACGTGGTGCGTGAGGGCCTCGTGCTGCTGGATCGCGAGGGTCGCGTCGTGCTGTGCAACGACGCGGCTCGAGGGTTGCTCGGCCTGCATGCCAACCCGCAAGGTCTCGCAGCGAGTGCGCTCGGCTTGGCGCCGGAACTGAGCGCGGCATTGGTCTCGACCAGGCGGCGCTCGGACGAGATCCACGTGCTCGACACCAGGGTGTTAGTGATCAACGCGGCTCCGGTGCGGTCGCAGGACCGCGCGATGGGGAATGTGGTGACCCTCCGGGACCACACTGAGTTGCGCGCGCTCACCGGCGAACTCGACACGGTGCGCGGATTCACCGAGTCTCTTCGTGCGCAGGCGCACGAGGCGGCGAACCGCCTGCACACCGTGGTGTCCCTGGTGGGGATTGGCCGTCCCGACGAGGCAGTCAAATTCGCCACCGCAGAGCTGAAAGCCGCCCAGCAACTCACCGATCGCGTGCTGGGTTCGGTGGAGGAACCGGCACTGGCGGCACTGCTGCTCGCCAAGTCGACCGAGGCCAGCGAGCGAGGCGTCGAGCTTGTCATCACCGAGGACACCGCGATTGACGGGATGGACGGCGCCATCGAATCGGGAGACTTGGTGACCATTCTCGGCAATCTCATCGACAATGCGGTCGACGCGGCGATCACGGCGGCGAACCGCCATGACGGTCAACCTCAGGTGGCGGTCACTGCGCGAATGGACAACGGTGAATTGGTGCTGCGAGTGGCCGACAACGGTCCGGGCATGGATCCCAGGATCGCGCCGGAGATGTTTCGGCCCGGCAGGAGCACCAAACCGTCGGACGGTCCGGTCGGGCGCGGTCTCGGGCTCGCTCTGGTCGGGCAAGTGGTGCGCCGCAACCGCGGAAGTATCGACGTAGGGCAGGACGGCGGCGCGGTGTTCACGGTCCGGCTTCCGCTGCGAAAGGGTGCAGACGCGTGATCAACCTACTGGTGGTGGAGGACGACCAGGTGGCTGCCGAGGCGCACCGGCTCTACGTGCAGCGCGTGCCCGGCTTCGAGGTGGCCGGAGTGGTCCACTCCGGCCACGAGGCACTGCGGCTCTGCCAACGTGTCGTAATCGACGTGATCCTGCTCGACTTCTATCTGCCGGACATTCACGGGCTCAACGTGTGCCGTAAGCTTCGCGCCGCCGGCAGCACGATCGATGTAATCGCCGTAACGGCGGCGCGGGGCGTGGCTGATGTCCGGACCGCGAAATCCTTGGGTGTCGTGCATTACCTGATCAAACCATTCGACTTCGCCTCGCTGCGCGGCAAGCTGGAAAGCTACGCCGAATTCCGGCAGCGCGCCGCGGGGTCCGGTCAGGTCGTCGGCCAGGGCGAAGTGGACGACATAGTGGACGGGCCGCGACGCCGCACCTACCGGATCCTGCCCCCGGGGATGAGCGGTGAGACCCTGCAGAAGATCATCGATGAGCTGACCACGGTGGCTGCCGACGGCTTGTCTGCTGCGGCTGCCGCTGAAGCCACCGGCATGTCGGCCATGACAGCACGGCGCTACCTGGGATATCTCGCGGACAACGGCCTCGCGGAGCGCAGCTTGCGATACGGAAGGGTGGGTAGGCCAGAAATCTGGTTCTTTCTGATGCCCTAGAACCCCGGCACCGGCCTCGGGCGGTGCCGGGGTGTCGCGGCCCGGTACGTGGTGACCTCGGCTAGAGTTCGAACGGGTGTTCGCTTGTTGCGAGGAGGTGCGGTGCGGGTGCTGGGTGTGGATCCCGGGCTCACCCGCTGCGGACTCGGGGTGGTCGACGGCTGCGGCGGGCGGGCTGTCAGCTGCGTGGCGGTCGACGTCGTGCGTACCCCGCCCGAGCTGGACCTCGGCGCGCGGCTGATCGCGGTGGCCGATGTCGTGGAGCGGTGGCTGGCCGAGCACCGTCCCGACGTCGTCGCGGTCGAGCGGGTGTTCAGCCAGCACAATGTGCGTACCGCGATGGGCACCGCGCAGGTCAGCGGGGTGGTGGCGCTGGTCGCGGCCCGGCGGGGCCTGCCGGTTGCCTTCCACACCCCCAGTGAGGTCAAAGCGGCGGTCACCGGCTCTGGTCGGGCGGGCAAGGAGCAGGTAACCACGATGATCACCCGGTTGCTCGCGCTGCCGGCCAAGCCACGACCGGCTGATGCCGCAGACGCGCTGGCGCTGGCGATCTGCCATCTGTGGCGGGCCCCGATGACGGAACGTCTGGCGCAGGCGCGGGCTCACTCGGCGCAGCTGGCCCGAAACCACCGCGCACGGTTGGCCGCGGCGGCTCGCAGGTCGGAAGGGGTGCGGTGATCGCTCGTGATTTCGTCGGTGCGTGGCCAGGTGCTATCCGTGGAGTTGGACCATGTCGTGGTCGAGGTCGGGGGCGTCGGGCTGGCCGTACGAGCCGTTCCCGCGACCCTGGCCACCTTGCGGCGCGGCGAACAAGCCCGGCTCGCCACGTCGCTGGTTGTCCGTGAGGACTCGCTGACCCTGTACGGCTTCGCCGACGGCGCGGCTCGGGAGTTGTTCGTGCTGCTGCAGACCGTCTCCGGGGTGGGACCGCGGCTCGCGCTGGCGATGCTCGCCGTCCTCGAGCCCGATTGCCTGCGCACGGCGCTCGCCGAGGGAGACCTCACTGTGCTCACCCGGGTACCGGGGATCGGGCGCAAGGGCGCGGAGCGGCTCGTCGTGGAGCTGCGGGATAAGGTCGGGGCGCGCGAACCGGCTGCATCGGGACTGGTTGCAGGCGGCGCCTCGGCGGTGCGTGCCCAGGTGACCGAGGCTCTGGTCGGGCTCGGGTTCGTGGCCCGGCAGGCCGAACAGGCTGTGGACGCCGTGCTTTCCGACTCCAATGGGGAGGCTCGTGAGACGTCGGAGGTGTTGCGTCATGCGCTGACCCGGCTGGGGCGCAACCGGTGACCACGCCGGGACCGCTCGCGGCCGACGTGGACCCGGCGGACGTCGAGCTCGAGACCACCCTGCGGCCACGCCGGCTGCCCGAGTTCATCGGGCAAGCCCGGGTCCGCGAGCAGCTCGAACTGGTGCTGGAGGGTGCCCGGCGGCGCGGCGCCGCACCGGACCACGTGCTGCTGTCCGGCCCGCCGGGGCTGGGCAAGACCAGCCTCGCGATGATCATCGCCGCGGAGCTGGGCAGTGCGATCCGGGTCACCTCGGGGCCGGCGCTGGAGCGCGCCGGAGATCTCGCCGCGATGCTGTCCAACCTCGTCGAGGGTGACGTGCTGTTCATCGACGAGATCCACCGGGTCGCTCGGCCCGCCGAGGAGATGCTCTACCTCGCGATGGAGGACTTCCGGGTCGACGTGGTGGTCGGCAAGGGCCCCGGGGCCACCTCGATCCCGCTGGAGATCGCCCCTTTCACCCTGGTCGGGGCCACCACCCGGTCCGGTGCGCTGACCAGCCCGTTGCGCGATCGGTTCGGGTTCACCGCGCATATGGAGTTCTACGAGCCCGACGAGCTGGAACTGGTGCTGCGCCGCTCGGCCGGCATCCTGGGCGTGGACCTGCGCCCCGACGGCGCCACCGAGATCGCCGGCCGCTCCCGGGGCACGCCCCGGATCGCCAACCGGCTACTGCGCCGGGTACGTGACTACGCCGAGGTCCGCGCCGACGGCGCGATCACCCTCGAGGTGGCCCGGGCCGGTTTGGCTGTCTATGACGTCGACCAGCTCGGGCTGGATCGGCTGGACCGCGCCGTACTCACCGCGCTGGTGCGCACCTTCGGCGGTGGACCGGTGGGGGTGTCCACCCTCGCCGTTGCGGTCGGGGAGGAGCCGGCCACCGTGGAGGAGGTGTGCGAGCCCTTCCTGGTCCGCGCCGGCATGCTTGCCCGCACCCCACGCGGACGGGTAGCTACCGCAGCCGCATGGCGGCACCTGCAGCTGGAGCCGCCCGCCGACGCGTCCGGAGACCGCACGCCGACGCTGTTCGACGGGTGATTGCTGGCACACTCGAATGAGACACGCTGACGGTGATCGGAGAACCATGGACCCCCTGCTCCTGCCCCTGCTGTTCATCGCCGTGCTCGCGCTGCCCCTGATCCTTGGTTCCCGCCGGCAGAAGCGGGCGATGGCCGAGGCGCAGCGCCTGCAGAACTCGCTGACCAACGGTGACCGGGTGATGACCACCTCCGGTCTGCAGGGCACCGTTGTGGGTAGCGCCGACGAGACCACGATCGACCTGGAGATCGCCCCAGGAGTGCGCACCACCTGGCTGCGCGCCGCGATCCGGGAAAAGATCACCGAGGAGGACGAGCCCGCGGCCGCCAGTGCGCCACTGGCCGCCCCCGTCGACGACAGCGCTCGCACCGACAAGCCCTGACCTGGTCTGGTGCGGGGAGTACCCTCCGCATCCGGCCCCCACCGCACGCGCCGATGACGGCGCTGGCACAGTGGACGCCGCGGCAGGTCGCCGGTGATGGCGCCCGGCGCAGTCAGCTGTGAACGAGGAGAACCACCCACTGTGGCACCACCGGCCGGGCACCTCCGCCCTTGGCGAAACCTGGCGATCTTTGCTGGGGTCGTCGCTGTCCTTTATTCGCTGGTCTTCTTCACCGGGGGCGGGGATCCGACCCCCAAACTGGGCATTGACCTGCAAGGCGGCACCAGGGTGACGCTCACCGCCCGCACCGTCGACGGCGGGCCGCCGTCGCAGGAGTCCCTGGATCAAGCTCGGCAGATCATCGAGCAACGGGTGAACGGCATCGGGGTGAGTGGGGCAGAGGTCATCCTCGACGGGAACAATCTGATCATCACGGTGCCGGGCGAGAACGGCGACCAGGCCCGTACCCTCGGGCAGACCGCCAAGCTGTATTTCCGGCCGGTGATCGCCGAGGTGCCGGCCGGGCTGCCCGCGCCGGCCCCGGCAGGCCAGGCTCCTGGGGAGAGCGGGCCGGTCGCACCCGGAGACTCCAACCAACCACCGGCCACTGATGGTGCACCGGCGCCGGTCCAGCCGCAGCAGCTACAGCCGCCGCCGGACGAGCCGACTGACGAGCCGACTGCACCTCCGGTAACGCCGGCGCCCGCCGCACCGTCGACCAGCCCGCCGCCCCCGGTCGGCCAAGCCCCGGCGGATTCGGCCGACCCCCAGATCGCCGAGCAGATCCGGCAGGCCCGAGAGCGGCTGCAGAGCCAGGACCCGGCGGTGCAGCAGCAAGCGCTGGCCGCACTGAACTGCGCCGCTGCCAACCCCCTGCGCGGCAACGACGACCCGAACCTGCCGCTGGTCACCTGTGACCAGGACGGCGTTGCCAAGTACCTGCTGGGGCGTGCGTTCATGTCCGGCGAGCAGATTGCCAACGCGTCGTCGGGGTTGAACTCCGGCGGCACGGGGTACGAAGTACGGCTGAACTTCACCACTCAGGGCGAGGACATCTGGGCGCAACACACCGCGAACAATGTCGGCAAGCAAGCCGCTTTCGTCCTGGACGGCGAGGTGGTGTCGGCTCCGGTGATCGAGGGCGCGATCCCACCCGGCAGCCAGACCAGCATCACCGGCAGGTTCACCCAGGCCGAGGCGCAGAACCTGGCCAATGTGCTCAAGTACGGTTCGCTGCCGCTGTCGTTCCAGTCCTCGGAGTCCGAGACCGTTTCGGCAACCCTGGGCCTGGCGTCGCTGCGCGCGGGACTGCTCGCTGGGGCGATCGGGCTGGCCGTGGTGTTCGTCTACTGCCTGTTCTACTACCGGGCGCTCGGGGTGCTGACGATCTTGTCTCTGGCGCTGTCCGGGCTGATCGTCTACGCGGTCCTGGTGCTGCTAGGGCGATGGATCGGCTTCACCCTGGACCTGGCCGGTGTCGCCGGCTTCATCGTCGCCATCGGCATCACCGCGGACTCCTTTGTGATCTTCTTCGAGCGCCTCAAGGACGAGGTCCGGGACGGCCGGAGCTTCCGGTCCGCGGTACCCCGGGCCTGGGTGCGAGCCCGCCGCACCATCCTGTCGGCTGATGCGGTGAGCTTCCTGGCCGCCGCGGTGCTCTACGTTCTCGCGGTTGGGCAGGTGAAGGGCTTCGCCTTCACCCTCGGCATGTCGACCGTGCTGGACCTGGTGGTGGTCTTCCTGGTCACGCACCCGCTGGTGGCGATGGCGGCGAAGTCCCGGCTGCTGTCTCAACCCGGACTGTCCGGGCTTGGGGCAGCGCAGCGGGCCGGCGTCGAAAACCGGTCGGAACTGGCGACCGCGGGGAAGGGGTCCTGAGGTGGCAGGCACGCTGCGGAGCCTCTACAGCGGGACCGGTGCGTTCGACATCGTCGGGCGCCGGCGGATCTGGTATGCGATGTCAGGCATTCTCGTCGCAGTCTGCCTCGCCTCCATCTTGCTGCGCGGGTTCAACCTCGGCATCGACTTCGAGGGCGGCACCCGGGTACAGCTCCCGGCGCAGGGGGCCGGCGGCCCGATCACCACTGAGCAGGTGGAGCAAGTCTTCACCGGCACGGTGGGCCAACCTCCAGGGTCGGTGCAAATCGTCGGTACCGGCTCCGCGGCGAGCATCCTGATCCGCACCGAGACCCTGGACACCCGGCAATCCTTCGTCCTCAAAAGGGCGCTGTTCGACCAGCTACGCCCGCTCGGCAGCGACGGGCGGCCCAGCGAACAAGCGATCAGCGACAGCGCGGTGAGTGCAACCTGGGGCGGTGAGATCAGCCAGCAGGCGCTGATCGCGTTGCTGGTGTTCCTGGGCCTGGTGACCGTGTTTCTCGCGGTGTACTTCGAGCCTCGGATGGCGCTGGCCGCGCTGGTGGCGCTGGTGCATGACGTGGTGGTGACCGCGGGGATCTACTCGCTGGTCGGCTTCGAGGTGTCACCGGCGTCGGTCATCGGCCTGCTCACCATCCTCGGGTTCTCGCTGTATGACACCGTGGTCGTGTTCGACAAGGTTCAGGAGAACACCCGTGGGCTGCTCGGGCTGACCCGGCGAACCTATGGCGAGGCCGCCAACCTCGCGGTCAACCAGACTCTGATGCGTTCGATCAACACCTCCTTGATCGCGGTGCTCCCCGTGCTCGGCCTGCTGGTGATCGGCGTCGGTCTGCTGGGTGTCGGGACGCTCAAGGACCTCGCCCTGGTGCAGCTGGTTGGCATCGCGGCCGGGGCGATATCTTCGATCTTCCTGGCGACGCCGTTGGCGGTCGACCTCACCATGCGCAGGCCGGCCTACCGCCAGCAAGCCGAGCGAGTCGCCCAGCGCCGGGAGAAGCTGGCCCGCAAGACCATCGCGAACTCCGAGCTCGAGGACGAGGCCCCTTCGACGACGGGCCCACGAACCAGTGCAGCGGAGGGGATGGCCGGCGTGCCTGCCCGGGTCGGCAAGACCGCACCGGCCGGAGGGCGGCGCGGGCAACCTACCGGCAAGAGTGGCAGACCGTCCGGCAAAGGCGGCAGGTCCTCGAGACCCTGACCGATTCTGGTCATGCATCGGTTCTGGTCGCTCGCCGACCTGGGTCGACCAGCTACGCTGAGCTCATCTGATTGCACAGCGTAGCGCTCCGGTGACGTGCAGTCACCTTTTCCTCACTCTTAACCGCTCATTTGGTGAGGTATCGCTCTGGGCACTTGCCTATGTCTCGATTTAGGGGAACGCTCAGTAGTCAGTCGCCGAATGACGCTCCGGGGAGTGAAGGGCGCGGGGGGGATTGTGAGGACCGACCAGGGAGGATCGGGGATGGCGGGGTGGTCCGTTCCGGGTGTGGTGCATCTCCGGGAGATGCGCGAGGACCCGGCGGGCCGGCGAGTAGTGGCCCGTCACCGCGTCACCCGCAGGTCGCTGGCAGTGACCTACCTGTCCGACGAACTGCTCACCGACACCGAGTTCCGCGCCCGATTCGCACGCGAGTTCGGGCGGCTGACGCGAGTCCGGGATGCCCGAGTGGCGCGTGTCCACCGCTACGTTGAGGGTCCCCATGGCGCTGCCGTCATTGCCGATCATGTCAGCGGGACTTCGCTGCGTGCTCTGCTTCTTGCGCATGGCGCCGTCGGTACCGAGGCCGCGCTGGTGGTGCTCAAGGATTCACTGCGTGGCCTAGCCGCTTGTCACGCCGCAGGCGTGGCGCACGGCGACATCAAGCCGGAGGGCGTGATCCTTACGCGTGCCGGTTGTGTCCGCCTTGTCGACTTCGGGCTGTCCACCGCCCGCGGCCGGCGGCTGCTCGCCCGGTCGACACCTTTCTACCTGGCTCCCGAACAGTGGAGCGGTCGTCCTTCTACCCCCGCAGCGGACGTGTACGCCGCCACGGTCACGTTCTTCGAGTGCCTGGCCGGCGCACCTCCTTTCTACGCCGACGACCTGGCCGAACTCTCGGCCAAGCACGAAAAGGGCACCCCCCCGATCGGCGTGCTTCCCCCACCGGCTCGCGAGCTTGTGCTGCGAGGCATCGCCAAGGACCCGCACAACCGGCCCGAAGCGCGGAGCCTCCTCGCTCACGTCGATGAGGTGGCTTCCCACGCTGTGGGCACCGGCTGGGAACTGCGCGGTCGACACGAGCTGGCCAGGCTGCTGAACAGCCGCTCGGCTCTGCCTGACGTGGCCACCCTGGCTCGCCGGAGAGGAAGCGTTGGCTGGGAGCACCGGCAGCCGGTCCGGCTGGCTGGTGTCGTGGGTGGCGCGCTGGTATTGGCCGCGGGCTTGGCCAGCCCGCCGTTGGCGGTCATCCTGCCGGGGGGCAGCATCTTCGGCTCGTCGGACGCGAGGTCGTCGCCGGTGCTGGCATTCCCCGAGCCCGCTCATGGTGCTTCCCCGGTGCGTGCTGCGACCAACGGCCTGCTGGCGGATCGCGCCCCGCAGGCCGCGCCCGCTGCGAAGGCCAATCCGGCCGTACGGCCTCTCGTCGCCGGGGCACAGCCGCACAAGGAGCTCTCGCCAGCACCGTCGGTGCCCATGGCGAACCCTCGAATTGCGCGAGATGAGCACCCCACGCACGAAGGACACCCGGCGGGCTCCGTCCACCGAAATGAGGGTGTAAGGCACTGGTCCGCGTCCGGGACGGCAGCGGGAACGCCGCCGGCCCAGGTACCCGCGTCGATCGAGCTGCCAGTGCCGGTTGAGCTGCCAGTGCCGGTTGAGCTGCCAGTGCCGGTTGAGCTGCCGGTGCCGGTTGAGCTGCCAGTGCCGGTTGAGCTGCCGGTGCCGGTTGAGCTGCCGGTGCCGATCCAAGTGCCGCCGCCGGTCCACGAAAGGGCTCAGCCTCACAAGGACATCCGTACCCTGAAGGACGCCCGCACCCAGGACAGCACCGGCATCAAGAAGGACATCTACACCAAGAAGGATAGCTACACCAAGAAGGACACCTACACCAAGAGGGATGCCAACAGCCGAACTCAGACATACCCGCAGGGCCGTCAGCACACAGAGCGGGCGGATGACTCTCATGGTGAGCAGCGGACGGGGGGCGAGCACAAGACGGGGGGCGAGCGCAACTAGTAAGGTCCGCGGTGTGCGCCCGGGGGCGAACGTGGACGACCTGGCGGCTCTGCTCGTACCGCTGATCCGAGAAGTCCAGGACTTCCCGGAACCCGGTGTGCTCTTTCGGGATCTCGCGCCGGTTCTAGCCGACGCCACCGCGTTCCGAGCGGTGGTGGACGCGCTGATCGCCCCGACGCCGCAGGTCGACGTTGTGGTCGGGGTGGAGGCTCGCGGATTTCTGTTGGGTGCCTCCGCGGCCTACGCCCTGGGGGCCGGCGTGGTGGGGGTGCGTAAGCCCGGCAAACTACCGGTGGTGTCCGACCGCGAGGCCTATGCCCTGGAGTACGGCGTCGCGGCGCTGGAACTGGCTGACGGCACTCTGCGACCGGGGCAGCGGGTCCTGGTGATCGACGATGTGCTGGCCACCGGGGGCACGGTAGCCGCGGCCTGTGCGCTGGTCGAGCGGGCCGGAGCCGCGGTGAGCGGCATTGCGGTGCTGTTGGAAATCGGCTCGCTTCGGGGTCGGGACCGGCTCGCCGGCCGCTCGCTGCACACCCTGTTGACGATCTGACCAGTCACAAGATTCTCCCGGTGCTGCGGATCCTGCCCGGAAGGCGGCGGTACGCTGTATACCTGATCGGTTATCACGTGGCGGGAGAGCGCGCTTGAGTCATGACCTGCAGCGCACCGTTGCCCCGGCGGCCGGCCCGGACCCGGTCACGGTCGCTGCGCGGTTGCCGTCGGCGACTCGGCGGGTGCGGGCGCGGTTGGCCCGCCGGATCACCGCGCAGCGACCCGGCCCGGTCAGGCAGGTGCTGGAACCGCTCGCCGCTGTGCACCGAGAGCTGCATCCCAATGCTGACCTTGCTCTGCTACAACGCGCCTACGATGTCGCCGAGAGCAAGCACTCCCAGCAGCAGCGCAAGTCCGGTGACCCGTACATCACCCATCCGTTGGCGGTCTCGACGATCCTCGCCGAGCTCGGAATGGACACCACCACGCTGGTAGCTGCGCTGCTCCATGACACCGTGGAGGACACCGACTACACGCTGTCCCATCTCACCGAGGATTTCGGTGACGAAGTTGCGCACCTCGTCGACGGCGTCACCAAGCTTGACAAGGTCAAGCTCGGCGCCGCTGCCGAGGCCGAGACCATTCGCAAGATGGTCATCGCGATGGCGCGCGACCCGCGGGTGCTGGTGATCAAGCTGGCGGACCGGTTGCACAACATGCGAACCATGCGTTTTCTGCCGCCGGAGCAGCAGGCCCGCAAGGCCAAGGAGACCCTCGAGGTACTCGCCCCGCTGGCCCACCGGCTGGGCATGGCCACCATCAAGTGGGAGCTGGAGGACCTTTCCTTCGCGATCCTGCACCCGAAGAGGTACGACGAAATCGTCCGGCTGGTGGCCGACCGGGCGCCGTCACGCGACACCTACCTGCGGACCGTGATCGACGAGGTCTCCGCGCAGCTGTCCGGTTCGCGGATCACCGCCACTGTCGAGGGCAGGCCCAAGCACTACTACTCGATCTACCAGAAGATGATCGTGCGCGGTCGCGATTTCGACGACATCCACGACCTGGTCGGGGTGCGGATCCTGGTTGACGACGTGCGTGACTGCTATGCCGTGGTCGGTGTGGTGCACTCGGTGTGGCAGCCGATGCCCGGTCGCTTCAAGGACTACGTCGCGCAACCCCGGTTCGGGGTCTACCAGTCGCTGCACACCACGGTGATCGGGCCGGACGGCAAGCCGCTGGAGGTGCAGATCCGCACCCGCGAGATGCACCGAACCGCGGAGTACGGCATCGCCGCGCACTGGCGGTACAAGGAGACCCGCGGTACCCACAACGGGACCGTGGATGTCGATGAGATGGCCTGGATGCGCCAGCTGCTGGACTGGCAGCGCGAGGCCGCCGACCCCGGTGAGTTCCTCGAATCGTTGCGCTATGACCTGGCGACTCGAGAGATCTTCGTGTTCACCCCCAAGGGGGAGGTCATCACGCTGCCCGCAGGTTCCACACCGGTCGACTTCGCCTATGCGGTGCACACCCAGGTCGGTAACCGCTGCATCGGTGCGCGGGTCAACGGCCGGCTCGTCGCGCTGGAGCGGCAGTTGGAAAACGGCGAGGTCGTGGAGATCTTCACCTCGAAGGCCGAGGGCGCCGGCCCCAGCCGGGATTGGCTGTCCTTCGTCGCCTCGCCACGGGCCCGGGCCAAGATCAGGCAATGGTTCGCCAAGGAGCGTCGCGAGGAGGCCATCGACGCCGGCAAGGACGCCATCGCCAAGGAACTGCGTCGGGTCGGGCTACCGGTGCAGCGGTTGGTGTCCGCCGAGTCGATGGTCGCGGTGTCCCGAGAGCTGCACTATCCCGACGTCAGCGGCCTGTATGCCGCTGTCGGTGAGCATCACGCCTCGTCCCGTCACGTGGTCCAGCGCCTCGTCGCGTTGCTGGGCGGTGAGGAGGGCGCCGAGGAGGTGCTTGCCGAGCGGGCCACCCCCTCGACAGTCCAGCGCCGCCGGGAGACCGGCGACTCCGGGGTACGAGTGAGCGGCGCCGGGGACGTCTACGCCAAGCTCGCCCGCTGCTGTACACCGGTCCCCGGTGACGAGATCCTGGGGTTCGTCACCCGCGGCGGCGGGGTCAGCGTGCACCGCACCGACTGCACCAATTCCGGGTCGCTGCGGGCCCAGCCCGAGCGGCTGGTCGACGTGGAGTGGGCCCCGTCATCCTCATCGATGTTCCTGGTCGGGATCCAGGTGGAGGCGCTGGACCGGCACCGGCTGCTGTCCGACGTCACCAAGGTGCTCGCCGACGAACGGGTGAACATCCTGTCCGCCTCCGTGACCACCACCCGAGACCGGGTGGCGGTGAGCCGATTTTCCTTCGAGATGGGTGACCCCAAACACCTCGGGCACGTGCTCGGTGCAGTGCGCAACATCGAGGGCGTCTACGACGTCTACCGAGTCACCTCGTCGAATTGATCTTTGGGTGCTCAGCCCCCCGAGCTCGACAGCGGAGCTATTAAGCCGACCTCGGCCAGCGCTGCTGTCGAGTTCGGGAACAGGACGGCTGGTGCTGAAGATTCGCGAGACGCAGCTAGGCCGCGATGTCGATGGACGTGATCGTGATCGGCGCCTTGGGCCTGCCGCCACCAGGGGATGGTTGCAGCGAGCCATCGTCACCGGCCCGGGCTATCTGATCGATGACCTCGAGGCCCGCCGGGGAGATCGTGGCGAAGACGGTGTAGTCGGGCGGGAGCTGGGTCGGGCCGTAGATCAAGAAGAACTGGCTACCGCCGCTGTCGGGCTGACCGGTGTTGGCCATCGCGACGTATCCCCGCCCGTAGGTCAGCTCCGGGAACACCTCGTCGGGGATGGTGTACCCGGGTCCGCCGGAGCCGGACCCGGTCGGGTCGCCACATTGCAGAACCTGCAGCCCGGGATTGGTGACCAGCCGGTGGCACGGGCCGTCGGAGTAGAAGCCTTGTTTGGCGAGGCTGACGAAGCTGTTCACGGTGCACGGGGCAAGCGCCCGGTCCAGGGTGAGGCCGATCGGGCCGGACGAGGTCTGCATGGTCGCCGACACCGTGCCCTGGGTGGTGGTGGGCCCGCCCGGTGGGGGGGTGACCGGCTTGGCCGGGGCCTGCTGGGCGGCCGGGTACTGGCAATCGACCGAGGCGGGCAGCGGCTGCGGCCGGATCGGCGGGTCAGCGATCTTGCTGGCGGGTTGCGGCTTGTCAGCGGGGCCCGTGTTGTCAGCGGTGCCCGTGGTGGCGGGCTTGGCTGGGGGCGTGGGCTTCGCGGCGGTGTTGACTGTCTGGTCGCCGCCGCCTAGCGACACGATCAGTACCACGACACCGATGACCAGCACCACCGCGGCCGCGCTCCCCGCTACTGCGTACCGGCGGCGCGCCTTGGCCCGCTCCGCGCGGCGGGCGAGCTGGCGGTCCAGTTTGCGCTTGGCCGCCTCGCGGCGCTTCTCGTTCGTGGGCACCAGGACTCCTGTGACTGGTCAGACTGTGACTGGGCAACTGTGACGGGGCAAGGTCGTCGCGCAGTCTAAGTGGTCGGCGCCGGAAGTCCGTCGGGGGTTGACGTGACGCCAGGCCGTGTATGCAGTGGCTCACGGGTCGGTGTGTCAGGCGCAGGTTGCAGGCGCAGTCGAGTGCGCCGTGGGGGACTGCCGCGGGTGTGCTCCCCTAGGCTGAAGGTATCCCCACCTCCGTCATGGAAGAGGATCGCCGTGCTCGTCGCAGGTTTCCCCACCGGCTCCTTCCAAGCCAACTGCTTCGTACTCGCGGCCGAGGCGGGCGGCCCCTGTGTGGTGGTTGACCCCGGGGAGGGTGCGGAGGAGCCGCTGGACGAGCTGTTGCGCCAGCACCGACTCGATCCGGTCGCGGTGCTGCTCACCCATGGGCATTTTGATCATATTTTCGCCGTGACTCCGGTATGCGACGGCCATGACATCCCGGCCTGGATCCACCCAGAGGACCGCGTGCTGCTGTCCGACCCGATGCGCGCGCTGTCCGCCGACGCGCGGCAGTTCTTCGGCGGTCGAGTCCAGCTCCGCGAGCCACGTGAGGTGCGCACGCTCGATGACGGGAGGTCCTTGGAGCTGGCCGGGCTGATCTTCACGGTCGATCACACCCCGGGCCACACCCGAGGATCGGTGACGTTCCGTTCGGCAACCGGCGACGGGTCGGGCCTGTTGATCTCCGGGGACACCCTCTTCGCCGGCTCGATCGGCCGAACCGACCTACCCGGCGGTGACCACGAGCAGATGCTCACCTCGCTGCGGGACAAGATCCTCGTGCTGGACGACGAGACCATCGTGCTACCCGGCCACGGCCCGCACACCACCATCGGTCGAGAACGCGCGAGCAACCCATTCCTGCACGGCCTCGCCGCACCCGGCAGACCCCGAGGGCTGTGAACTGGTGCCCTTCAAGGGCTACCAACCCGCCCCGGCGGCGTCGTAAACGACCACCAACCTGCTGATTCCGGCGTATCGAGCCACAGCCGCTGCTGGTCTGTGGTCACGGTCAGACCGAAGCGGTCGGCGGATGGTCGGCCGAGTTGGGACCAGACTGTGGCGATGTGCTCGATACGGTCCCAGACTCGTCGCGGTCCGCCTTGTGTCACGGTGTGCTGCCCGTGCCGTGCGATGACGTCAGCCTCGGCCCAGGCGCCGTCGCGGGCATGGACGCACAGCAGCTCTGTGCCGTCGCGGATCACGCTCCAGACCGCCTGAAGGGTGGGTTCGCGCAGCTGCAGCAGGAACCGCAGGTCCGGGTGGTCAAGCACACCGGAGTCGAGCTGCGTGAGTCGC
This sequence comes from Pseudonocardiaceae bacterium, assembly GCA_050699975.1. Classification (GTDB taxonomy): domain Bacteria; phylum Actinomycetota; class Actinomycetes; order Mycobacteriales; family Pseudonocardiaceae. Next base: position 59,848 of record JBOHGH010000001.1, on the reverse strand, counting down.
TGGGTCGCGTCGTCCCGGTCAAGGGTTGCGACGAACTCGTCGCCATCGCGTAGGGGATTGTCGACGCGAGGCCGCAACCACATGAAATGCCCGGGAGTGTTGAGGATACGACCCTCGACGAATCCTCGGGTTGATCTTGCGGAAGACGGTGAGGTTGCTGGAGATGTCGCCCCGCAGGTCGGTGACGATAACGCCGCCTTCGCGGAGCTGGGTGATCCACTGGGTCGGGATTGCGGGTACCGCGCAGGTGGCGATGATCCGGTCGAACGGCGCGGTGCCGGGTAGTCCTTGCGCACCGTCACCGGTGACCAGGGTGGGGTGGTGGCCGAGTTCGGCGAGGCGAGTGCAGGCGATCTTGCCGCCGACCGCTGCCGCGAACTCCCGCGCTGCACCGTGATCGTTCGTGACTAGCGTGCGCGGCACGTGCAATCCGCAGCCCGAGGCGATCCGCAGCTGGACCGGTTTGTACTCGGCGAAGGATAGCCGCGCGGGATTGTTCACCCACAAGACACCGTCCAATGCCGCCAGCACACCACCGACACCGAACTGAGCCTCCGCGCCAGCAAAGACCGCATCAGCGTCGGACATATCATCCTCAAAGGTGAATCGTGTCGGCCGACGGTAGTACACCGAGTTCACCTCCGTCAGATCGACGCTTCGGTCAGCAGTGAGCAATTCACCGCGCCATGTGCCGTGCGTCAGCCACGCCGTCATGGCCATCCACAACGGGAAGTCACCAATATCCATGCGTACAATTGGTGCACCAAGCCCGACCAGCTCCGCGACAACGGAATCGGCGGTTGCGTCCTCGGGCCCGCTGAGGACAAGAACGGTGCCGGCAGTCACAGCCGCCGACCCCCTTTCGCTTACGTGTCGGTATGGGTGATGGGCACGGTGTCCGGCTCGACCACGCCGTCGCGGGACTTCTGGGTCGCCTTGTCCTCGGTCCAGCGCGTAGCGGTCGTGTCATGCTTGCCGGCCTCCACTGGAGTGACACCCAAAGCGGCAGCAAGCGGCCACCGTGCCGCGCATGGAACGCGAGGTAACGGTGTTGGCTCCCTCTCTTCTCGCTGCCGATAATGCGATGTGGCATTGACTGAAGGCAAACATGAATCTGGCCTGGGAATCCTCACTTCGGGTTACTTTATGCTGCGGTAGTCGGCGGCAACACGTTCAATCGCGGCGCGTGCTGCGCCGTTGTATGAGATGATCGGTTCTAGTTCGGCCCAGTGCTCTTCGTAGTCGTGCACGTCCTTCCGGTCGGTGATGATCGCGGTGGCGGTCTGGGTTCCCAACAGGACAGCACGCGAGTCGTAGATGGTGAAGCCGTGTAGAGCGGGAACCGTCGCCGGGGTGGTCCACTCGATGATGCCCAGCTGGACATTCGGGCGCCGGGACTCCCGGACCAGGCGATCCAACTGCTCGACCATCACCGCCGCCCCGCCCATATTCCAACGCAGCGCTCCCTCGGACATGACGAGGATGAACTCACGGTCGGTGTCCAGGAGGCGCTGGCGCTCTATCCGCGATGAGATCATGCGGGTTCGATCCCCGCCGGACAGCCAGTCACCGAGCAACGCGTCGACGTAGTCCTCGGTCTGCAGCAAGCCAAGGACGGCTGTTGGCGCGAAGATCCGGATGCGAGTGGCCGCAGCCTCCAGCTTGCCGATGCGCTGCTGCATCCACCAGCCGCCCCGCTGCAGCACCACCCGCGCCGACGTGGTGCCCTCGCGCAACTCGCGGGTCAGGTCAAGCAGCTCTCGTCGGACATCCGGTGACGCCCGGTAGACCCGGCACAATGCCTTGACGTCGTCCTCCGTGGGCAAGAATGCGCCAGTCTCGGCTCGGCTCACCTTGGACTGGGTCAACCCGGCGCGTCGGGCTGCCTCCGCACCGGACAGGCCGGCTTCCACGCGGAGTTGCCGCAGCGTGGCTGACAGCGGATTCGGGTTGTCCACGTAGTTCCTTGTCAGGCGGCGGCTTGTCAGGCAGCCGAGGGATCCCGCCAGTATCCCGGATGCGCCTTCCAGTAGTCGGCGAAGTCGACAGCGCCGGACCATGCCAGGTATCGCGGCAGTAGCTCGTTGGGTGAGACCTCGGCGCCGACGAACTTCCCGTCGTCGCTGTAGTTCATCCGCAGTACCTCCCGGTCCTCGATCAGCCAGAAGTCCTCGTCGAGTAGGTCCGCCGGCCGGGGCAGCTCGGCGAGGTCGAGGATGCGGATGTGCTCGCCCGCGCGGGCGTTGTACACGTAGCCCCACTCGCATTCGAACCGGAGGTAGTCGTTTAGTGGGCTGCGCACGACATGCACGCGGTAGGTATGAGCGCCGCGTACGACCTCACCGCGGATGTGCTCCATCCAGGGTTCCTTGCGCTCAGGGGTCGGCCCTGTCTCGCCCGCAATGTACCGGCGGTAGTCATCACCGTTGCTGCTGACGTCGTAGAGATCGAGTGTTTCCAGGCGGAACAGGTTTCGGGTGAATCGGCTGTCGATGTAGTCACCGAGCTCCTGCTCATTCAACATGTGCGATCTCCAACTCCGGTAGGGCGCTCATGGGGGATCTCGATGGCGGCCTCCCCTACAGGGAGGTTCAGCTCCCGCAACACCTCTGCGTCCACGAGGGTGTGACCGCGAACCAGGAAGGTCTCATGGCCTGTGCGGCGGACCGCGTCATGGGCTGCATCGCGACCAGCGAGTTCGGGCAGCAGGGACGCGGGCACCTCCACCATCGACTCGCCCGGTGCGCGCGCGACATGATCTGCCACCAGATAGCCCTGCACGACATAGGTGCCCCGATCGGTCGCGTTGATGCTGGGGCAGGCGCGCCCTACTTCGCAAGTGCTACGTAGCAAGATCAGTCTCATGAAGGGCTCCCCTCGGGTAGGCACTGCACGACAGTTCTACCGGAGCCGGGACAGTTAAGCAACGGCTGATTGCATAGCTCGGAGACTCATTCCTGTGCGGCGGAGTCGACCTCGTCGCGCCGGGCGACGACGGCGGCGATCGCCGTGGTGATCGGGACGGCGGCGACGAGCCCGATGCTGCCGACCAGGGTGCGCACCACCTCCTGGGCGACGTTCTGGGCGGTGATCAGCGTGCCGAAGTCCTGCCCGGACAGCGAGAAGGTCAGCAGCACGGGTAATGCAGCACCGGCGTAGGCCAGCGCCAGGGTGTTCACCGCTGAGGAGATGTGGTCGCGTCCGATCCGCAACGCGGAGGTGTAGAGCGCCCGGGTGCCCAGGGCGGGATTGGCCCGGCGTAGTTCCCACACCGCACTGGTTTGGGTGACCGTGACATCGTCGAGCACGCCCAGCGCACCGATGATCATCCCGGCGAGCAGCAACCCGCGGGCGTCGACCCCGTGTCCCAGCACTCTGATGAGGTTGCCGGTGTCGTCGTCCAGGCCGGTGAGCTGGGTGGCCGCGGAGAAAGCGGTACCCAGCGCGCCGATGAGGAAAAGGCTCAACACCGTGCCCAGCACTGCGCTGGAGGTCCGGGCAGACACGCCGTGGGTGAGATACAGCACCCCAAACATGATCACGCTGGCGGCCAGCACGCCGACGATCACCGGATCCGCGCCGGCCAGGATCGCTGGGAACAGGTAGACCACCAGGACCAGGAAGCTGAAGCCGAGCGCGGTCAGTGACGCGAGACCCCTCCACCGGCCGAGCAGCAGCACCGCGGCGGCGAACAACGTGGCCAGCCATAGCAGCGAGGTGCCGCGCTGGAAGTCCTGGACCTGGTACGACCCTGAGTCGGAGGGATTTCCGCCGGTGTAAGCGAGCACCACACGGTCACCGACGGTGAACCGCGGCGTGCTCGGCTCGTCGGGTAGTACCTGCTGGATGGTCACACCCGGTGAGTCGCCGTCGGTGAGCCGCACATCGAGCGAGATGCACTTGTTGGCCTCACCGACCCCGCCGACCTCGGCACTGCCGCTGCTGCACGGGGCGCCGGTCGCCACAAGCACCTCGCCGTGCACCGGCCGCTGCCCGAACCCGATGTCGACACCGCTGCGGGGCGCGTCACCTGGCCAGGTCAGCCACAGCCCGACCAGAGTGGCCAGCGCGACCGGTACCAGCACCGCGACCAGCAGCATTCGTACCCGGCGAGAGGCCGGTGGGGCTGGCCCGTGCCCGTGCCCGTGCCTCGGGCCGGCTGGTTCAGCATCGCCCCGGAAATGGTGCCTGCCGCTTCCGCGGTCAGTCGCACTCATCGCCTGGGTGTCCCTCTCTAGTCGGTGCCCCCGGTGTTCCTAGCGGATCGAACATCAGTTCGATAAGGTGGCCCGATGCGATGGGACAACCTGAGGCTGTCCGACGAGTCCGCCCAGGACGCGCTGTTCGGGGTGGGCGACGTCATCACGCGCACCTTCAACACCCCGGAGTTCCGCGGCATGACCTTCTACGAGGTGCGGGCCCGCTCGATCCTCAACAAGGTACCGGCCGCCTCCCGGATGCCTTTCAGCTGGACACTCAACCCGTACCGGGGCTGCAGCCATGCTTGCAGGTACTGCCAACCGGGGGACACGCCGATCCTGATGGCAGACGGGCGGACCAAGTCTCTGGCGGAGGTGCGCGTCGGCGACGCGATCTACGGCACCGTCCGGGACGGCTGCTACCGGCGCTACGCCGTCACCGAGGTGCTGGCCCACTGGCGGACCGTCAAGCCGGCTTACCGCATCACACTCGCGGACGGGACAGTGCTCGTGGCCAGCGGCGATCATCGCTTCCTCACCAACCGAGGCTGGAAGCATGTGACGGCCCGGATGAACGGCGCCGACCGCCGCCCGTACTTGACTACGGGCAACGAGCTCCTGGGAACCGGGCAGGTCGCCGTGCCGCCCGAGGACTCGACCGGCTACCGCCGGGGCTACTTGTGCGGCATGGTTCGCGGCGATGCACATCTCGGCTCGTACTCCTACGCAATTCAGGGCCGGGAGATCTTCCGCCTCGCGCTGGTCGATCTTGAGGCGCTGGCGAGGGCTCGCCGCTACCTGACAGACGCTGGTGTGCATACCCGTGAGTTCGAGTTCCAGGCTGCTGGCGGTGGGCGACAGTCGTTGTCAGCGATACACAACCAGACACAGGCCGGATTCGAGGCGATCGCCGGCCTCATCCGCTGGCCCGACTGCGTTAGTGATGCCTGGAGTAAGGGATTCTTAGCCGGGATCTTCGACGCCGAAGGAAGCTATTCAGGTGGCATTCTCCGGATCTCCAACTCCGACCCGGAGATTATCGAGTCGGTGATCTCGTGCTTGACGCACTTTGGTTTCAGCTTCACCGTTGAAGACCCTGAACTGCCCAACGGCCTCCGTTGTGTGCAGCTACTCGGCGGAATCTGTGAGCAGCTCCGCTTCTTTCACACCGTCGACCCGGCGATCAGTCGAAAGCGGTCGATTGCCGGCATGGCGATCAAGAACAAGGCCCGTCTGAACGTGGTCTCGGTCGAGAACCTCGGCGTAGAGCTACCCATGTATGACATCACGACCGGGACTGGGGACTTCATCGCGAATGGAGTGGTGTCCCACAACTGTTTCGCTCGGCGGACGCATGAGTACCTCGATCTCGACGCCGGGATCGACTTCGACTCGAAGATCGTGGTGAAGATCAACGCTCCGGAGCTGCTGCGCAAGGAGCTCACCTCCTCGCGTTGGGCGGGGCACCGGATCGCGATGGGCACCAACGTCGACCCCTACCAGCGGGCCGAGGGACGCTACCGCCTGATGCCCGGCATTCTTGAGGCTCTGCGCGACGCGCGGAATCCGTTCTCGATCCTCACCAAGGGCACCTTGGTGCTGCGCGACCTCGACCTGCTCCGCGAGGCTGCGGAGGTCACTGATGTCTCGGTCAACGTCTCCGTGGGATTTGTTGACGAGACGCTGTGGCGGCAGGTCGAGCCCGGCACGCCCGCACCGCGCGCCCGGCTCAGCGTGTGCCGCACGCTCACCGATGCGCGCATCGGGTGCGGGGTGCTGATGGCGCCGATCCTGCCCTACCTCACCGACTCGCCTAGCCAACTCGAAGCGACGGTGGGGGCAATCGCGGCGGCCGGCGCCCGCAGCGTCACCCCGCTGGTGCTCCACCTGCGCCCTGGCGCGCGGGAGTGGTACCTCGCCTGGCTGGAACGCGAGCACCCCGAGCTCATGCCCCGCTACCGGGATCTCTACGGGGACGGCGCCTACGCGCCCAAGGCATATCAGCGCAGCATCTCCGCGCGTGTCGCCCAGCTCGCCCACCGGTACGGCGTTGGCTCGACGAGCCCGCTGAGCACGGGCCGTGGGCGGTGAGCGTCCCCTCACGTACCCGAGGAGGAAAGCGTAGCCGGCTGATGCTGGCAGCGTTGGGAGCCGCGTCGGGCGCGGTCGTCGTGCGCAGCGCGGCTGCTTCGACCACGGCTGACCCGCCGTCCTGCGGCGTCACACCTGGCGGCTGGCCTTGGTGCGGTGCCGGATCGCTTCCAGGGTGACGACGACGGCCACGGCCAAGGCGACGTGCATCAGGGCGAGGGCGAGTTGGGTTGCGCCATCGGCGTCGGTCATGAGGGGCCCCGCCGCCGTGAATAGCGCGGTGCCCCCACCGATGATCTGCGCCAACCGGATGACCCCGAACCACCAACGGGCCAGCAGCGCGGCCAGGCCGGTTCCCACCACCAGCGGGGGCACTGTGGCGGTGATCACTCCCCAGGCGCCGATCTCATGCAGGGTGCCGCGGTCGAGGAAGGCAAACGACGCACCCGCCGCTGCACCGATGAAGAGGATCACGAGGTTGACGACTGCAGTGGCTACGGCACCGGCGGCGATCGCCTGCCACCAGCTCAGTCCTGCTCTGGTTCGGAAGCGGTTATCGGGACCGCTGTGGTTCGCCGTCGTGCGGTCAGTGCTGAACATCTCGGTGTTGGACATTCGCAGTGCCTCCTGAGCTCGGGTCCCGCGAGTTGCGGTCCGCAGCAAGCCTGCAATCAAAACCAATGTTGAGGTCAAGGGTCGATTCCGCGGCTGATCGACCGGTTCCGCACGCGAAGCCCGTCGCCTGACTGCGGCGGTTGCGGGGGACGGGCGGGGAAGGGGACTGCGTGCGCGGTTAGCCTTTGCAGGATCACGTCGTCGGAGATTGAGGAGCCAGCTTCCGTGATGCGCACCCACCCCGCCGGCATCTTGCGTGCTGAGCACGCCGGGCACCCCGTCACCCTCACCGGGTGGGTCGCCCGCCGGCGCGATCACGGTGGTGTGATCTTCATCGACCTGCGGGACGCCTCCGGGGTGGCGCAGGTGGTCTTCCGTGAGGGCGAGATGGCCGACCGAGCGCACCGGCTGCGTGCCGAGTTCTGCCTGCAGGTCACCGGCACGGTGGCCACCCGCCCCGAGGGCAACGAGAACCCGGACCTGCCCACCGGCAGCATCGAGGTCACCGCTGAGGAGTTGACGGTGCTCAGCGAGTCGGCGCCGTTGCCGTTCCAACTCGACGAGCACCTGGAGGTCGGCGAGGAGGTTCGGCTTCGGCACCGCTATCTCGATCTGCGCCGCCCCGGACCGGCCGCCGCGATGCGACTGCGCAGTGAGGCCAACCGGATCGCCCGCACGGTGCTGCACGAGCAGGACTTCATCGAGGTGGAGACCCCGACCCTGACCCGCTCCACCCCGGAGGGCGCGCGGGATTTCCTGGTTCCGGCGCGGCTGCAGCCCGGCAGCTGGTATGCGCTGCCGCAGTCGCCGCAGCTGTTCAAGCAGCTGCTCATGGTTGCCGGCTTCGAGCGGTACTACCAGATCGCCCGCTGCTACCGGGACGAGGACTTCCGCGCCGACCGGCAGCCCGAGTTCACCCAGCTCGACATCGAGATGAGCTTCGTCGAGCAGGACGACGTGATCGCGCTCGGCGAGAAGGTGGTCGCCGCGCTGTGGTCGGAGCTTGCCGGGCACGAGATCGAGCTGCCGATCCCGCGGCTGACCTACGCCGACGCGATGGCCCGCTACGGCACCGACAAGCCGGACCTGCGCTTCGAGCTGGAACTCACCGAGCTCACCGGCTACTTCATCGACACCCCGTTCCGGGTGTTCCAGGCGCCCTACGTGGGCGCGGTCGTGATGCCCGGCGGCGCAAGCCAGCCGCGCCGGCAGCTGGACGCCTGGCAGGAGTGGGCCAAGCAGCGCGGCGCCAAGGGTTTGGCTTACGTGCTGGTCGGCGCGGACGGCGAGCTCTCCGGTCCGGTGGCCCGCAACCTCGCCGAGCACGAGCGAGAGGGCCTGGCCAAAGCTGTCGGCGCCAGCCCCGGCGACTGTGTCTTTTTCGCCGCCGACGACCCGGCCGACGCGCGTGCGCTGTTGGGTGCCGCCCGGGTGGAGATCGGCTGGCGATGCGGGCTGATCGACGAGTCGGCGTGGTCGTTCGTCTGGGTGGTTGACGCGCCGATGTTCGAACCCACCGACCGATCCGGGGACGTCGCCGCAGGGCACAGCCGCTGGACCGCGGTACACCACCCGTTCACCGCACCGACGTCAGAGTGGCGGGACCGCTTCGAGGAGGAGCCGGGCTCCGCGCTGGCCTACGCCTACGACATCGTCTGCAACGGCAACGAGATCGGCGGGGGCTCGATCCGTATCCACCAGCCCGATGTGCAGCAGCGGGTGTTCCGGGTGCTCGGGATCTCCGATGAGGAGGCGGCCGAGAAGTTCGGATTCCTGCTGGAAGCCTTCCGCTACGGCCCCCCGCCGCACGGGGGGATCGCCATCGGCTGGGACCGGACCTGCATGCTGCTCTCCCGTGCCGACTCGCTGCGCGAGGTCATCGCCTTCCCGAAATCCGGTGGCGGTCTCGACCCGCTCACCGGTGCCCCCGCCCCGATCACCCGCGAGCAGCGCACCGAGGCCGGAGTGGACGCGCACCCCCCCGCGAAGGGGTAGCAGGTGCTGCACCTGCGCGTCACGTGCCCGGCGGAGGCGACCGACGCGGTGCTCGACAGGCTGCGCAACGACCCCGGCACGTTCCACCTCACCGTCCTGCGGGGTGCCGCGGTCGATCCACCCGGCGATCTGGTCGAGGCTGACGTGGCCCGCGAGGCCGCCGACGGGGTGTTGGCTGATCTGTGTGCACTCGGTGTCGACCACACCGGCGGGATCAGCCTCGAGCCGCTGGACACCGTGCTCTCCGACGCGGCCGACGCCGCTGAGCGGGCCGCGCCGGGGGATCCCGCCGACGCGGTGGTGTGGGACGAGCTCATCGCGCGGACCGGGGACGACTCGCGGCTGACTTTCACCTTCCTCTCCTTCCTCACCTTGGCCTGCCTTCTCGCGGTGGTCGGGGTGGTCACCAACTCCCCGGTCACGGTGGTGGGAGCCATGGTCGTCGGCCCGGAGTTCGCGCCGCTGGCGGCGATCGCGGTCGGGCTGGCGCTGCGTCGTGGAGATCTGGTCCGCAGGGCGGCACTGGCGTTGGGAGTGGGCTTCCCGCTGGCCATGCTCATCGCCGCAGCGGGCGCGTTGCTCGGCAAATGGGCCGGGCTGATCCCCGCGGTCCTTCGTGAAACCGATCAGGTCGATTTCATCTACGACGTCGGGGCATTCTCCTTCATCGTCGCCCTGCTTGCGGGGGTCGCTGGGATGCTCTCCCTGACCTCGGCGAAGTCGGCCGCGCTGGTCGGGGTATTCATCTCGGTCACCACGGTGCCCGCAGCGGGGTACGCCGTGGTGGCGGCCACTGCCGGGGAATGGCTGACGGCTGGGCTGTCCTCACTGCAGCTACTGGTGAACCTGGTCGGCATCGTGTTCGCGGGGGTGCTCGTGCTACTGCTGCGCACGCGCCGGGATAGCCGCAACCTCGACCGTCCGCTGTCCCCGGGCTGACCCCTCCCTGCTGCGGCACGGATCGTTCGCGAAGCCGTCCTCGACACGTCACCCGTTCCTCACCACCGGTGAGCACAGCCGCGTGATCATCGCCGGGTGACCGTGGAAACGCTCCCCGCCGTCCCCGACGTTCCGATTGCCCGTCGCGCCGCGAGCCTGGCTGTCCTCGGTGACTCCACCGCGGTCGGCTTGGGGGATCCGCTGCCCGCTGGTGGCTGGCGCGGTTTCGGTCCGCTGCTCGCGGCGGCACTCGGTGCCGCGGGCGAGGTCCGCTACACGAACCTGTCCTTCGCCGGGGCGCGGATGGGGGGCCTGCGGCACCGGCAGCTGCCCGGCGCGCTGGCGGCGCGACCCGACGTGGCGGTGATCCTGGCCGGGATGAACGACACGCTGCGCTCGGACTTCGACCCCGTCGCGCTGCGCGACGACCTCGACGACACGATCACCGCGCTGCGGGCCAGTGGTGCCGTGGTGCTGACCATCCGCTTCCACGAGCACGGACGGGTGTTCCAGCTGCCGGGGCCGCTGCGTCGCGCCCTGCACCTGCGGGTGGGCCAGCTCAACGACGCCATCGAGCAGGTGGTGACCAGGCGTGGTGCGCTGTGCCTGGATCTGCATCTGATGCCCGGCGCCTACGACCCGGCCGCCTGGAGTGTGGACCGCCTGCACCCCTCCGAACGCGGGCACCGGATGCTTGCGTCCGGTTTCGCCGACCTGCTCGCCGGTGCCGGCATCGCGGTGCCCCATCCGGTCGAGCTGACCTGCTCGGGAGGCCGACGGCTGACTGCGGCTCACCACCTCGCCTGGCTGGTCTGCTACGGCCTGCCGTGGTTGGCTCGGCGTGGCCGGGACCTGGTGCCCCACGCCGCCGCATTGGTGTTGCGGGACCTGCTGGGTCGGCCCGCGGCGGTACCGTCACGGTGTGTCCGGTAACGGTGCAGATAACGACGCCCCGTTTGACGAGCAGTTGTTCGAGGAGGGGCTGTTCGCTGCGCAGGCGCAGGACCGCGCCGAACAGCGGCTGTCCGCGTCGGCACCGCTGGCGGTACGGATGCGGCCGGCCGCGCTCGACGAGGTCGTCGGGCAGGACCACCTGCTGATGCCGGGCAGCCCGCTGCGCAGGCTGATCGAGGGGGGTGCCGCGGCGTCGGTGATCCTGTACGGCCCACCGGGGACGGGGAAGACGACGCTGGCGCGGCTGGTCTCGCAGGCCACCGGACGGCGCTTCGAAGCGATGTCGGCGTTGTCGGCCGGGGTCAAGGAAGTCCGCGCGGTGATCGACGCCGCGCGTCGCCGGCTGGGCCGCGAGGGCGGGGACGCCACCGTTTTGTTCATCGACGAGGTGCATCGCTTCTCCCGCACCCAGCAGGATGCGCTGCTCGGCGCCGTCGAAGACCGGATCGTTCTGCTGGTCGCTGCGACCACGGAGAACCCGTTCTTCTCCGTGGTGTCGCCGCTGCTGTCCCGCTCGCTGGTGCTGCAGCTGCACCCGTTGTCCGATGACGATGTGCGGATGCTGATCCGGCGTGCCCTGGCCGACCCGCGCGGACTGGGCGGGTCGCTCACGCTGGAGCCCGCAGCAGAGGATCATCTGGTGCGCTTGGCCGCCGGGGACGCTCGACGGGCGCTGACCGCACTGGAGACCGCCGCCGAGGCGGTGACCTCACGGAGTGAGAAATCGGAGGGTGTTCCCGCGGTGGATCTGGCGGCTGTCGAGTCGGTCGTGGATCGAGCCGCGGTGCGCTACGACCGGGCCGGGGATCAGCACTACGACGTGATCAGCGCGTATATCAAGGCGATCCGCGGGTCCGACGTGGACGCGGCGCTGCATTACCTGGCGCGGATGGTCGAGGCTGGGGAGGATCCCCGGTTCATCGCCCGGCGGCTGGTGGTGCACGCCAGCGAGGACGTCGGGATGGCCGACCCGACGGCGCTGCAGACCGCAGTGGCCGCTGCCCACGCCGTGCAGTTCATCGGGATGCCCGAGGGCAGGCTCGCGCTGGCCCAGGCCACCGTGCACCTCGCCACCGCACCGAAGTCCAATGCGGTGATCACCGCGATCGACGCGGCACTGGCCGACGTCCGGGCCGGGGCCACCGGACCGGTGCCGGCTCACCTGCGCGACGGGCACTACGCGGGCTCCACGCGGTTGGGTCACGCGCAGGGTTACCGCTACCCGCACGACGTGCCCGACGGCGTGCTGGCTCAGCAGTACCCGCCCGACGGGCTGGTCGGACGCGACTACTACGAGCCCCGCGGGCACGGCGCGGAACGTGCGCTGGTCGAGCGGCTGCCGCGGCTGCGGCGGATCATCCGCGGCGAGTAGTATTGATCTTGTCGCGATATTAAGTTAGGCTTATCAAACAACTTGACATGCAGTAAAGCGCTGCGTCGCAACAGCACGGGGTCCAACAGCAAGGGTTCCAACATTGAGGGGTCACTGCATGACTGTCGTGAATACCGCTATCGAGTGCCTGCCGGACTCCGTGATGGAATGTATAGGAAATACGCCGCTGGTGAGGTTGAATCGTTTGTTCCCGCAGCCCGGCGTCGAGGTGCTCGCCAAGCTTGAGTTCATGAATCCGGGCGGCAGCATGAAGGACCGTCCGGCCCGCTACATTATCGAGAAAGGCCTTGCGGACGGTTCGATTCACGGGGGAGTCCACCTCGTGGAGAGCAGTTCTGGAAATTTCGGGATCGCGCTCGCCATCGCCGCCCGGGTACACGGGCTGACGTTCACCTGCGTGGTCGATCCCAAGACGACCCACGCGAACATCGCGATCCTGCAGCAACTGGGTGTCGATGTCGACATCGTTGATGAGCCCGACGACGGGGGCGGGTACCTGCAGAGCCGGATCCGTCGGGTGCAGGAACTGCTGCAGGAAATGCCCGCCGCCTTGTGGGTCAACCAGTACGCCAACAATCGCAACTGGCAGGCCTACTACCACGGGACCGGAGCGGAGATATCCGAGCAGCTGGTGCGCCCCCCGGACCATTTGTTCGCCGCGGCCAGCACCACGGGCAGCATTCTCGGCTGCGCCCGACGCCTGCGGGAGCGCTTCCCGGAGCTGCGTGTCGTTGCGGTCGACGCCGCCGGTTCGGTCATCTTCGGCGGCCCTCCGGGACGCCGCGAGATCCCTGGTATCGGTGCTAGTCGTGTCCCGGAACTGCTCCAGCCGGAGGAGATCGACGAGGTCGTTGTGGTTGACGACCTCGAGGCGGCACACGCCTGCCGCACTCTGCTGGAAACCGAGGGCATCTTCGCGGGCGGCTCAACCGGCTTCGTCGTGGCGGCGATCTCCAGGACCCTGCCCGAACTGCGGCGGCCCTGCCGCATCGTCACGATTTTTCCGGATCGCGGGGACCGCTATCTCGACCTCATGTACGACGATGAGTGGGTGGCCGCGCTGCGACGCCGCGTGCTCGACGCGGCCGGGTAACCGGCGGGCGGCGAGGAGAACCGGTGTCCATCGCGATCGGGAGCAGTCGTGACCCGTGCCTGCCCAGACGAACAGCCATCCGACCTGGTGATGCGGGACCTGGTCGACACGCTGATCCAGGAGAACCTGATCCAGGAGATCCTGATCCAGGAGATCCTGATCCAGGAGATCCTGATCCAGGACAACCCGGGGGCTGTCGCCGACCGCGTGCAGCTACGTCCACCGACGGCACTCAGTGCCGAGACCGTGCAGCCCGGGGAGCAGTGGTGCCGTATCGACCTGCCCGGTGGATGGATCTGCTTTCGAGTCTGCCCGGCTGGGGCCCTGCAGGCCTACCGGCTGTCCCGCACGCCGGTCTGGCACGGAACGAGGGGGCAAGCTCAGCCACGCCGGCTCGCGCCCGACGAGCTGCTGGCACTGCTGGCAGCTGGTCGCCCTGGCGCTGGCTCCGGCCTGCCCCATGCCTCCCAGGTCGGCGCTGACCTGCGCACGGCGGTGCAGCACACCGCAGTAACCCTCGCCGAGCGGGCCCGGCTGGTCGCTGCGCGGCCCCGCCCCGGCGGGCTGATCACCGGAGAACGGCTCGCCGCCACCCGCAACCGTCCCTTCCACCCGACCGCGCGTGCCGCCACCGGATGGACGGCGCAGGAGCTGGCCCGGTACGGGCCGATGCGCCAGCAGCCCCTTGGTCTGGACTGGGTGGCGGTGCGCCGGGACCGGTTGCGGCACGGTTGCGCAACCGGTTCGGACCGGCTGCACGAGCTGCTGCTGAACGAGGCAGATCAGCAGCGCCTGGCCGACGCGATCCACCACGCCGGCCTGCACCTCGACGACGTGCAGCCGCTGCCGGTGCACCCGTGGCAGTTCGAGCACGTGCTGCCCGCCACCTACGCTGCCGAGCTGGCCAGGACCGAGGTGGTGCCGCTGGCCCGTGAGCTGGGCGGGTTCCATCCCACCGCCTCGTTGCGTACCCTCACCACCGCACCCGAGACCGACGTGCACGTCAAGCTTCCGCTCGGGGTGGCCACCCTCGGCGCGGCCCGGCTGCTGCCACCCCGCTACCTGGATAACGGACAACGCGCGCAGCGCACCATGCAAAAGCTGATCGACCGATGCGCGGTTCTTCGCCGGCGCGTGCAGGTCTGCGACGAGCGGACCTGGTGCGGTTGGCGCCACCCTTCGGGCGCCGATGAGTTCGACGACCGTCCCGGGCAGCTCTCGGCGCAGCTGCGCAGCTACCCGCCCGGCCTGTTCGATGACCCCGCGCAGCTGGTGCTGCCGATGGCCGCGCTTGCCGCACACGAGTGGGAGGTGCTGGGCCCGGCAATCGGCCCAGGCAGCTTCGGCGCCGCAGACGCGGTCGAGTTCTTCCGCCGGTTGGCCGAGGTGTTCTGCGAGCTGGGACTGGGGTTCCTGCGCTACGGGGTGCTGCCCGAGCTGCACGGTCAGAACGTGGTGGTGGTGCTGCAGGGTGGCGCGGTGGACCGGTTCGTGTTGCGCGACCACGACACCCTGCGGCTGTACCCGGGCTGGATGGCCGCCGAGGGCGTGGCCGACCCGGAGTACCGGATCACGCCGGGGGCATCCCAGTCACTGCGCCTGCCGTCCGGCGAGGCACTGCTCGGCTACCTGCAGACGCTGGGTTTCCAGGTCAACCTGTATGGCATCGCGGACGCGTTGGGCCGGCACTACAGCATCGACGAGCGCGTGCTGTGGGCGCAGCTACGGGGCGCGGTCGGCGACACGCTTGCCCGTATCGCGCTGCCCAGCCGGGTCTCAGACGTGGTCGAACGCGAACTTCTGGACGGGCAGACGTGGCCGAGCCGCCTGATACTGGGGCCGCTGCTGCGCCAGGGACGGTCTGCCGGCGTGAGCATGCCGGCCGGCGCAGGCCGGGTACCCAACCCGCTGGCGCCGGTCCCCGCAGCGCGGCGTACCTGGTCGCGATTGATCGCGCAGCGGGCCGCCAGGCAGCGACTGCTCAACGCCTACCTGCGGGAAACCGGCGTGGCTGTCGCCGTCGAGGGCACGCTGCTCCGGGTGCCGTTGCCCCATTCAGGCGGTGTTCTGCTGGCCGGGGTCGAACACTGGTCGTTGCTCGGACACCACATCTATGGCGACGAGTTCCGGCTCCAGCCCGACGGCGGCAAGGCGGTTGCGCTCGGGCACACCGAGTTGGTATCGGTGCTGCTCACCTCGCTTGGCCCACCCGCAGCCGACGATCCTCAGGAGCGGCCGCGGCGCCATATGGCGCTGGCTGCCCAGATCGACAACAGCGTGCTCCACACCACCCGCTACCTGGAACGCGGTGGTTCACCACAACCGGCAGTTTCGGATCTTCCGGCGCTGACCCGGCACGCCGAGCAGTCGGTGCGATTCGGTCACCCTTTTCACCCCACTCCCAAGAGCGCCGAGGGATTCAGCGCGGGGGACCTGGCGGCGTACGCGCCTGAGCTGGGCGCCTCCTTTGCGCTGCACTACTTCGCGGTCGCTGCTGAGCTCCTTGTCGAGGACCGATGGTGCGATGTCCCTTGGGTCCCCCCTGAGGTTGTCCAGCAGGCGCAGCGGCTGCTCGGGCCGGACTGGGGGAGCATGGCGCTGCTCCCAGCCCACCCGTGGCAGGCTGACCACCTACTGCGGCGCGACGCCGTCGCCACCCTCCTGGCCGGCGGGGGTCTGGTGCACCTGGGCCCGCTCGGCCGCCCGGTGTACCCGACCTCGTCGGTGCGCACGGTGTGCGACCCCGCCTTTAGCACCTCGTGGAAGCTGCCGCTGCACGTCCGGATCACCAACTTCGTCCGCAACAATCCCCCCGAGCACGCCCGGCGGGCTCTCGACGCGAGCCGGCTGGTCGAGACGCTGCGCGACGGGTGGGCCCATGACGGCTTCGAGGTGCTGCTGGAGACCGGCTACCGCACTATCGACGACGCAGCGCTGGCCGCCGATGTCACGGTGCTCTACCGCGAGAACCCGTTCGTCACGCGCCGGCAGGCACCCCAGGTGGTGGCCGGCTTGCTGGAAGAGGGTGCCGATGGAGAGCAACCCGCGCTGATCCGGTACGTGCGGCAGGCTACCGGCCGTCCCGATGCCTGCTCAGCTGCTGATCACGTTGCGGAGTGGCTGCGCCGCTACCTGGAGATCTCCCTGCTGCCGCTGCTTGCGGTGTTCGTCGCGCACGGCGTCAGCTTCGAGGCCCACGTGCAGAACTCGTTGCTGCACCTTGAGGACGGCTGGCCGGCCCGGTTCTTCGTCCGCGATATGGAGGGCACGAGCGTGAGCCGGCAGCGGTGGGCGACTGCGCGTACGTGCTGCGCCGGCAGCCCAGTGCTCCGCGCCGACAGCCCGGTGCTCTACGACGACGCCGAAGCGTGGTCGCGCTGGAAGTACTACGTCGTCACCAACCATCTCGGCCACCTGGTGCATGTCCTCGTCAGGCACACGCACGTCGACGAGTCGCTGTTGTGGCGGGTGGTGCGGGACGTGTTGCGGGTGGCCGGGGCGGACTGGTACACCCGCGACCTGCTGGAATCACCGGTGCTTCCAGCCAAGGCCAACCTGATCAGCCGCCTCACCGGCCGCGCAGAGCGGCCGCTGTACGTGAACGTCCCGAACCCGATGTACGAGGTGAGCCGATGACTGCCGAGGCGAACACGGCGGACCTCATTGAGCGGGCGCTGCGCGCTCCGCAGTTCGCGCAGGTACGTCGGCGCCTGTTCCGGCAGTTGCTGGAGTCGCTGTTGTACGAGGGGATGCTGGCGGCGCATACCGCCGACGGCGGGCCCGCCGGCGGTGGACGCTGTGCAGTCGAGGGCACCGACGAGCACGGCGACGCGGTCACTTACCTGTTCACCGCGACCCGGCGGTACGGGTTCGACCGGGTCCGGCTGGGACCGGAGCCGGTCCTGCGCCGCGCGTCCGGTAGCACCGCCGAGGCCGACTCGACGACGAGGTTCCTCAGCGAGGTGCGCGACGGCCTCCGTGCGGACGCAAAGCGGGTGCCGACGTTCGCCCGGGAGCTGGAGGCGACGCTGGTCAATGACACGCTCGCGCAGTACGTGCGGGCCCAACGCGGTGATGTGCTGGGCGGTTCGGGCTACGACACGCTGGAGTCGGCCATCACCGACGGGCACCCGTATCACCCCGCCTACAAGTCGCGGATCGGCTTCGACCTGAATGACAACCTCGCCTGGGGACCAGAGTTCGCGCATGCCATCCACCCGTTGTGGCTGGCCGTGCACCGGCACACCGCGACGGTGTCGGTGTCCACCGAGCTGCGCGAGGCCACGTTCCTGCGTGAACAGCTCGGCCGGGTGTCCTTCGAGAAGTTCCAGCATCGGATCCATCGGGCCGCAGCGGTTCCCTCGGACTACACGTTCGTAGCGGTCCACCCGTGGCAGTGGCGGGAACACGTCAGCCGTGCCTTCGCCGCGCAACTGCGCAACCGAGAACTCATCGTGCTCGGCGAGGACCCGCACGCCCACCTGGCCCAGCAGTCCCTGCGCACCCTGGCCTGCCGGGACGTCCCCGAAAGGGCCTCGCTGAAACTGGCCTTGTCGATCGTCAACACCTCGACCAGCAGGGTGCTCGCCCCGCACACCGTCGGCAACGCGCCGCTGATCTCCGACTGGTTGCGCGGGGTGGTCGCCGGTGACGGCTACCTGCGCGACGAGCAGCGGCTGATCCTGCTCGGCGAGGTGATGGGCGTCGCGGTCGATCCCATGCCGGTTTCGGAACTGGTGCGCGAGGACACCTACGGCGTGCTGGCCTGCATCTGGCGGGAGAGCCTGCACGTCCACCTGCAACCCGAGGAGCAAGCGGTGCCGTTCACCGGGCTCACTGCGCGCGAACTCGACGGCACCCCGCTGGTGGATCCGTGGGTGCGCGCACTCGGGGTACAGCGTTGGGTCGAGGAGCTGGTCTCGGTGAGCGTCCTGCCGCTCGTGCACCTGCTGCAGTGCCACGGGATCGCCCTCGAAGCGCACGCGCAGAACATGGTGCTGGTGCACGCCGCAGGCCGTCCGCGGCGGCTGGCGGTGAAGGACTTCCACGACGGGGTGCGGTTCTCCCGGCGCCACCTGGCCGACCCGGGGCGCTGCCCCGCGCTCGCCGGGACACCGGCGCACCACACCAACCGCAACTCCTTCGTCGAGACCGACGACCTGGACCTGGTCACCGACTTCCTGCTGGACGCGCTGCTGTTCATCAACTTCGGGGAGCTCGCGATGCTTCTGGCGGACTGCTACGGGTTCGGCGAGCAGGACTTCTGGGCCGTGGTGCGCAGCGCGATCCAGGTCTACCACCGGCGCTTCCCCGAGCTCGCCGACCGGTTCGCGCGCTTCGACGTGTTCAAGCCGACCATCGCGGTGGAGCAGCTGACGGCCCGACGGCTGCTGCCCGACATCGAATTGCGGCTGCACGCGGTGTCCAACCCGCTGTGCAGTCGAGCTGTGGGGAAAACATGAACGGCCAGCTGGCGACGCTGATCCTGGACCGGGCCGACGGGGGCCGACCGGTCTGCCTGTACTGGTACGACCTGGGCCAGCTGACCGAGCATGTTCGCCGGGTGACCGGGGCGCTGCCCGACCGATGCCGCATGTTCTACGCCATGAAGGCCAACAGCGCCGATCAGCTGCTGCGCGCGCTAGCGCCCCTGGTCACCGGCTTCGAGGTCGCCTCCGGTGGCGAACTGGCCAAAGCGCGCGCGGTGGACCAGCGCATTCCGGTCATCTTCGGGGGGCCGGCCAAAACGGAGGAGGACATCGCTGCGGCACTGGCGCAGCGGGTAATCCGGTTCCACGCAGAAAGCGTGTTGGAGCTGCACCGAATCTCCGCAGTGGCGAGCCGAACCGGCCAGGTCGCCGACATTCTGCTTCGGGTCAATCTTGCCGGCCCGTTCCCGGGTGCCACCTTAATCATGGCCGGCCGGCCCACCCAGTTCGGCATCGACGAGACCAGCCTGCCCGAAGCGGTCGACACCGCCCGGCGGCTAACCAACCTGCGGTTGGCCGGGTTCCACCTGCACTCGTTGTCCAACAACCTCTCGGCAGCCGCCCACCTCGACCTGCTCGACCTGTATCGCCGCAAAGTGATCGGCTGGGAACGTGAATTCGGGCTCACCTGCGAGGTGGTGAACTTCGGCGGCGGCATCGGCGTGAACTACGCGGACCTGACCGAGCAATTCGACTGGCAGCGCTTCACCCAGGAGCTGGGCCCGCTGGTGGAGCATTCCTTCCCGGCGCACTGGCGAGAGATCGATTTCGAGTGCGGCCGCTTCCTCGTCGCAGCCTGCGGTTACTACGCGGTCGAAGTCCTGGACGTCAAGCGCAGCCATGGTAAGAACTATCTGGTGGTACGGGGTGGCACGCATCATTTCCGGCTGCCGGCTTCCTGGCAGCACAGTCACCCATTCACCGTCGTTGCGGTCGACCGGTGGTCGCTGTCCTGTCCCCGCCCGGAGGTCCACGACGAGCCCGTGACCGTGGTCGGTGAGCTGTGTACCCCGAAGGACGTGCTGGCCCGCGACGTCGTCGTGCCGCGGGTGCGCGCCGGGGATCTGCTGGTGTTCCAGCACGCCGGGGCATACGGCTGGGACATCTCCCATCACGACTTCCTCAGCCACCCTCACCCGGACCAGGTGTTCCAGACAACCACGCGGTAGCCTGTCCGCCATTCACCGGAGCGGCACAACTCGCCGCGACCGGTCGATCGGTATTGGTATCGGCGTTGGTATAGGGATTGGTGAGGAGGGCACGTGTCGGCAGGCCAGATCGCCGCGCTGATTGCCGCTGGCGCGTTCGTCGTGCTGGTCGGCCTGCTCGCTGGGCCCCTGATCAAGCTGGGGCGCACCCTGGACGAGGCGACGTTGGCGATCCGCAAGGCGAGCAACGAGTCCGATCCGCTGTTCGCCGGGGCGAACACCACCGTCACGCACGTGAACTCCCAGTTGGAGAGGCTGGACGGGATCACGGCGAACGCGCAGGCGGTCACCGGCAATGTCTCTGCGCTGACCTCCTTGTTCACTGCGACCCTGGGCGGGCCGCTGGTGCGGGTGGCGGCGTTGTCCTACGGCGTGAGCAAGGCGATGCGCCGCCGCCGCAAGAGTCGCAAGGGTGACGAAGGCGAAGCGCGCGGGCGTCGGAAGAGGGGCCGGCGGTGATGCGCATTCTCTGGTTCGGCCTCGGTGTTGCCGCTGGGGTTGCGGCGAGCCGCAAGGCAACCGCTGCCGCTCGCCGGATGACTCCCGCAGGCGTCGCCGAGAACGTCAGCGATGCGGTGCGAGAGCTGGCCGTAGCGGTGGGCGCTTTCGGTGCCGAGGTGCGGGCCGGGATGGCCGAGCGGGAGGCTGAACTGCACGACACCGTCGCCCAGCGCACCGGCATCGACACCGTAGGGCGGCAGGCCGGTGTCCGAGCGGGGAGAGCCTCCGCGCGGGTCTAGGCCCCCGCCGCCCATCCCGTTTCTCGAGGAAGACCCGTGCAGACCTACGAGATCCGTCACCGGTTCACCAGCCACTTCGAACGCTCTGGGCATACCGTGGTGCCCAGCGCTTCGCTGCTACTCGACGACCCCAACCTGCTGTTCGTCAACGCCGGCATGGTGCCTTTCAAGCCCTACTTCCTCGGCCAGGCGACGCCGCCCTACCGCCGCGCAGCGTCCATCCAGAAGTGTGTGCGCACCCCGGACATCGATGAGGTCGGAAAGACCACCAGGCACAACACCTTCTTCCAGATGGCCGGCAACTTCTCCTTCGGGGACTACTTCAAGCAGGGGGCCATCGAGCACGCTTGGCAGCTGGTGACCGGCTCTGAAGGCTCCGGTGGCTATGGCTTTGATCCGGACCGCATCTGGGTCACTGTGTACGAGAACGACGACGAAGCCGAGCGGTTCTGGCGGGAGGTCGCCGGGATGCCCGCGGAGCGGATCCAGCGCCGCGACGGCAAGGACAACTACTGGGACATGGGCGTTCCCGGTCCGGGCGGTCCGTGCTCGGAGATCTACTACGACCGCGGCCCCGAGTATGGTCGCGAGGGCGGCCCGGTGGTGGACGAGGACCGCTACCTGGAGATCTGGAACCTCGTCTTCATGCAGGACGAGCGCGGTGAGTTGAGCCCCAAGGACGGCCACCCGGTCGTCGGGTCGCTGCCCGCCAAGAATGTCGATACCGGGATGGGCATCGAGCGGGTGGCGCTGCTGCTGCAGGACGTGGCCAACGTGTACGAGACCGACCTGCTTCGGCCGGTGATCACTTGCGCCGAGCAGCTCTCCGGACGGCGCTACGGGAAGGATCCGGCCGACGACGTGCGTTTCCGGGTGATCGCCGATCACGCCCGCACCGGCGTCATGCTCATCGGCGATGGAGTGACCCCGAGCAATGAGGCCCGCGGCTACGTGCTGCGCAGGCTGCTGCGCCGCACCGTGCGATCGGTGCGCCTGCTCGGCGTGACCCAACCGGTGCTCGGTGACATCACCGCGGTGGTGCGCGACACGATGGGTCCGTCGTACCCGGAGATCGACACCGACTACGAGCGGATCGAGGCGGTCGCCTGCGCCGAGGAGGAGGCGTTCCTGGCGACCCTGTCGGCCGGGTCGCGAATCTTCGATCTGGCGGTGACGCGGACCCGCCAGGCCGGTGGCTCCCAGCTCGCCGGAGACCAGGTCTTCCAGCTGCATGACACCTATGGTTTTCCCATCGACCTCACGCTGGAGATGGCCGCCGAGGCCGGTCTGTCCGTCGACGAGGCGGGCTTTCGCAGGCTGATGGCGCAGCAGCGGCAGCGGGCCAAGGCCGACGCTGCGGCCCGCCGCTCCGGGCACGGGGACCTCCGCGAGTACCGCACCGTGCTCGACGCGCACGGCCGCACCGATTTCCTGGGCTATACCGATCTGGCCGCCGAGGCCCGGGTGATCGGTCTGCTCGTCGACGGCAACGGGGTACCGGCAGCGGGCCAGGGCAGCGCCGTGGAGGTGGTGCTCGACCGCACCCCGTTCTACGCCGAGGGTGGTGGCCAGCAGTCCGACACCGGCCGCCTGATCGGCGACGGGTTCGCCGTAGCGGTCGACGACGTGCAGTCGCCGGTCGAGGGCCTGTCGGTGCACCGCGGGACGGTCGTCTCCGGTGAAATCCGCCTCGACGCCCCGGTTTCAGCGGAGGTGGACGTCACCCGCCGGCAGGCGGTGGCTCGGGCGCATTCCGCGACGCACCTGGTGCACGCCGGTATCCGAAGGGCGCTGGGTACCAGCGCCGCGCAGGCCGGGTCCCTCAACGCCCCAGGCCGGCTGCGGTTCGACTTCACCTCACCGGGCGGCGCGGTACCGCCCAGCGTGCTGACCGACGTCGAGGACGAGGTCAATGAGGTGCTGCTGCGTTCGCTTCCGGTCACCGCCGACGTGATGTCGATGCAGGCCGCTCGCCGCGACGGCGCGATCGCGATGTTCGGCGAGAAGTACAGCGACGCGGTGCGGGTCGTCACCATCGGGGACTACTCCAAGGAGCTCTGTGGGGGTACCCATGTCCACAACTCCGCTGACATCGGCCTGATCAAGCTGCTGTCCGAGGCGTCCATCGGCGCCGGGGTGCGCCGGGTAGAGGCGTTGGTGGGCCTCGACGCGTTTCGCTTCCTGGCCCGCGAGCACGTTCTGGTCGCGCAGCTCGCTGAGCAGTTCAGGGCCCGGCCCGAGGAGCTTCCTGATCGCATCGGTGCGATCACCGAGCGGCTGCGCGCCGCCGAGCGCGAACTGGAGCGGCTGCGCGCCGCCGCGGTGCTCTCCTCGGCGGGTCTCCTGGTCGAGGCAGCCGAACAGGTCGGCGCGACCGCGCTGGTGGCGGCGCAAACCCCCGACGGGGTGAGCGGCCCGGATCTGCGGGCGCTGGCCACCGACGTCCGGGGCCGGCTCGGTGAGCGGCCCGGAGTGGTGGCGCTGTTCAGCGTCGACTCCGCGACGAGCAAGGTCTCATTCGTGGTGGCCACCACCGCCGCCGCTCGACAACGAGGCCTGGCGGCGGGCGCTCTGGTGCCGGTATTCGGCCCCGCGGTTGGCGGCCGCGGCGGCGGCAAACCGGACCTCGCCCAAGGCGGCGGCACGAACCCAACCGGCATCCCCGCCGCCCTAGCGGCCCTCCGCGCCGACCTAACCGCCCGCAACGGCGCATGACTCTTCCCGGTCCACCCGCATTGTGCGGGCTCAGCGGGGTTATCCGGCTACCCTTTACCACGCTCAGCCCGCTGAATGCGGTTTCCTCCGGGGAGGTGGCGTGATAGGACGGCGGCTTGGGGTGGACGTGGGGGAGGTGCGAGTGGGGGTGGCGCTTTCTGATCCGTCCGGGATACTCGCGACGCCTTTGGTTACCCTCAATCGCGACCGGGCTGGGGGCGGTGACCTCGAGACGCTGGCCGCGCTGATCGTCGAGCACGAGGTTGTGGAGGTGGTGGTCGGGCTCCCGCGCACGCTGGCCGGCCGGCACGGTCCAGCGGCGCGCGCGGCGCAGGATTATGCCACCGCCCTGGCGGGGCGGATCGGTGACGGCGTGCCGGTCCGGCTCACCGACGAGCGCCTCACTACCGTCTCGGCGACCCGGGTGCTCGCCGGCAGGGGTGTTCGCGGCCGCAAGCAGCGGGCGGTAGTCGACCAGGCCGCCGCGGTGGAGATCCTGCAGGGCTGGCTGGAGGCACGGCGGGCCGGCGGTGGAGCGGAAGGCACACCATGACCGCCACCCCCCCGGCGTGTCCCCCCCTGGTGCCCGGTGTGTCGGCCTCTGGTGCCCGGTGTGTCCGCCTCTGGTGTCCGGCGGGGGCGGCATTGTGACCGACGACCTCGGGCTGTTCAAGGACACTGTTGACGACATGGAGCAACCCAGCTCAACGACGAGGACCGGTGGGCGTCGGGAGCGGCGTCAAGCCCTGGAGCGCCGCCGCCGCCGCATCGTGCTCGGCACCGTCGTGGTGGTGCTGGCGCTGGCGGTCGGTGGGGTCCTCTTCGGGATTCGCCAGCTGGAGGAATTGCGCAAGACGCCCGACTTCGCCGGCGCCGGCGGTGCGGCGGCCGTCGTGCAGGTCGAGGACGGCCAGAGCCTCAGCGCGATCGGGGCCGCGCTGGTCCGGCGCAACGTGGTCGCCAGCGTCCGGGCCTTCACCCTTGCTGCCGATGCCGATCCCCGAGCCCGGGCGGTGCAGCCCGGCTACTACCAGTTACGCGAGCAGATGTCCGGCTCCGCTGCGGTGGCGAGGCTGCAGGAACCGGCGGCTCGGGTCGGGCAGCTGGAGATCCGCGGTGGTGCTCAGCTCGACGATGTCAGGCTCCCCGATGGTAAGACGGTCCCTGGACTGCTCACCGAGATCTCCCTAGCCAGCTGCGCCGTGAATGGCGGGACGAGCACCTGCGTGAGCTCCGAAGAACTCCGCACCGCGATGAGCCAGACCGATCTCGCCCAGCTCGAAGTGCCGGTCTGGGCTGCCGATGCCCTGTCGCGAGTCGAGCCGCGGCTTCGCTTGGAGGGTCTGCTGGTTCCGGGTAACTACGACGTGCGTCCCGGCAGTTCGGCAGTGGAGCTGTTGCGGCAGGTCACCGGTGCTTCGGTGGCCCGGCTGCTGGCGGCTGGGTTCCCCGCGACCGCCGGGGGCGCCGGTTACAGCGCTTATGAGATTCTGGTGATCGCCTCGGTGATCGAGCGGGAGGCCATCGCCCCGGACTTCGGCCGGGTTTCCCGGGTCATTTACAACCGGCTTGCTGCCGGGATGCCACTGCAGATGGACTCCACCATCAACTACCCGCTAGACCTGCAGCAGGTGCGCACCTCGGAGGCCGACCGCGCTCGGCCGGGCCCTTACAACACCTACCTCAACGGCGGGCTGCCGGTGTCGCCTATCGGGTCGCCGGGCGCGGCGGCTATCTCGGCGGCACTGAACCCGGAGCCCGGCGACTGGCGGTACTTCGTGAAATGTCAGCGAGACGGCACATCGTGCTTCTCGGTGACGATCGAGGAGCACGGAACGGCGGTCCGTGACGCCGCCGGCCGGGGCGTGTTCTGACGCTGCCAGTGAGGTGTCGAGGGGGAGTCTGTCCCCACCCACCTCGTTGTCCACAGCCTGCCTCCGGGCCGCCCCTCGGTCGCGCGCGGCCGGGCAGGCTCGGCAGGCGTGGGCAGTATGTGGGCGGTCGTGACCGGAGCCGTTGCAGGTGTCTGGGGAGCGATGCTGCTGCGCCGGATCCCGCGGGGTGTTCGGGTGCCCGTGCTGGCGTGCGGTGTGGTGGTGGCCGCGCTGTGGGCCGTGGTCGCCGAGCGGGCAGGCGGGTTGCCGGTGTGGTGGTTGCCGATCCCGCTGATGTTGGCCTGGGTCGGCGTGTTGCTGGGCGCTGCCGACATCGTCGTCCGGCGGTTACCTGATGCCCTGACGTTGGCTGCCTACCCGGTGGTCGTCGTGCTGCTGGTCGTCGCGGCGGCCGGTGTCGGGAACGCTGACCTGCTGGTTCGGGCCCTCGGAGGTGCGCTGCTGTGGGCCGGTGGGTACGCAGCCGTGCGGCTGATCGCCCCCGGCGCCCTGGGTGGTGGCGATGTGAAGCTCGCGGGCAGCCTGGGCGCGCTCGCCGCCGCGTCGTCATGGCCGGGGTTGCTGCTGGCGGTCCTGGCGGCGAGCGCGTTGACAGTGGCTGTTGCCATGCCCGCGCGGATGTTCGGTTACCGCGACGTTCCCCATGGCCCGGCAATGCTCGCCGCGGCGTGGCTGGTGGTGTTACACCCACCCGTGTGATCTAGACGGAAAAATGCGCAAAATGTTGCACTCTGTTCACTCTAAGTGGGGAAGTAATCACTCGAAATGATGGTATGTAACAGCGCCGACTCCGAAGTGCAACGCCAATGTAACGGCTCGTTCTTACCGTGCACCGCAGGCACCGTCGCTGCTCTGGTCCCGATGCAGGAGGTCGACGTCATGGGTCACACCATCCCGGCGTATCCCGCTTCCGCTCGCGCTGAGAAAGATACCTTCCGCCGGCCAACGAGGGGACGTCTGTTCAGCGTGGTCGTCTTCGTTGCGGCTGCGGGGCTGGTATTGGCCGGCTGCGGTAGCCGGGTCGGAGATTCAGGTGGTTCATCTGCCACCTCCTGTACCGACACCTCCGGCGACTCAGTGAAGATCGGGTTTCTGAACTCGCTGTCTGGGACGATGGCGATCAGCGAAAAGACTGTGAACGACTCGCTGATTCTGGGTGCCGAACAGATCAACGCCAGCGGCGGCGTGCTGGGCAAGAAGCTGGAGGTCGTGACTGAGGACGGTGCGTCCGAGCCGTCAGTCTTCGCTGAGAAGGCCACCAAACTCATCAGCTCGGACTGTGTGGCGGCGACCTTCGGTGGTTGGACGTCGGCGTCTCGCAAGGCGATGCTCCCCGTGTTCGAGGGCGCCAACTCATTGCTGTTCTACCCGGTGCAGTACGAGGGTCTCGAGGCGTCGCCGAACATCTTCTACACCGGCGCGACCACCAATCAGCAGATTGTGCCCGGGCTGGACTACCTGAAACAGCAGGGCGTCACATCGCTGTTCCTGGTGGGCTCCGACTATGTCTTCCCGCGCACCGCGAATAAGGAGATCATCGCGTACGCCAAGGCCAACGGTATCGAGGTGAAGGGTGAGGAGTACGCGCCGCTGGGGCACACCGAATTCGCGACGATCGTCAACAAAGTGAAGTCTGCCGGGGCCGGCGCGGTGTTCAACACCCTCAACGGTGACTCGAATGTGGCGTTCTTCAAGGAGTACCGCAACGCCGGTCTGACTCCCGCCGCAATGCCGGTGATGTCGGTGTCGATCGCTGAGGAGGAAGTCGGCGGTATCGGCGTGGACAACCTGGTCGGACAGTTGACCGCGTGGAACTACTACCAGACTATCGACTCTCCGACCAACAACGCTTTCGTGCAGGCATTCAAGGCCAAGTACGGCCAGGGCCGGGTGACCTCCGACCCGATGGAGGCCGCGTACACCTCACTGTTCCTGTGGAAGGCGATGGTGGAGAAAGCGAACTCGTTCACGACTGACGACGTCAGGAAAGCCGCAGATGGGGTGAGCTATGACGCCCCGGAGGGTACCGTCACGGTCAACGGCGAGAACCATCACATCGCTAAGACGGCATTGATCGGCAAGGTTGGTCAGGACGGGCTGATCTACACCGAGTGGACTTCCGGTTCCCCGATCGAGCCGGACCCGTTCCTCACCAGTTACGACTGGGCTAAGGGGCTGACCGGCTGACGAGTGCGAACCGCGCCCTCTCGGAATTGCCGGAAGGACACCCGGTATGGAAGCCCTGTTGAGTCTGCTGTTCGCCGGCCTATCGCTGGGCTCGGTTCTGCTCCTCGCCGCCCTCGGGCTGTCCCTGACATTCGGGCAGATGGGTGTGATCAACATGGCCCACGGCGAGTTCATGATGGCAGGCGCCTACACCGCGTTCATGGTCCAGGGTGTTGTCGCCGACGCCGGGGTGTCGCTGCTGCTGGCCATCCCGCTCGGCTTCCTGGTGGGTGGCGTGATGGGGGTGATCCTGGAGGTCACCCTGATCCGCCGGATGTATCACCGACCCCTGGACACCCTGCTCGTCACCTGGGGGGTCGCGTTGATCCTGCAACAGGCCGCCCGGGACATGTTCGGTGCCCCGAACGTCGATGTCCGCGCCCCTGGCTGGCTGTCTGGCAGCGTCAACATCGGTGTCGCCCAGGTGCCCGCGGCCAGGCTGTTCATTCTGGCGCTGGCGGTGGCCGCCGTCGTCGGACTGTCTCTACTGCTGAGGACGACGCCGCTGGGGCGCCGGATCCGCGGTGTCGTGCAGAACCGTGACCTGGCCGAGACGGTCGGCATCTCCACCCGGAGCACCGACCGGCTCACCTTCTTCATCGGCTCCGGCCTGGCCGGGATCGCCGGGGTGGCGGTGACCCTGCTCGGCTCCACCGGCCCCACCCTGGGCACCAACTACATCGTCGACGCCTTCCTGGTCG
Source organism: Pseudonocardiaceae bacterium (assembly GCA_050699975.1). Taxonomy (GTDB): domain Bacteria; phylum Actinomycetota; class Actinomycetes; order Mycobacteriales; family Pseudonocardiaceae. The sequence goes on along the minus strand of JBOHGH010000001.1, from coordinate 31,595 downwards.
TGGTGGCCGGCGGTATCGGCCAGCTCAAGGGCGCCGTGATCGCGGCGTTCGGGCTCGGCCTGCTGCAGGCCACGTTCGAGTACTCCACCACGGCCAGCCTCGCGAAGGTCATGGTTTTCGTGGTGATCGTCGTCTTCTTGCAGATCCGACCGCAGGGCATCTTCAGCCTCCGGACCAGGAGCCTGGCGTGACAGCCTCCACCGGAAAACTGCCCGGAAGACTCACAGCCAACCGCGGCGTCCTGCTCGGTTTCGTCCTCGGCGCCGTCGCGCTGCTGGTGGTGGCGCCCGCCGTGCTGTCGGACTTCCGGCTGTCGCTGCTGGGCCGGTTCGTCTGCTACGGCATCGTAGCGGTCGGGATCGGTCTGGCCTGGGGGCGCGGCGGCATGCTGACGCTGGGGCAAGGTGTGTTCTTCGGCCTGGGCGGCTACGTGATGGCTATGCATCTCAAGCTGTCCGATGCCGGACCGTCCGGGGTGCCCGACTTCATGCGACTTTACGGGTCAGGCCAGCTTCCCTTCTGGTGGGAACCGTTCCGTTCCCCGGTGGTGACGCTGCTCGGAGTGGTCCTGGTCCCCTCGCTGGTGGCATTCGGACTGGGTGCCGCGATCTTCCGCAGGCGGGTGCGCGGCGCCTATTTCGCCATCCTGTCCCAAGCACTGGCGGCGGCCTTCGCGATCCTGCTGATAGGCCAGGTAGCCACCATCGGCGGGTTCAACGGGCTCAATGGGTTCCGCTCGTTCTTCGGTTTCAACCTGTTCGACCTGGCGAACAAGCGGATGCTGTTCTATATCGCCGCGGTCACTCTCCTGGCGATGTTGCTGATCGTCTGGCAGCTGTACCGCTCCCGGTACGGGGAGCTCCTCATCGCGGTCCGGGACCAGGAGGAGCGGGTCCGGTTCCTGGGTTATGACCCAGCCAACATCAAGACCGTGGCATACGTGCTGGCTGCGGCCATGGCCGGCATCGCGGGCGCGTTGTTCGTGCCTATCGTCGGGATCATCTCGCCGGCCAATGTCGGGGTCGTGGCATCAATCGCATTTCTGATCGGGGTCGCGATCGGCGGCCGGGCTACGCTGTTCGGGCCGGCGCTGGGGGCGATCGCGGTGGCCTGGGCGCAGACCTCGCTCTCGGAGAGCTTCCCTTCGTTCTGGACCTACTTCCAGGGTGCCTTGTTCGTCCTGGTGGTGGCCTTCCTGCCCGGCGGGCTGTCGTCAGTAAGTTTGTTGCGAGGTTCGTCGCTGCGCAGACGGCGCGCTGGTGCCCGGACCGGCCCAGCCGAGCCGCCACCATCGACGGAGCTGTCCGATCCGGCGAGCCCGCCGCATCCAGAGCCTGGACCCTCCGGAGTTCGCGCCGGATCAGAGGCAGGTTGAGGCGGATGCCAACCGACTACCTGGAGCTGTCCGACGTGCGGGTGGTGTTCGACGGGCTCGTCGCGGTCGATGGGGTCTCGATGACCGTGCTGCAGGGCGACCTGCGGTTCCTGATCGGCCCCAATGGCGCGGGCAAGACCACCCTGGTCGACGCGATCACCGGGCTGGCCCCGGCCACCGGGTCGGTCCGGTTCGGCAGGACAGAGCTGATTGGCCAAAGGGTGCACCGGATCGCCCGGCTGGGCATCGGACGTACCTTCCAGACCGCCACCGTGTTCGAGGAGCTGACCGTGCTGCAGAACCTCGACATCGCCGCCGGCGCCGGCCGCCGGCCGTTAGCGCTGCTGCGTCGCCGCTCGTCGGTGCCGCCGGAGGTCGAAGAAACCCTGGAGACCGTCGGCCTGAGCAAGGTGCGGGATAGCCAAGCCGGCACGCTGGCCCACGGGCAGAAGCAGTGGCTGGAGATCGGCATGCTGCTGGTGCAGAACGCGCGAGTGCTGCTGCTCGACGAGCCGGTGGCCGGGATGAGCGCCGAGGAGCGGACCCAGACCGGTGAGCTGCTGCGCCGGGTCGGCGCCGAACGCACCGTCGTGGTGGTCGAGCACGACATGGACTTCATGCGGTCTTTCGCCACCTCGGTCACCGTGCTGCATGCCGGAAAGGTGCTGAGCGAGGGCACGGTGCCCCAGGTGCAGGCTGACCCGAAGGTCCAGGAGGTCTACCTCGGCCGGGCCGTTACTGGGGCCGCAACCGAGGAGGCCTGATGCTCCAGCTGTCGGATCTGCATGTCGGTTACGGGCGGACGACGGTGGTGTACGGCGTGACCGTCGAGGTGCCGCCGGATGGGCTCGCTGCTGTCATGGGGCACAACGGCGCGGGCAAGACGACCCTGCTGCGGGCTGCGGTCGGGCTGCTGACACCCAGCTCCGGGCGGATCCTGCTGGACGGCGAGGACATCACCCGGCTGCGGCCCAATGAGCGGGTCAAGCGCGGACTCGGCTACGTGCCGCAAGGGCAGCAATGTTTTCCCCAACTGACCACCGAGGAGAACCTGCAACTGGTCGCCGACACCCGGCGAGGCGGCAGGGAACTGATCGCTGAAGCGCTCGACCTCTTCCCCGCCCTGGGTGCGCTGATGTCGCGCCGGGCCGGGCTGCTCTCCGGTGGTCAGCGCCAGCAACTGGCGATCGCCCGGGCGTTGATCACCCAGCCGCGGATGCTGATCCTGGACGAGCCGACCGAGGGCATCCAGCCGTCCGTGGTGGCCGAGATCGAGAAGACCATCCTGTCGCTGACTTCCCGGGGCGGCCTTTCGATCTTGCTGGTCGAACAACACGTCGGGTTCGCGCTGGCCGCAGCCAGCCGCTACTACGTGCTGGAAGCCGGCCGGGTCACCTCCGCCGGGGATGGTGGCGCGGACGCCCACCAGCGGGTCCGGGCGGCCATGGCGATCTGAGAAGGGGCGCGAAGCGCCCACCTGGGTCAGGAGGGATCGGCTAGTTTAGCAGCGAAGGTTGCGCCGGGGTCGGGTGGTTCGCCGCCGACTCGGGTGACGATCTCCGCCGCGACGGCGCGGAGCTTGATGTTGCGGTGGTGCGAGGCGCGCCGGAGGATCTCGAAGGCGTCGGTGGCGGTGCACCGGTTCTGGCCCATGATGATGCCGATGGCTTGGTCGATGACGGTGCGTGAGGCGAGGGCGGTCTCGAGGTGCTGGGTGAGCTCGACCTGGTCGGTCAGTCGCACTGCCAGGCGAAGTGCCCGCGATGCTTCCGCGCCGAGGCCTTCGGCTCGTTGTTGCCGCTCGGTAGTGAACACCGCCGGCAGGTCTGCGTAGAAGTTGAGTGCACCGCGCACACCCGGGCCGCCGTTCAGCGGGATCGACAGGGCGGAGGCGATCCCGTGGGCGAGGGCGTCGAGCCGGTAGGCGCCCCAGCTGTCGTCGGTGGCGAGATCGCTGATGGTCACGGTGGTGCCGGTGCGCATCGAGGTGAGGCAGGGTCCGTTGTGGTGGCCGTATTGCACCTCATCGAGGCCGAGGGCGTGGGCGTCGCTGCTGGCCACGGTCAGCGGGCCGCCCTCGCGGTCCATGGTGATTCCGCAGGACAGTGCGGGTGCGACGGTGGTGGCGGCGTAGCGGGCCAGCTCGTTGAGGAAGCCGGTGATATGGTCGGTGTCGATGAGCAGTTGCTGCAGCTCGTTGACCGCGGTGGCGCGGTCGAAGGTATCGTCCTGCATCGGGTGGGACCGATCTCGGAGCGGTGACCCCGGGTATGACAATCATCGCAGATGGGTCGCCACTGGCTTGACGGCTCGGAGTACCCCCGACATCAGCTAGTGTCCCATGGGGTGCGGGTGAGGGCTACCCAGCACCCCCCGTGATCTGCTACGTTCGAGTCACGGTCCGGAAGCGCGGCCAGCTCACAGCGAATCGTGTGTGGAGTGACATGCCGCCGCGCCGTTCTTGTCCGCCTTCCTCGCGGCATCGGCGCTTATTTGTCGGTGACTCATCACCAGTTGGGCACCACCACCCTCGTCGCACGTTCGGAGGTGTTGCATGTATTACCCTGACCCGCCCAGCGTACCCGCTTTTCCACCGTCAGTAGACGAGGCTGACGGACTCCTCGCCGAGGTGTATCAGGCGCAAGCCGCACTAAGGATTGCGGAGTACCATATCAGATTGTGGCGCGCGAATTCCGCAACGGGGAACATGTCATTCAGAGCGTATCGTACCTACGCGGCGCATGAAGCTGCGCATGAGGCAGGCGAAGCTATCGAACGAATCGCTGAAATGCTGCGGATTGAGGCGACTGATACGTTGGAAATCCCACTCCAGGGCAATTCCGCTCAGATTAAGACTGAAGTATCGCCGACGGACTCGGCCCGCTGTGAACCAGCGCGCAGCGAGGACCACAGTGCCCACCGGGAATGGGTTTCGGTTGTGCAGCGCGTCGGTTCAGGCGGTGTGGAATGAGTACCACCGCGCCGGAGGCGTCCTCGACGGCAACCGGTCAGCATGCCGCGCAGCCAATGTCAGACGACGCTGTCGCGTCGGCGGCGGTGCTGGCCGCGGTGTGGTGCCGCTCGGTGGGGACCTCGTGGACCTTGGAGCTTCACGAGCTCGGCCCCGGCAGGGCGCCCGGGAAGATCATGGACTGGATCAGCTCAGGTGTGCCGATCTCGCAACCGGAGCCGGAGGCGCAGGCCCGCGAGTTGCTCGCTGAACGCGGGCTGCAGCTGTTCCGCGATTCGTCCGCTGGCCCCGGTACTCGCAGTCGGCGCGGCATCGGCTATGCGTGCGGGGACGCTGAGCTGATCAAATTGGCGCACGTAGTGCGAGACGATGCTGCCGGGACCGGGATGCACCCAGTGGTGCTGGCCGCGCGATGGATCGCGGCCGGCTTCTCCGCCGACGCGGCCGCGCGACGGATACTCGCGGGGGTCCGTTCGCCGCAGGTGGCGCAGCAGACGGTGTGATCGGAGACTGGAGCATCTCAGCCCCCGGGACGCGGTACGGCAGTCAGCTGATCAGCATCACCCGGCAGGACAGGCCGGGGACCTTGCTGAGTCTGATGTCCGCGGTGAGCAGTGGCAGGTCCAGCTGGGCGGCCAGCGCGACGTACAGTCCGTCGTAGAAGGTGATCGCGTGGCGCAGGTCCCAGGCTCGCCGCGCCAGTGGCGAGGAGGAGCGGACATGCTGCTGTCCCCGCATGAGCAGGAGAAGCTTCTCGTCCATGTGGCGGGCCAGCTGGCCAGGGACCGCCGGGCGAGGGGATTGCGGCTCAACTACCCCGAAGCCGTCGCGGTGATCACCTCCTGGGTACTGGAGGCGGCACGAGACGGGAGCAGTGTCGCTGAGCTGATGGCGGGGGGACAGCGGCTGCTGGGCCGGGAGGACGTCCTGGACGGGGTGCCGGAGATGATCACTTCGGTGCAGGTGGAGGGGACCTTTCCGGACGGCACGAAGCTCGTCACCGTGCACCGGCCGGTGCAGTGACCCCTGAGCCCATGGTGCCCGGTGAGCTGCTGCTCTCCGGCGAACCTGTCGTGCTAGGTCCGCACACCGGCCGGGAGCTGATCGTGCGCAACACCGGCGACCGGCCGGTACAGGTGGGGTCGCACTTCCACCTCGCCGCGGCGAACCCGGCGTTGAAGATGGACCGTGCGGCCGCCACCGGGATGCGGCTCGCGGTGCCCGCTGGCACGTCGGTGCGCTTTGAACCCGGTATCGAACGAGTGGTGCGGGTCGTGCCGCTGGGCGGCACCCGCAGCGTGCCCGGCCTGCGCCTCGACGTACCGGATCCCAGTGGGGCAGCTGACGGAACGGTCAGCGGGGGCAGGTGGACGATCGAGCGCAGCCACTACGCCAAGCTCTACGGTCCCACCGAGGGTGACCGGGTGCGGCTGGCCGACACCGATCTACTCCTGGAGATCACCGAGGACCGCTGCCGCGGCCCGCACGGCGGCGACGAGGTGGTCTTCGGCGGGGGCAAGGTGATCCGGGAGTCGATGGGCCAGGCCCGGGCTTCCCGGGCCGACGGCGCACTCGACCTGGTGATCACCGGCGCGGTCGTGCTGGATCACTGGGGAGTGGTCAAGGCCGACATCGGGGTGCGGGACGGCCGGATCGCCGGCCTTGGCAAGGCCGGGAACCCGGACATCATGGACGGGGTACACCCCGCGCTGGTCATCGGCCCGGGCACCGAAGTGATCGCCGGCAACGGGATGATCCTGACCGCCGGCGCGGTGGACAGCCACGTGCACCTGATCAGCCCGCAGCAGGTGCCCGAGGCGCTGGGGTCTGGCGTCACCACCTTGATCGGCGGCGGTACCGGCCCCGCGGAGGGCACCAAGGCGACCACCGTGACCCCCGGTGCGTGGTACCTGGCCCGGATGCTGGAGTCCCTGGACGAGCTGCCGGTGAACGTGGCACTGCTGGGTAAGGGCAACACCGTGGGCGAGCCGGCGCTGTATGAGCAGATCGAGGCCGGGGCCAGCGGCTTCAAGGTGCACGAGGACTGGGGATCCACCCCGGCGGCGATCGATGCCTGCCTGCGGGTCGCCGACGACACCGGCGTCCAGGTGGCGATCCACACCGACACGCTCAACGAGGCCGGCTATGTCGACGACACGCTGGCCGCGATCGCCGGGCGAACCATCCACACGTATCACACCGAGGGGGCCGGCGGCGGCCACGCGCCGGACATCATCACCGTCGCGAGCGCCCCCCACGTGCTGCCCAGCTCGACCAACCCGACCCGCCCGCACACCGTGAACACCCTCGACGAGCACCTCGACATGCTCATGGTCTGTCACCACCTGAACCCCGCAGTGCCGGAGGACCTCGCGTTCGCGGAGAGCCGGATCCGGCCGTCCACCATCGCCGCGGAGGACCTGCTGCACGACCTCGGGGCCATCTCGATGATCGGATCGGACTCGCAGGCGATGGGCCGGGTCGGCGAGGTGATCCTGCGGACCTGGCAGACCGCGCACGTCATGAAGCGCCGGGTTGGGGCGCTGCCCGGGGACCCACCGACGTCGGACAACCTGCGGGCGCGGCGTTATGTGGCCAAGTACACGATCTGCCCGGCCGTCGCGCACGGGCTCGACGGTGAGGTCGGCTCGGTGGAGGTCGGCAAGCTCGCCGACCTGGTGCTGTGGCAGCCCGCGTTCTTCGGGGTCCGGCCTAGTGTCGTGCTCAAGGGCGGCATGATCGCCTGGGCGGCGATGGGCGACTCCAACGCCTCCATCCCGACCCCGCAGCCGGTCCTGCCCCGGCCGATGTTCGGGGCTGCGGCGACCACGGCTGCCGCCACGTCGGTGCACTTCGTGGCTCCGGCGGCGGTGCAGGGTGGCCTGGCCGATCGGCTGGCGGTGCGACGCCGGCTGGTGGCGGTGCGCGACACCCGCGCGCTGCGCAAGGCCGATATGCCACTGAATGATGCATTGCCGCGCATCGAGGTGGACCCTGAGACCTTTACTGTCCGGATCGACGGCGAGGTGGTCGAACCGCATCCCGCGGAGGAACTCCCCATGGCGCAGCGTTACTTCCTGTTCTGATGGTGGCCCTGGGCTCGTTGCTCTTGGCCGATTCACGGTTGCCTGCCGGGGGGCACGCGCACTCCGGCGGGGTGGAGGCGGCCGTCGAGCGCGGCTTGCTGCGTGACGAGGCCGGCCTCGCGTTGTTCCTGGCGGGTCGGCTAGGCGGTAGCGGTCCGGTGGTAGCCGCAGTCGCTGCGGCCGGTTGCCTGCTGGCGGCTGGCCCCGGGCCGGCGGAGTGGGGCCGCTGGGACGCAGCAGTGAGCGCGCGCACCCCGTCGGCCGCGATGCGGGAGGCGTCCCGGGCGCAGGGCGCGGCGCTGCTACGAACAGCAAACCGGGTCTGGCCGTCGGGCGCCCTGGAGGCGCTCGGTCGGATTGGCCGCCCGCACCACCCATTGGTCTTCGGGGCGGTGGTTGCCGCCATCGGGGACGGGCCTGACACGGCGGCATTGCTAGCGCTGCACCACCTGCTCGGCGGGGCGTGCACCGCGGCGGTGCGGTTGCTCGGGTTGGACCCGATTGCCGTCGCCGCCGTGCAGACGCGCGCGTCCGAGCCCGCCGAGCAGGTGGCGCTGGAAGCGACTCGGGTGGCGCGGGAGGCGGTAGCCCAGCAGGACTCCCGCCGGCTGCCCAGTACCGGGACCCCGCTGCCGGAGGTGCTGGCCGAACTGCACGCCCATACGGAGGCGACCCTCTTTGCATCGTGAGGATCGGGCGCTGCGGATCGGCATCGGTGGGCCGGTTGGCAGCGGCAAGACGGCGCTGGTCGCCGCGCTGTGCCGGACGCTGCGCGACGAGCTGTCGGTGGTGGTGGTGACCAACGACATCTACACCACCGAAGACGCCGACTTCCTGCGCACCAACGGGGTGCTGCCTGACGAGCGGATCCGGGCCGTGCGCACCGGCTGCTGCCCGCATACCGCGATCCGTGACGACATCAGCGCCAACCTGGACGCCGTGGAGGAGCTCACCACCCGCCACGACCCCGACCTGGTGCTGGTGGAAAGCGGCGGCGACAACCTCACCGCCACGTTCAGCTACGGCCTGATCGACGCCCAGGTGTTCGTGCTCGACGTCGCCGGTGGCGACAAGGTGCCCCGCAAGGGCGGGCCCGGGGTCATCCGCGCTGACCTGCTGGTGATCAATAAGATCGATCTCGCCCCGCTGGTCGGCGCAGACCTGGAGGTGATGCGCCGGGACGCTGCGGTGGTCCGCGGCGATCGGCCCACTGTGCTCATCTCGCTGCGCGAACAACCCGACGCTCGGCCCGTCGTGAACTGGCTGCGCGACCTGCTCCGGTCAGCGGCCCGGCGATGAGAGCGTGCGCGGAGCTCACGGTCGAACCTGGGCCTGATGCTGCCTGCCTGCGGTGGCGGTGCGCCCCTCCGGTCGTGTTGCGCCAGACCGGTCCGAACCGGGTGCACGTGGTGCAGGCTGCGGGCGGTCCGCTGGGCGGCGACGAGCTGGCGTTGGACGTCGGCCTCGGGGCCGGCACCTGTCTGCAGCTGCGCTCCGCAGCGGCCACGGTGGTGCAGCCGAGCAGCCCCGTGGCGGCGGCGCAGTGGACCGTGGTTGCCGACCTCGCTGAGGGGGCGGTGCTGGACTGGCGCCCGGAGCCCACTGTCATCTGCGACGATGCCGAGCTGCGCAGCAGCATGACCGTCGTATTGCAGCGTAGGGCTCGCGCCATGCTGCGCGAGGTGGTGGTGCTCGGCCGTGCCGGTCAGCGCGGTGGACGTTTCGACGGTGAGCTCACCGTCGAATGCGACGGTGTTCCGCTACTGGCGCACACTCTGCTGCTGGACGGCGCCGATCCGGTGCTCGCCGGTCCAGCCGGCACTGGTGGCGCGCGCGTTGTCGGGATGCTGGCGGCCGTGGGGGACGGGATCTCCGGTCCACCGCAGGACGCTGGGGAGGAGCCGGGTTTGCGTTGGGCATGCTCAGCTCTGGACGGTCCGGGCTGGCTACTGCTCGCCCTCGGGGACCGGATTACCGGCATGACTCAACTTCTCGACCAGGTGATGCCTCGAATCCGGTGATCCTGGCGCCACCGTCGCCGACCAGCGCACGGACCTTTGCTTGCCGCCGCACAGGCGCGTGAGCGAGCCCCCCGTCAGTGCCTGGAACGGCTCTCTGAGAAGGGCATCCCGCCGTCCAGAGCGGCGCGGTTCGCCAGGTCGTGGCCCGCACGGACCTGCTGGCCGCGGTCGCCCGCAACCAGGCCTACCGGCAGGCGGCGGTGGTCGGCGGCCCGCCGCTGGGCGGGCTGCAGTACGCGGTGGCACAGTCGTTGCCGTTCCTCATCAACGCGGTCAGCTACCTCATCTCCTACCTGATGATCACCGCGATCCGCATCCCGCTGCAGGAATCCCGCGAGCCCCGAGAACATCGAGAGCCGATGCGGCGTCGCCTGCTCGACGGCCTGCGGCGGATCTTCGGTGAACAGTTCCTGCGGACGTCCGTTCTCTATGTCGCCGCGTTCAACTTCGTCCAGCTCGCGCTGGTACTTACCGTGATAGTCCGGGCCACCTCGCACGGCGCGAGCGCCGGGGGATTCCTGCTGGCGGCCATCGGCTCGACCGGGTCGTTGCTCGTCCTCACCGCTGTCACGGCGACCGTCGTCGTGGCCGCCAGCACCTCCGCCGCCCTTCGCGTCGGCGGCCGAGTACCGACACTCGGCTGACGGAGGGGTGGCCGCGCGGCCACCCCTCCTTCGCCAACGACATCGCACGCGATCACGGGATCGCGCGGCGGCACTGCACGACTGGGGCTGCAGTCGGATGCCCCAGCACCGCCTCAGCTGAGGAGGTGAGGGCTGAGCGCTGCCGTCGGCCGGCCGCACCGGTGCTGTTCCCTAACCACCGGTGCGATCACCAGATTTGCACTCAGCCGCCGTTGGCTCAGCCGTCGCCGCCGGAGCCGCTACCGGCGACGTTGGCCTGGCCGCCCAGCACGTTGATGTTCAAGAGGTTAATGCCGAGGCCACCAAAGCCGTCGCCACCGTCGCCACCGCCGCAGCAGCCGCCGGTGCTGAACATCGACATGACAGTACGCGCGGGGAGCAGCTCCACGTGCTGCCCATCGATCTCGGCAAAGTTCAATGCGTCAGACATCGAATCCTCCTTGTACTGGCCCCCAGTGGGCCGGGAACGGAAAGCCTCATCGGCAGGTTGGCCGATTTGGCTTCACCTGCAAATTAATTCTCCAGTTAGGATTTGCCCTGACGGTTATAACGCGGCGTGACGTCCAACTTTCTCAGGGACTCCTGGCTGAACCTCCATGGCGATGCCGTAGTGAGCGGAAGGTCGCATGACAACATGCATTCCACCTATAACTTCACACGCCGCTACCTACAAACTCTGCTCGCCCCTACCTACGGCAGTCAAGCTGATTGCGACTACCTAGGTCGGGAGCCACCGGTACGGATATCGAGAAACCGGATACTTACAGTCAGATCGACGGGGCTTGCTGAGGTGCCATCCGACGGCACGTGCTGGTGAGCACTCCTGCTGGGCAGGTGCAAGGCTAGCGCCGACGCCGCCCACGCCGGGGCCAGCACGGAGCGTGGCCGCTTCCACCCGCGGGTAGGTATAGACGCCCCGTGCGCAGTTGGTGGGGCAACCGGGGTTACTACGTAGTCTCACTGGCGGCGACTACCTAGTAGCCATGCCGACCTGATACTTAGCGTAACCGCCCCTCACGCAGCGATGGCCGAATCCCACAATTTTCTCGCGACCAGCGTGTTGAACGGCGCTTGGATACGCACGTGGAGGGCCAGTGAGCGACATCGAACGTGAGGAAGATCTTAGGGGCAACCCGATCGGGTTGCCCCTCACTTTCGCGACGGTGTTGATCTCCGAGGTGCCCGATCTCCATGACGGCGTGATAACGCTGCTTCATAACGCTCAACTGCGCGAGCATTAACCTCGAGCCTCCCCTACCGCGACAACATTCGCGCAAAGGAGATCTGGCGGCCGCAATGTTAGCGTATGAAGCCGGTGTCCCGCATTAAGCGCCGACAAAATGTCTGGCGCCGCCAGCTCGACGACTACGCACCACTCGGGCTGACCATCCTGGTGCTCTCGGGCATCGTGGCCGCCTCCTGCTCCACCGCCAACGGCGCCATCCTCGGCACCGCCGCGGTCGCGGCACGCAACGTCGCAGGCGTGCAACTACAGTCCGACGCCCACGGCAGGGACCGCCTGCTCCGCGCCACCCGGATCACGCTGATCCCGGTGGTGGCCCTTGCCGTGTTCTTCGCCCTGCGGGTGCCCCAGACCGGGATCCTGCTCACGCTGGCCTTCGACGTGATGCTCGCGGCGCTGGCCTTCCCGTTCATCTTCGGCCATTACTGGCGCCGCGCGAGCACCGCCGCCGCAGTGGCAGCCATCACCGTCGGAACGACCCTGCGGATCGGCTTCTTCGTGCTCACCCCCACCATCTACGGAGTGCCGAACACCCTGCTCTACATCCCCAATTCGCTGGTGGGCGAGGGCTTCGACGGGTGGGCCACGGTGCTTGCCGCGGTAGCGTCGCTGGTCGCGTTCGTCGGTGTGGCGTTGGCCCGACCACCGGCGGCGCCGATGGCCACCAGGGTGGGGGCGCCCGTCGCACTGCCGCACGCACCGGCCGAGGTGGCCGACCCGGCCTGACCATGCGGGTGCAGTGCCGTGGGACCATGGTTGGGTGCTGCGCTGGATCACCGCAGGGGAGTCTCATGGCCCGGCCCTGGTCGCCGTGCTGGAGGGCATGGTCGCCGGGGTCGAAGTGACGTCCAAGGACGTCCAAGCCGAGCTGGCCCGCCGCCGGCTCGGGTACGGGCGGGGCGCGCGGATGAAGTTCGAGGCCGACGAGGTGGACCTGCTGGGGGGCATCCGGCACGGCCGGACCCTGGGCGGCCCGGTGGCGATCCGGATCGGCAACACCGAGTGGCCCAAGTGGGAGACCGTGATGGCGGCCGACCCGGTGGACCCGGCTCTGTTGGCCGCGCAGGCCCGCAACGAGCCGCTCACCCGGCCCCGGCCGGGCCACGCCGACCTGGCTGGGATGACCAAGTACGGCTTCGATGACGCGCGGCCGGTGCTGGAGCGGGCCAGCGCCCGCGAGACCGCCTCCCGGGTCGCCCTGGGCACGGTCGGCAAGGCGTTCCTGCGCCAGGCGCTGGGCGTCGAGGTGCTCTCCCATGTGGTGTCGCTGGGGGAGGTGGACGCCCCGGCAGGGGCGCTGCCGGCGCCCGATGATGTGGAACGAATCGACGCCAGCCCCGTGCGAGCGTACGCGGAGGACGTCTCCGCAGCGATGATCGCCGAAGTGGATGCCGCCAAGCGGGACGGTGACACCCTCGGCGGAGTGGTCGAGGTCGTGGTGCACGGGCTGCCAGTGGGTTTGGGTTCCTTCGTGCACGCCGACCGGCGGCTGGACGCCCGGCTGGCCGGCGCGCTGATGGGTATCCAGGCCATGAAGGGCGTCGAGGTGGGGGACGGGTTCGCCACCGCCCGCCGCCGGGGCAGCGCGGCACACGACGAGATGGCGCCCGGGCCCGACGGCGTGGTGCGCGCTACCAACCGGGCCGGCGGCCTGGAAGGTGGCATGACCAATGGAGAGGTGCTGCGGGTCCGGGTAGCGATGAAGCCGATCTCCACCGTGCCCAAAGCCCTGGCTACGGTGGACGTCGCCACCGGCAAGCCGGCTGTCGCGATCAACCAGCGCTCCGATGTGTGTGCGGTGCCCGCGGCGGGCGTGGTCGCCGAGGCGATGGTCGCGCTCGTGCTCGCCGACGCCGCGCTGGAGAAGTTCGGCGGAGACGCGCTGCCCGAGACCGTCCGCAACGCCCGCGCATATCTCGAGGCCTCCCGCCAACACTGACCCGCGACAGCGCTGCGCCCCCCGAACTCGACAGCAGAGCTGTTCGCGTCCGCTTGGACCGCACTGCTGTCGAGTTCGGGGCATCCAGTGCAGTGCCGCAACGGAGGAGATCGCCAAGCATGACGAATGGGCCTATTCTGATCCTCATCGGTCCTCCGGGTTCTGGAAAGAGCACCGTGGGGCGGCTGGTGGCAGCCAAGCTGGGTGTCTCGTTTCGTGACTTCGATGATGTCTTGCAGAATGAGTTCGGCCTTCCGGCGGGCGAGCTGGTGGTAAAGCTGGGAAGGGAGGGGTTCAGCGAGGCTGAGCGCAGCCTTATCGGTGCTGTCCTCGCCGACCATGCGGGAGTGCTCGCTCTTGGTGGTGGCACGCCGTTGAATCCAGAAATCCAAGAGCAGCTGAAGCCGTTTCACATTGTGTTCCTCGACGTGGAACTCGATGAGTTGCTTCGCCGTGAGGGATTGGTTCCGCTGCATCCGTGGCTGCTCCCGCATCCCCGGGCGCATCTCCGGAAGTTGCTGTCAGAACGACGCCCGATCTATGACGCGGTGTCGAAGGCCGTGGTGTCGACGACTGGCCGTAGCGCTGAGGGTGTGGCCGAGGAGGTATTGCTGACCCTGCACCGGTGATTCGCGGCGTCTGAGATGCCCGGTTTGTGGGATGCTCCCCTGGTGGCCGCGTACGCGGGAGGAGTGGGATGAGCGAGACCGCCGAACCGGACCAGGCCGGTGACACCGAGCCACTGCGGATCCGGGTGGCCACGGCGCAGCCCTACGATGTCATCATCGGGCGGTACCTGCGGGGGCAACTGCTGGACGCGGTCGGCGACGGCGCCGTGGCGATCGTGCACCAGCCGACCGTGACCGAGTCCGCAGAGTCGTTGCGCACCGTGCTGGAGTTCAACGGTGCTGGCGCTTACCGCATCGAGGTGCCCGACGCCGAGGACGGCAAGACGCTGTCAGTGGCTGGATTCTGCTGGGACGTGCTGGGAAAGGTCGGTCTGGACCGCACCGGCACCGTGGTAGGTGTTGGCGGTGGAGCGATCACCGATCTCGCCGGGTTCGTCGCCGCCAACTGGCTGCGCGGGGTCCGGGTGGTGCAGGTGCCCACCACGCTGCTGGCAATGGTGGATGCCGCGGTGGGCGGTAAGACCGGGATCAACACCGACGCGGGCAAGAACCTGGTCGGTGCGTTCCACGAGCCCGCGGTGGTGCTGGTGGACCTCTCGTACCTGCAGATCCTGCCCCGAGCCGAGCTCGTCAACGGGATGGCCGAAGTGGTCAAGGCGGGGTTCATCGCCGATCCGGTGATCCTGGAGCGGATCGAAGCCGACCCGGCCGCCGCGCTGGACCCGTCCGGCCCGGTGCTGGAGGACCTGATCGCTCGCGCGATCCAGGTGAAGGCCGACGTGGTGGCTGCCGACCTGCGAGAATCCCACCTGCGCGAGGTGCTCAACTACGGACATACCCTGGGTCACGCCCTGGAACGTCGGGAGGGCTACCGGTGGCGGCACGGCGCTGCGGTGAGCGTCGGCATGGTCTTCGCGGCCGAGTTGGCCCGGCTCGCCGGGCGGCTGGACGAGGCCACCGCGCAGCGCCATCGCCGGCTACTCAGCTCGCTCGGTCTGCCCACCCGCTACGACGCTGACGCGCTGCCTGAACTGCTCGAGGGCATGCGCAATGACAAGAAAACCCGGTCCGGGGTGTTGCGTTTCGTGGTGCTCGACGACCTGGCCAAACCCGGGCGGCTGGAGGATCCGGACCCGGAGCTGCTCGCCGCGGCCTACGCCGCGGTGGCCAGCGGGACGGTGGGGTTCGACGTCACGGAGGGCCTGCAGTGAAGGTGCTGGTGCTCAACGGGCCGAACCTGGGCCGGCTCGGGACCCGCGAGCCCGACGTCTACGGCGCCACCAGTTACAGCGACCTGGTGGCGCTGTGCCAGCGGGTCGGAGCTGACCTGGGGCTCGAAGTGGATGTGCGGCAGACCGACCACGAGGGCGTCATGATGAGCTGGCTGCACGAGGCCGCCGACACCGGGACCCCGGTGGTGCTCAACGCCGGGGCCTGGACGCATTACTCGATCGCGGTCCGGGACGCCGCCGCGGAGCTGTCGGCGCCGCTGGTGGAGGTGCACATCAGCAACGTGCACGCCCGGGAACCGTTCCGGCACCACAGTTACATTTCGGCCATCGCCTCCGGGGTCATCGTCGGCTTGGGCGTCGACGGTTACCCCCTCGCGCTACGCTGGATAGTCGGCCGCGCCAGTACCTGAAGGGTCGCTCTCCCGTGAACTCCACTGACCCGGCGATGTCGTACCCCCGGCGCCGCTCGGCGCTGCGAAAGCGGCTGCGCGAGCGGGAACTCGACGCGCTGCTGGTCACGGATCTGCTCAACATCCGCTACCTCACCGGATTCACCGGGTCTAGTGGCGCCCTGCTGGTGCACGTCGAGGGCGACGAGCGCAGCGTGTTCGCCACCGACGGCCGCTACCGCACGCAGTCCCAGCGGCAGGTGCCCGACCTGCACCGAGTGATCGACAGGTCCCGCCATCTGCGGTTGGCCAAGGACGCTACCGAGGCGGGAATCGGCCGGCTGGGTTTTGAGAGCCATGTGGTGACAGTGGACGGGCATGCCGCTCTGGCGAAGGTCACCGGCCCGGACATGCTGGTCGCCACCTCGCGGCCGGTGGAGGAGTTGCGGCTGATCAAGGACGACACCGAGGTCGCCGTGCTGCGGGAGGCCTGCGCAGCCGCCGATACCGCCCTGGCCGGGCTGCTGGCCGACGGCGGGCTGCGGCCGGGCCGCACTGAGCGCGAGGTGGCCCGCGACCTGGAGGCCCGGATGGTGGCAGCGGGGGCTGCCGGTCCCTCGTTCGAGACCATCGTGGCAACCGGTGCGAACTCGGCAGTGCCGCACCACCGTCCGACCGGCGCGCAGCTACGCCGCGGCGACCTGGTGAAGCTGGACTTCGGTGCGCTGGTCGACGGCTACCACTCCGACATGACCCGCACCATGGTGCTCGGGAAGCCTGCTGGGTGGCAGCGGGAAATCTACGACTTGGTCGCAGCGGCGCAAGCCGCCGGGCGCGCCGCGCTGCGGGACGGCGCCGACGTCCGCGATGTGGACGCGGCCGCCCGGGACGTGATCGTCCACGCCGGGCATGGCGAGGACTACGTGCACGGTCTCGGGCACGGCGTCGGCCTGCAGATCCACGAGGCTCCGGCGTTGTCGCAGTTCGGGGTCGGTACACTGGCAGCAGGCATGACGGTCACCGTCGAGCCGGGTGTCTACCTGACGGACCGGGGCGGCGTGCGCATCGAGGACACCCTCGTCGTCTCCGACGGCGAGCCCGAGCTCCTCACCCTGACCACGAAGGACCTCGTGGTCGTGCCCTGCTTGCCATGACCACCCGATTGTCTATGAACGCCTGATTGTCAATGAACGGAGCACAGGCTGACGTGGCCACCACCAACGACCTGAAGAACGGACTCGTGCTCAACCTCGACGGCCAGCTGTGGTCGGTCGTGAAATTCCAGCATGTCAAGCCGGGTAAGGGCGGCGCCTTCGTACGGACCACCCTGAAGAACGTGCTGTCCGGCAAAGTCGTGGACAAGACCTTCAACGCGGGGACCTCAGTCGACACCGCCACCGTCGACCGGCGTGAGATGACCTACCTGTACCCCGACGGCGCCGACTTCGTATTCATGGACACCGACACTTTCGAGCAGATGACCATTCCTGGCGAGACAGTCGGAGATGCGGCGAAATACCTGCTGGACAACCAGACCGCGCTGGTCGCCGTGCACGATGGCACTCCGCTGTATGTCGAGTTGCCCACCTCGGTGGAGTTGGTGATCTCGCACACCGACCCGGGCCTGCAGGGGGACCGGTCGACCGGCGGCACCAAGCCCGCCACGCTGGAGACTGGCGCAGAGATCCAGGTGCCGCTGTTCCTCAGCATCGGCGAGCGGGTCAAGGTCGACACCCGGGACGGGCGCTACCTCGGCCGCATCAGCACCTGACGTGGGCGCCCGAAGCAAGGCCCGCAAACGCGCCGTCGACATCCTCTTCGAATCCGACCTGCGCGGGCTGGATCCGCTGACCCTGCTCGCCGAACGGGTCGGGGCGCCAGGGCTGCCCCCGGTCAGCGACTACACCGTCTCGCTGGTGCACGGCGTGGTCGCGCACCAGGAGGACATCGACCGGATGCTCGCCGAGCACGCCCGGGGGTGGACCTTGGCGCGGATGCCCGCGGTGGACCGGGCGGTGCTCCGGCTCGGCGTGTTCGAACTGCTGTTCTCCGATGAGGTGGACGACGCAGTAGCCATCGACGAGGCCATCGAGCTGGCCAGGTCGCTGTCCACCGACGACTCGCCGCGATTCGTCAACGGCGTGCTCGGCGCGCTGGCCGCGCTGCCGCGCGGCTTGTGAGTGGCGTTCAGTGTTCTAACACTGGTTGCCGCTCACGGCTCTTCTTTGGCCGGGCGAGCCTCCGGGGGCAGCACCCCCCAGCCGATCAGCTGCTCGGTGAGATCCCCCGGCGACATGTCGTAGATGATCGCCAGTGAGCGCAGGTCCTCCGTACGGATGGACAGCACCTTGCCGTTGTAGTCGCCGCGCTGGCTCTGGATCGTCGCGGCGTACCGTGCCAGCGGGCCTACCTTGTCCACCGGCAGCTGCTGCAGGCGCTCGAGGTTGATGACGATCTTGGTGGCCGGTTCTCCCCCCGAGGGTATCCGGCCTTCTGGTAGCAATTCGGGCACCGGGACCCCGTAGAAGTCGGCAAGCTCGGCGAGCTTCTGCACGGTGACCGCGCGGTCACCCCGCTCGTAGGAGCCGACCACCACGGCCTTCCAGCGGCCCGCCGACTTCTGCTCGACACCGTGCAGCGACAGCCCCTGCTGCTGACGGATGCCGCGCAATTTGGACCCCAGTGCCTTGGCATAGTCGCCCATCTGGCGCTTCTCCTTCTCCTTCAACCCCGACCAGTCAACGCCTTGGGACGCCGCGCACACATCGGGATGTACGGAGAGTAATGCTGCGCTGAGTAACCTTCCAGGTCAAGCCATTGGGGGCCCAACACCGAGGAGAGTCACTCACACCACCCGGACGGGGCAGTGATTGAGCGCCAGCAACCCTGATATGACCTCCTGATACCGTCGGCCACCGGGGTCCGGGCGTTTGCCCGGCACCTGACGTCCTTTAAGACCCGTCCGGTGAGGCGGGGAAGGAGGTCCACCGTGTCGTCCCCCTCCGGGGCGGGCGCGGCAGGACCACCGCGGCAGCATGAGCTGCTCTCGGCGGCCGATGTCGCGCGCATCGTCGCTCGAATGGCGCACCAGATCATCGAGCGCACCGCGCCCCAGCCGGTGGTGCTGCTCGGTATCCCCACCCGCGGCGTCCCGTTGGCGCACCGGTTGGCAGACCGGATCCGTGAGTTCGGCGGGACTCTGGCAGGTGTGGGCACCCTGGATATCACTCTCTACCGGGATGACCTGCGGCGCAGGCCCACCAGAGCGCTGCAGCCCACCGAGTTGCCTGCCGGTGGGCTCGACGATGTGCTGGTCGTGCTGGTCGATGACGTGTTGTACTCCGGGCGCACCGTAGCGGCCGCCCTGGACGCGGTGCGTGAGTACGGCCGGCCGCGGGCGATACAACTCGCCGTGCTGGTCGACCGCGGTCACCGGGAGCTGCCGATCCGGGCCGACTACGTGGGCAAGAACATGCCTACTTCCCGGGACGAGGAGGTCGGCGTGCTGCTCGTCGACACCGACGGCGCCGATGCCGTCGTGATCCGCCGGGGGCCGCGGTGAAACACCTGCTGACTACCGCTGACCTGCAGCGGGAGACCGCTACCGCGCTGCTGGACACCGCCGAGGCGCTCAAGAAGGCGCTGCTGGGGCGCGAGGTGCACAAGCTGCCGACGCTGCGCGGGCGCACCGTGGTCACCTTGTTCTACGAGAGCTCCACTCGCACCCGGGCCTCCTTCGAGATTGCGGGCAAGTGGATGAGCGCCGACGTGGTCAACGTCTCGGCCGAGGCGTCCTCGGTGGCCAAGGGGGAGTCGCTGCGGGACACCGCGCTGACCCTGGCGGCGATGGGCGCGGACTGCGTCGTGATTCGCCACCCTGCCTCGGGTGCGGCCCATCGGCTCGCCGGCTGGGTGCCCGCGCATGTGATCAACGCCGGTGACGGCACCCACCAGCACCCGACCCAAGCATTGCTGGACGCAGCTACTCTGCGTGACCGTTTGGGCACCCTGAATGGGCGGACCGTCACCATCGTAGGCGATGTGCTGCATAGCCGGGTCGCTCGCTCGAATATCCAGCTCTTGATCACGCTGGGTGCCCGGATCCACCTCGTCGCCCCACCCACCCTGCTGCCGTGGGGTGTGCAGAACTGGGCATTCGAGAATTCCGGCGTGCAGAGCCGGCCGGTCACGGTCGGGCACGATCTCGACGCTGCGCTGCCCGGCACCGACGCGCTGATGGTGCTGCGAGTGCAGACTGAGCGGATGCATGGCGGGTTCTTCCCGTCCGCCCGGGAGTATTCGATCAGCTACGGGCTATCCGAGGCCCGGCTGGGGTTGCTGCCGGAGCATGCCGTCGTACTGCACCCAGGGCCGATGCTGCGCGGCATGGAGATCGCCCCCTCGGTCGCCGACTCCCCTCGGGCTGCGATCACCGACCAGGTCCGCAACGGGGTACACGTGCGGATGGCCGTGCTCTACCACCTGCTCGCGGCTCAGGACGAACAACAGTGAGCGAGCGCAGCGAGCGAACCATCGGGCAGAGCCCTCGGCCGCTACTTCTTCGCGGGATCCGGCCCTACGGCGCCGGCGACCCGGTGGACCTGCTGATCCGGGACGGGGTGATCGCCGAGCTGGGCGCCGGACTGGACGGCACGGGCGTCGAGGCGCTCGACGGTGGCGGACTGGTTGCCTTGCCCGGGCTGGTCGACCTGCACGCGCACCTGCGCGAGCCCGGCCGGGAGGATGCCGAGACGATCGCCACCGGTTCGGCGGCCGCGGCGCTGGGTGGCTACACCGCGGTGTTCGCGATGGCCAACACCGACCCGGTCGCCGACACCGCCGTGGTCGTGGAGCACGTGTATCGGCGCGGCCGCGACGTCGGGCTGGTCGACGTGCACCCGGTCGGCGCGGTCACCGTGGGGCTGCTCGGCGAGCGGCTCGCCGAGCTCGGGTCCATGGCCGCGTCGGCCGCCGCGGTGCGGATGTTCTCCGACGACGGGCTGTGCGTGCACGACTCGCTGCTGATGCGTCGTGCTCTGGAGTACACCCGCGGGCTGGGCGCCATAGTGGCGCAGCACGCCGAGGACCCCCGGCTCACCGCGGGCGCCCAGGCCCACGAGGGCCAGATCGCTGCCCGGCTGGGGTTGGCCGGCTGGCCGGCTGCCGCGGAGGAGTCGATCGTGGCGCGGGACTGCCTGCTCGCCCGCGATGCCGAAGCGGCACTGCATGTCTGTCACGTGTCCACCGCGGGCACGGTGGGCGTGCTGCGCTGGGCCAAGGAGCGCGGGATCCGGGTGTCCGCTGAGGTCACCCCGCACCACCTGCTGCTCACCGATGAGCGCCTGATCGGTTACGACCCGGTCAACAAGGTCAACCCGCCGCTGCGCACCGCAACCGACACCCAGGCGCTGCGCGCCGCGCTGGCCGAGGGGATCGTGGACTGTGTGGCCACCGACCATGCCCCGCACGCCGCGCAGGACAAGGACTGCGAATGGTCGGCGGCCCGGCCGGGCATGCTGGGCCTGCAGACCGCGTTGTCGGTGGTGGTGGCCACCATGGTGCGCCCCGGCCTGCTGGACTGGCGGGGGGTGGCCCGGGTGATGAGCGAGCGCCCAGCGCGGATCGGCGGGGCGACCGAACAGGGCCGCCCGATCGCAGTGGGACAGCCCGCGACGCTGGTCCTGGTGGACCCCGACGCCACCTGGACGGTGCGCGGGGCGCAACTGGCCAGCCTGGCCGGCAACACCCCTTATGACGGGATGGAGCTGCCCGGCCGGGTGGTGGCCACCCTGTTGCGCGGCGAGGTCACGACCGAGGACGGGAAGGTGCAGCGTTGACGAGCAAGCTGGCTGTACTGGTACTGGAGGACGGCACCACCGTGCGGGGCGAGACCTACGGTGCGGTGGGCCAGGCGCTGGGTGAGGCTGTCTTCGCCACCGGGATGACCGGCTACCAGGAGACCCTCACTGACCCGTCCTACCGGCGCCAGATCGTGATGCAGACCGCTCCGCATATCGGCAACACCGGCTGGAACGACGAGGATGACGAGTCACACCGGATCTGGGTGGCCGGTTACGTCGTGCGCGACCCGGCCCGGATCCCCTCCAATTGGCGGTCTCGCCGGTCGCTTGAGGAGGAACTGGTCCGCCAGAGCGTCGTAGGCATATCGGGAGTGGACACCCGCGCGCTGACCCGCCGGCTTCGTGAGCACGGCTCGATGCGGGCCGGGGTCTTCTCCGGTGACGCGCTGGCCGAGCCGGCGCAGCTGGCGGCGCGCGTGCTGGCCAGCCCCTCGATGGTCGGCGCCAACCTGGTCGGCGAGGTCACTGTCGCCCAGCCCTACATCGTGCCGGCCGCTGCCCAGCGCCGGTTCCGGGTGGTTGCGCTGGATTTGGGGATCAAGTTCAACACGCCGCGGATGCTGGCCGCCCGGGGCATCGAGACGCACGTGCTGCCGGCCACCGCCACGCTGGAGCAGGTGCTGGAGCGCGACCCCGACGGGGTGTTCCTGTCCAACGGCCCGGGCGATCCGGCAACCGCGGACCACGCGGTCGCGTTGACCCGCGCGGTGCTGGCCCGGCAGGTACCGCTGTTCGGGATCTGTTTCGGCAACCAGATCCTCGGCCGGGCTCTGGGGCGAGGCACTTATAAGATGCGCTACGGGCACCGCGGGCTCAACGTCCCGGTCGTCGAGTACGCCACCGGACGGGTCGCGATCACCTCGCAGAACCACGGTTTCGCCGTCCAGGGCGAGCCCGGGGAACGGTTCGACTCCGACTTCGGCCCCGCAGTGGTGAGCCACTCCTGCCCCAACGACAACACCGTAGAAGGCCTGACCGCCCTGGACACCCCAGCCTTCAGCGTCCAATACCACCCCGAAGCAGCCGCCGGCCCCCACGACGCCGCCACCCTATTCGACCGATTCTGCGAGCTCATGTCTCACTCACATCGCCATTCGGAGCCGAATAGCGGTCTCGCGAGGGTCGAAAACCGCGATTCGGCTCCGAATGGCGATGGGGGGAACCGTGAAGAGGGCTGATATCGCGCATGTTTTGGTGATCGGGTCGGGGCCGATTGTGATCGGGCAGGCTTGTGAGTTCGACTACTCGGGGACGCAGGCGTGCCGGGTGTTGCGGGAGGAGGGGCTGCGGGTCAGCCTGGTGAACTCCAACCCGGCGACGATCATGACCGATCCGGAGTTCGCCGATGCCACCTACATCGAGCCGATCACCCCGGAGTTCGTCGAGAAGGTGATTGCCGCGGAGCGGGCTGCCGGGTTTCCGGTGACAGCGTTGCTGGCCACGCTCGGCGGGCAGACCGCGCTGAACACCGCCGTGGCACTGCACGAGCGCGGGGTGCTGGCGCGATACGGCGTCGAACTGATCGGCGCCGACATCGACGCCATCCAGCGCGGCGAGGACCGGCTGAAGTTCAAGGAGGTCGTCCGCGCGGTGGGTGCCGAGGTGCCGCGCAGCGCCGTCTGCCGGTCCTTGGACCAGGTGCGTGCGGCCGCCAGCGAGCTCGGCCTGCCGGTGGTGATCCGGCCGTCGTACACCATGGGCGGGCTCGGCTCGGGGATGGCGCACACGCCCGCCGAGCTCGAACGGCTGGCCACCGCGGGGTTGGCCGAGAGCCCGGTGCACCAGGTACTCATCGAGGAAAGCGTGCTGGGCTGGAAGGAATATGAGCTGGAGCTGATGCGCGACCACCGGGACAACGTGGTGGTGGTGTGCTCGATCGAGAACATCGACCCGATGGGCGTGCATACCGGGGACTCGGTGACCGTCGCCCCGGCGCTGACCCTGACCGATCGCGAATACCAGCACATGCGCGACGTCGGCATCGCGGTGTTGCGCGAGGTCGGGGTGGACACCGGGGGCTGCAACATCCAGTTCGCCGTGCATCCGGGGGACGGCCGGCTGGTCGTGATCGAGATGAACCCGCGGGTTTCGCGATCGAGCGCGCTGGCGTCCAAGGCCACCGGTTTCCCCATCGCCAAGATCGCCGCGAAGCTCGCGATCGGCTACACCCTCGACGAGATCACCAACGACATCACCGGCGAGACCCCGGCCAGCTTCGAGCCCACCCTGGACTACGTGGTGGTCAAGGTGCCCCGGTTCGCCTTCGAGAAGTTCCCCGGCGCGGACCCCACGCTCACCACCACCATGAAATCGGTGGGCGAGGCGATGGCGCTGGGCCGCTCGTTCCCGGAGGCGCTGGGCAAGGCGCTGCGTTCAATGGAGACCCCCGAGGCCGGCTTCTGGACCCGGCCTGATCCACCGTCAGCGTCCGTAGGCGCGGAACTGGAAGCGCTGCGCGTTCCGCACGACGGCCGGCTCTACACCGCGGAGCGGGCACTGCGCCTGGGCGCCACCGTGGCGCAGGTCTGCGAAGCGTCGGGAATCGACCCGTGGTTCGTCGACCAGATCGCCGGCCTGGTCGAGCTGCGCACCGAACTCGTCGCCGCGCCGGAGCTGGACGCGGCGCTGCTGCGCCGGGCCAAACGGGCCGGTATCTCCGACCGGCAGCTCGCCGCCGTGCGCGGGCACCTCACTGAGCCCGAGATCCGAGCCCTGCGGCACCGCCTGGGCGTCCGGCCGGTCTACAAGACCGTGGACACCTGCGCCGCCGAGTTCGCCGCCCGTACCCCGTACCACTACTCCGCCTACGAGAGTGACCCCGACGCCGAGACTGAGGTCACCGAGCAGCGGGAACGGCCCAAGGTGATCATCCTGGGCTCCGGGCCGAACCGGATCGGTCAGGGCATCGAGTTCGACTACTCCTGCGTGCACGCCGCGATCGCCTTGCGTTCGTCGCCCAGCCCGCCCGGCGGGTACGAGACCGTGATGATCAACTGCAACCCGGAGACCGTGTCCACCGACTACGACACCGCGGACCGGCTTTATTTCGAGCCGTTGACCTTCGAGGATGTCATGGAGGTGGTGGATGCCGAGCGGGCCTCGGGCACCGTGGCGGGGGTGATCGTGCAGCTGGGCGGTCAGACCCCGCTGGGGCTGGCGCAGCGGCTGGCCGACGCGGGCGTCCCGGTGGTCGGCACGACCCCAGAAGCGATTCACCTTGCCGAGGACCGCGGTTCCTTCGGCGCCGTCCTGGAGCGGGCGGGGTTGCCCGCACCGGCCTACGGCACCGCCACGTCGTTCGCGGAGGCCCGCAAGATCGCCGAGGAGATCGGCTACCCGGTGCTGGTTCGCCCCTCCTACGTGCTCGGCGGGCGCGGCATGGAGATCGTCTATGACGAGGAGACCCTGGCCGGCTACATCGCCCGCGCCACCGAGATCACCCCCGAGCACCCGGTGCTGGTGGACCGTTTCCTCGACGACGCCATCGAGATCGACGTCGACGCGCTGTGCGACGGCAATGAGGTCTACCTCGGCGGGATCATGGAGCACATCGAGGAGGCCGGGGTGCACTCCGGCGACTCCTCCTGCGTGTTGCCGCCGATCACGCTGGGCGAGTCCGACCTGGCTACGGTGCGCGCTTCGACCGAGGCGATCGCCCGCGGGATCGGCGTACGCGGCCTGCTCAACGTGCAGTACGCGCTCAAGGGCGACGTGCTCTACGTGCTGGAGGCCAACCCCCGGGCCAGCCGCACCGCACCGTTCGTGTCCAAGGCCACCGCGGTACCGCTGGCCAAGGCCGCCGCCCGGATCATGCTCGGCGCCAGTATCGCCGAATTGCGGGCTGAGGGCCTGCTGCTCGGGGACTCCGACGGTGGCGACCTGCCTGCCGACGCCCCGGTAGCCGTCAAGGAAGCCGTGCTGCCCTTCCACCGGTTCCGCACCCCGGAGGGTCAGGGGGTGGACTCGCTGCTCGGGCCGGAGATGAAGTCCACCGGCGAGGTGATGGGCATCGACGCCGCGTTCGGGCAGGCCTTCGCCAAGTCCCAAGCCGCCGCCTACGGCTCGCTGCCGACGTCGGGGCGGGTGTTCGTGTCGGTGGCCAACCGGGACAAACGGGCCATGGTGTTCCCGGCCAAACGGCTGGCCGATCTGGGCTTCGAGGTCCTCGCCACCCGGGGAACGGCCAACACGCTGCGCCGCAACGGCATCCCCTGCACCGTCGTGCGCAAGCACTTCGAGGGCCCGGACAACATCGTCGACCTGATCAACGCCGGGGAAGTCGATATGATCATCAACACGCCCTACGGCAATCCGGGTCCCCGGGTGGACGGCTACGAGATCCGCACCGCCGCGGTGTCCCGGGACATCCCGTGTATCACCACCGTGCAGGGCGCCGCCGCCGCCGTCCAGGGCATCGAGGCCCTGATCCGCGGCGACATCACCGTCCGCCCCCTCCAAGCCCTCCATGCCGCCCTCCGCGCCTGTCCCCCGAACCCCCCGCATTCAGCAGGCTCAGCGGGGTTATCCGGTGTCCAGTAACCCCGCTGAGCCTGCTGAATGCGGGTTCGGGGCGCGGTTGAGCGCTGTGGTGGCGGCTCGGGGGAGGTTGTGCGTGGGGATTGATCCGCATCCCGAGCTGCTGCGGGGGTGGGGTGTGGGCGATGACGTGGCTGGGCTGGAGAGGTTCGCGCGGGGCGTGGTTGAGGTGTTGGCGCCGGAGGTGGCGGTGGTCAAGCCACAGTCGGCGTTCTTCGAACGGCACGGGGCGCGGGGTATCGCCGTGCTGGAGCGGGTGCTGGCCGCAACCCGGGATGCCGGTGCGCTGGTGCTGCTCGACGTCAAGCGGGGGGACATCGGTTCCACCATGGCCGGGTACGCCGCAGCCTATCTGAGCGAGGGGGCGCCGCTGGCCGCAGATGCGATCACCGTGTCGCCCTACCTCGGGGTCGGTGCGTTGGATCCGGCCTTCGAGCTGGCCGGCCGGACCGGGCGGGGGGTGTTCGTGCTGGCCCTGAGCTCCAACCCGGAGGGCGCCGACGTGCAGACCGCGGTCACCGGTACCGGAGGCACGGTCGCGCAATCGGTGATCGACGCCGTTGCCTCGCGCAATGCCGGTCACCCCGGCGATTTCGGTGTGGTGGTGGGGGCCACTACCGCGGCCGGGGCACTGCGGTTCGAGGGACTCAACGGCCCGATACTGGTCCCCGGGATAGGCGCACAGGGTGCCTGCCTGGCCGACTTGCCCAAGATCTTCGGTGCGGCGACCCGCCATGTTCTGCCGACCACGTCACGTGACGTGCTGCGGCATGGACCCGAGCCAGAGTCCCTGCGACACGCCGCACGGCGGATCGCCGACGAGGCGACAGACCTGCTTCAATTCACGTCGCGGCAGGTCGGGGGTGGCACCCCGCGTTGAAGGGCGGACCGCCCTGGGGATACGGTCGCCGCACCAATCCAGACCATTTCTAAGCACTAGCAATCGACGGAGGAGATCGTGGCCCTTCCCGAGCTTACCGAGGAGCAGCGGGCCGCTGCGCTGGAGAAGGCGGCCGCCGCCCGACGTGCCAGGGCCGAGCTCAAAGAACGTCTCAAGCGTGGTGGGACCAACCTCACGGAGGTTCTCGCTCAGTCCGACAACGACGACATCCTGGGCAAGATGAAGGTTTCGGCTTTGCTTGAGGCCCTGCCCGGCGTGGGAAAGGTTCGCGCCCAGCAGATCATGGAGCGGCTGGAGATCGCTGCCAGCCGGCGGTTGCGCGGGCTTGGTGATCGCCAGCGCAAGGCGCTGCTCAGCGAGTTCGGTCCAGAATGACGTAGAGTGACACAGCGTGATCGCGTGTGAGCCGGGGCCCAGCGAGGCCGCCGGACCCCGGCTCACCGTTGTCTCAGGCCCGTCCGGGGTCGGCAAATCCAGCGTGGTCGCCGAGGTGGCGCGACGCTGGCCGCAACTGCTTGTCAGCGTCTCGGTGACCACCCGGCCACCTCGTGTCGGCCAACGGCCCGATGAGCATTACCGCTACGTGGACCACGCCACCTTCACGCGCATGGTCGCGCGTGGTGAGTTTCTGGAGTACGCCGAGTACGCCGGTAACTTTTACGGCACTCCTGCCGCGCCAGTACGCGGGGCCCTGGCCGCTGGCCGGTCGATGTTGCTGGAGATCGAAGTGCAGGGTGCGCGGCAGGTTCGGGCCGCGATGACCGGCGCGCTGCTGGTGATGCTGGTGCCGCCATCCTGGGAGGCGTTGTATGCGCGGCTGTCCGACCGTGGCACTGAGGATCCCACGGAGCGGGAGCGCCGGTTGCGGGTGGCGCGCGAGGAGTTGAACGCCGTCGGGGAGTTCGATGCGACGATTGTCAACGACGACGTGCAACGGGCCGCGCAGGAATTGATAGCCTTGATGGTCGGCACGGGTTCCGTACACCACCGGACCGGTCCCAGTGACATCCGACCCCTGTGACATCTGAAGGCATCTGGAGACAGTGAGTGAGCATTCCCGCCGAATTGGGCGCGCTGAGCGCGCCCGCGGTCACTGCCCCTGAGGGCATCACCAACCCCCCGATCGACGACCTGCTGGGCAAGGTCAGCTCGAAGTACGCCCTGGTCATCTTCGGGGCCAAGCGGGCGCGTCAGATCAACGACTACTACGCGCAGCTGGGGGAGGGCCTGCTGGAGTACGTCGGCCCGCTCGTCGAGCCAGGGGCGCGGGAGAAGCCGCTGTCGATCGCGTTGCGGGAGATCCACAGCGGCCTACTCGAGCACACCGAGGGCGAGTGACACACGCCGGGCCTGTCCGGCCGGACCTACCCCGGCGGATCGTGCTCGGCGTTGCGGGCGGTATCGCCGCCTACAAGGTATGTGAGGTGCTCCGCCGCCTCACCGAAGCGGGGCACCAGGTCCGGGTGATTCCCACCGAGGCTGCCCTGCGGTTCGTCGGTGCCCCGACCTGGGAGGCGCTGTCCGGACTACCGGTGCAGCGCGGTCTGTTCGCCGACGTCCCTGAGGTGCCCCACGTGCGGTTGGGGCAGACCGCCGATCTGGTCCTGGTCGCCCCGGCCACCGCGGACCTGCTGGCTCGCGCCGCGCAAGGCCGGGCCGACGACCTGCTCTGCGCCACGCTGCTCACCGCCCGTTGCCCGGTGTTGCTGGTGCCCGCTATGCACACCGAGATGTGGGAGCACCCGGCAACGGTGCACAACGTCGCCGTGCTGCGCTCGCGCGGGACCGTCGTCGCGCAGCCCGCGACCGGGCGGCTCACCGGTGCCGACTCCGGTGCCGGCCGGCTGCCGGAGCCCACCGAGATCGTCGACCTCGCCGCTTTGCTGCTGCACCGTCCAGACACCCTGCGGCGGGATCTCACCGGCCGGCGGGTGGTGATCTCCGCCGGTGGTACTCGCGAACCCCTGGACCCGGTGCGTTACCTGGGCAACCGATCCTCTGGGCGGCAGGGTTATGCGCTGGCCCGAGTCGCGGCACAGCGCGGTGCGCGGGTGACGCTCGTCACGGCGCACACCGCCGATCTGGCCGATCCGGCCGGCGTCGAGGTGGTCGTCGTGGGCACCGCACGCGAGTTGCAGGAGGCGGTGCTCAAGGCGGCGCCGGACGCCGATGCGGTGGTGATGGCCGCCGCCGTCGCGGACTTCCGCCCGGCCAACGCCCATTCCAGCAAGATCAAGAAGCCCGATTCGGACCCGGATCCGCTGCCGCTGACCCTCAACCCGGACATCCTGGCCGAACTGGTGCGAGGCCGCCCGCAGGGTCAGGTGGTGGTCGGCTTCGCAGCCGAGACCGGTGACTCCGACGGGGGAGTGCTTGCGCACGGCCGGGCCAAACTCGCCCGCAAGGGCTGCGACCTGTTGGTGGTCAACGCTGTCGGGGAGGGTCGCGCGTTCGAGGTCGAGCACAATGCAGGCTGGTTGCTCGGCGATGACGGCGTCGAGATCGAGCTGCCCGAGGGTCCCAAGACGCTGCTCGCCTCGTACGTCTGGGACGCCGTCGCGGCCCGGCTGACCCGGTGACGACCTCCTGGTCCGCGACTCGAACCATGAGGACGCGCTGAAGCGGGTGGTCAAGGTACTGCGGAGCATCGAGCAAGGCGACGGTGGCGATGAACCAGGTGTAGTCACCCCTGGCGGATCGCCAAGCTGGACGATGCCGACGTGCGGCAGCTAGTGGGTGGCCTTCCGAGCGGGTACGGCAAGCGGACCCTGGCTGAGAGGTACGGCATCAGCGAGAGCAGTGTCAAGCGGCTGCTACGTAGGTGTCGGGCGACCTGATGCTCCGACCTCGGTACCCTGGGTGGTCGGGCACCCCAACGCTCCGAGGAGGTGTCAGCCATGCCTGACATGCCGACCGGCGCGCTCATCCGGTTGTACCGCATCGAGCGCCGTATGAGCACGGTCTCGCTGGCCACCCACGCCGGTATCACGGTGCGCTACCTGGAGATGATCGAGGCCGACAGCAAGACGCCCTCGCTGCCGGTGCTACGTAACCTCGCCAAGGTGCTGGGTGTACGCACCTCAGCCCTGGTGGGTGAAGCGCCGAGCGAAGCGCACGAGGGGCCGGTGAACCCTCGCCTGGCGGAGGTTGAGCGGGCACTGTTTACGTACCGGTCGTTGTCGCTTACCGACAGTGCCGAGCTTCCCACGCTCGACGAGCTCGGCGAGCAAATCAGCGCCGCTCAGCAGGCGTGGTACACGTCATCGAGCAAGTACAGCGATGTTCTGCGAGTTCTGCCGGACCTGATTGCGGCCAGTGAGCGGGCCGTACATGAGCACGAGCGCTCCGCCCACGCTTGCCGACAAGCCTCTGAGGTCTACCAACTGGCCCGCATGGTAGTGAAACATCTGGGACGGGTTGACTTAGGCGCGGTGGTGTCCGATCGAGCCATGCGCTACGCCGAAGAAGCCGGGGACGCGCTCCTGATCGCGGCTGCTACCTGGACACTCGGCCAATCCATGCTGTCAGATGACATGCCAGCCGGAGCGCTGGAGGTCACCATGAAAGGTAGCGAAGCTTTAGAGCCCTTGCTGGCGGACGGGACGCCCGAACATTTTTCCTTATATGGCGGCTTGCTGTTGACGGGCAGTATCGCAGCCGGACGGACCGGTGACCCATGGCGGGCTCGTGAGCTGTTGCGGGAGCCCGCCCGCAAAGCGGCCCGGCGCGTTGGTGACGGCCACAATTATCACAACACGGTATTTGGACCAACCAATGTGGCTATCCACATGGTTAGCGTGGAGAGTGAAGCGGGTGAAGTATCCGAAGCCCTCCGACTAGCTGACGAGGTTGATCTCTCCCAAGTCCCGTCTTTGGAGCGCAAGACCAGTCACCTGTACCAGGTCGCCAGGTGCTATGACTGCCGCAACAATGACGCGGCTGTCTTTGTGCATCTGAAAATGGCCGAACAGCTCTGCCCCCAGGACTTTCAGCACAAACAGAACGTGCGCAGTATGGTGAGTACGTTGGTCAAACGGGCCAAGCCGTCCTATGCGCCCGAAGTACGCGAGTTTGCGGGACGCATTGGCCTGTTGAACTGACCGCTAGGTTTCGTTGAAATGAGGGGGCGCAGAGCGATGCGGCCCCTCATTCGTCTGCCCGGGTAGGGCATGCAGACCGAACTCAGCGTTCGGGGACGTCAGATTTCGGTCCTCCTTGGTCGCTGGCCGTTAGCGTCCGCCATGGCCCCAGGGCCGGGCTGAACGCTGAGCTGGCTCCGTCCTTCCCGGACGTTCCCCCGCTTCCGCCAGTCCGGCGTTCCCCGGTCCTGGGTGCCGACCAACGTGTGCGGGCGAGAGGCGGCTACGGAGAAGTGCAGCACGAGGGTAACCAGTCGAGCCAGAGTTTTGAGTGGTTCCGTCGCGGTGACGGCAATGGTGAGGAGACGTCCTCCGGCACCGGACACCGTATCCGGCCCGCTACGGCCATGCCGCCCACGGTGCTCGTGACCAACCTGGGTGACGGGTCCCTGGTTCTCCAGGCTTGGCGAGACGGACCACGGGCGCGAGGCTGGTCTAGTTCCTCGGCGAGTAGGTCCATGAGCAGGCCGTCATGCCAGCCGGTGCCGTCGGCGTCGCGCTCCTAGGTTGCTAGGGCCGACGAAGTCGGCTTGATCGAGTCAAGTTTGGTGTTATGCGGCGAATCCGGCCTCCTGGGTGAGCTGGTCGAGAGCGCGCTGGTAGTTGCGTGCTGCGGTGCGTAGTGGGTT